>NZ_DASUHS010000143.1:0-4279 GCF_036273375.1 Mycobacterium sp. | reverse complement strand
GTGCTCACCGGCGTAGAGCTGTTTGGCGCGGGCACACACATATCGTGGGCAGTTGCCCTTGGTCCCCGAATAGCTGGTCTGCATGATCCGCCCGCACCGACCGCAGCGCAGCAGGCCCTGCAGCAGCGCCCGGCCCTCTCGCACCGCGCCGCCGGCCAGCTCACGGGGACGGCGCCAATTACCGCGCAGCCGGGCGGTATTGACCTCGAAGGTCTCCCAGGCGATGAACCCCCGATGATGATCCGGAATCAGGACCTCCCACTGCTCACGGGGTACCAGCCGATCCCGAGCATGCACGATCCCGCTCTCGGAGTCGACCCGCTTCTCGGTGCGCGTGCGACCGAACACGGAACGCCCCGGCATAGGCCGGGTTGGTCAGGAAGTCGTGCACCGCGGGGTAGGTGGCTTGGGCCCAGATGATCCGCTTGGAACCGTTGCGCCGACGCGGGAGCAGCACACCGTCTTCACGCAACCGGATCAACACCTGCCGAGCGGAGCCCAGTTCGTCGAAACGGCGGAACACCGTGGTGATCGCCTCGCGCACCGCCTCGTTGGCGCACAGCACCACCCTGTCGTCCTCGTCGTAATCCAGCCCGACCGGAAGGCCCTGGCGCAGTTCACCTTTGGCCGCCTTGTGGTTGAGCCCCGCGGTCAGCCGGGACCGGATCAGATGCAACTCGGCCTCTTATGCGGACCCCGCCGTTATGCCGACCGGTTCGGGTGGGCTCGTGGTGGCGAGCGTTGTCGGCGTTGGGTGTTCGGCATAATCACAGTCCGTCGAGGAAGGCCAGGACGGCGTCCGGGGGTTGGTAGCGGCCGGGTGGGGCGTCTTGTGGCGCGGTGCGGGCCAGTGCCCGTTCCTTGAGCGCCAGGTCGGCGTGGATGTAAATCTGGCAGGTTGCGATGTTCTCGTGGCCCATCCATAGCGCGATCACGGAGACGTCGATACCGGCGCTGAGCAACCTCATGGCCGCGGAGTGACGCAAGACGTGGGGCGAAACTTTCTTCTCCCGCAGGGTCGGACACGACGCTGCGGCGATGGCCGCGTATCGGGCGACACGTCGTTGCAGAGCATCCCGGCTCAGCGGGGTGCCGCGCCGGGTGACGAACAGCGGATCGTTGGGCAGGCCGGCGCGTTCGGCGAGCCAGGCGTGCAGGACCGTGCCGGTGGCGGCGGTCAGTGGGGTGATCCGCCGCTTCCGGCCTTTACCGAGGCAGCTGACGTGCCGCCCGCTGCCCAGGTGCACGTCGCCCACGGTCAAGCCGGTGAGTTCGGTGGCGCGTAGCCCTGTCTGGCAGCCCAGCAGCAGCAGGGCGTGGTCGCGTCGCCCGGTCCAGGTGCTGCGGTCGGGCGCCGCCAACAGCGCGGTGATCTCTTCCTCGGTGAGGTAGGTGATCACGGCCCGGTCGAAGCGTTTGGGTGGGATCGCCAGCACCCGCTGAATGACCGCGGCATCCTGCGGGTGGTGCAACGCGCAGTAGCGGAACAGCGAGTGAATGGCCGCCAGCCGGGCGTTGCGGGTCCGGACGCTGTTGCCGCGGCCGGTTTCCAGATGGTTGAGGAACGCGCCGATCAGTGGTGCATCCAGATCGGTGATGTCCATAGCGGAGGGAGACTTGCCGGTCCGTTGTTCGGCGAAGACCAGCAGCAGCTTGACCGTGTCCCGGTAGGCGGCGATGGTGTGGGGGCTGGCTTGTCGCTGCCGGGCCAGCCGGTCGGTGAAGAACGCCTGCAGGGTGGGGGCCAGCGTGCTCATGACCGCCCTCCTGCCAGTTACGCTTCCAGGCGTTGCCCGGCCAACGCCATCAGCTCCGGCGCGGCCGACAGGTACCAGAAGGTGTGTTGCGGGTCGGTGTGACCCAGATAGGTCGACAGTCGCGGCATCAACGCCGCGATGTCGGCGCCGTCGCGGTACCAGCCCAGCACGGTCGCCACCGCGAAGCCATGCCTTAGATCATGAATTCTGGGCCGGCACACCGCCGATCGTCGGGTGAGCCCGACCCGCTCGACCAGGCCAGCGAAGGTCAGGCTGATGTTGCTGTGCAGCAGCCGGGTCCCCGCGGTGGAAACAAACAGCGCCGGGCTGGCCGGTCGCGGCAGCAGTCGTTGCCGCAGGTCCACATAGCGCGACAAAGCCAGCGTCGCGCTCGGGTGCAGCGGCACCAGGCGCTGCTTGTTGAACTTGGTGTGATGCAACACCAGCACCTCGTGCTCGACATCGAAGTCGTCGTCATCAAGTGCGATCGCCTCGCCGATCCGGATCCCGCTGATCGCCAGCAGGCTGATCAAGCTCTGGTAGGTGGCTGCCCGCAGCCTGGGCCGCAGCGCGCCCGCCGCCTGGATGAGCGATCGGATCTCGGACTCGGAGTACAGGTATGGCGTGGCTCGACACGCCCCGGGGCGGATCAGACCGGCCGGCACGACCTCGGCCGAGGAGTCGATGCTGTGCAGGTAGACGGTAAAGCCGCGCACCACGCTGAGGCGGATCGCCAACCAGTGTCGGGATGCATCGGCCGGCAGCGTCGCCCACCGCACCGCGTGCTCGGTGGTCACGGTGTCAATGCCGTGCCGTTCGAGATAGCCGACGAACTGCTCCAGCAGCCTGCCGGCGTTGGCGAGTTGAAATCCCAACGCCCGCCGCAGATTCAGGTAGTCGGCCAGCGAATCGCGCAGTGATGGCCGTGGCGTGCTCATGATGGCTCACCCGGCCAGGGGCGGGCCAGCCCGCGCAAACCGTCGAGGTCGACCTTCGCGTAAAGAGCGGTGGTGAGCGGGCGGACGTGTCGCAGTGTTTGACCGATCTCGGTCAACGACGCGCCGGAACGCAGCATGGCGGTGGCCGCGGAGTGACGCAGCCGATGCGCGCCGATCATGCCCAACCCGGCCCGTCTGCCCGCGCAGAGCACCACCGTGGTCACGGCGTTGGAGGTCAACCCCCGGTAGGGGGCCTGCGCGCGGACGAACACCGCCCGGTCCTGCGCAGCCCCGGGGCGCCCGTCTCGCAGGTAGGCGACGATCCGTTCCCCGACATCGGCCGGCAGCGGCAGCCGATCATGCCGGTTCCCTTTGCCCCGCACCGTGATCTCACCACGCCGCCAGTCGATGTCGTCCAACATCAATGCGGCCACCTCACCGGCGCGCAGCCCCAACCGCACCAGCACGGTGAGGATCGCCAAGTCCCGGCGACCGGTCGGGGTCCGCTCATCGCAGCAGGCCAGCAGCGCGGCCACCTGTTGACCGTCCAACGCTTTAGGAAGACCACTTTGGGTCCATCCGGGCACCGCGGGCACCGCCGAGGCCAGTGACCCGTCGATGATGCCCACCACGTGCAAAAAGCCCAGCAGCGACCGCAGCCCGGTCAGCATCCGTTGCACCGACTTGGGTCGCTGCCGGCTCTGCGCGACCACGAACGCGGTCACCTCGCCCGCGGTCAGCTGTTCCAGATCCAGACGTCCATTCCGCACCCTGAGTCGGTCCACCAGGAACGGGCGCACCATCCGCACATTCAACTCAACCGTCGCCGCGGCCAGTCCCCGCTCGGTGATCAGATAGTCCCGATACGAGGCGAGCAGCCGTCCCTCCGGGCTCGCCGGGACCTCCGGTGCGGGAACCGAAACCACCCCCAACCGTTGCAAGTAGCCCAACAGCGGCTGCAGCGCCCGGCCGGTGACGTGCCCGACATAGCCCGCCGCGCGGCGTTCGGCGAAGTAGGCGTCCACCACCGCCGGGGTCAACCCCGACCCATCCACACCTTCACGCGCCAGCCAGCGACTCAGATGCGCCAGCAACCGCACATGCGTCGCCGCCGTCAGCGGCGTGTAGCCCAGCCGCTCCAACTCAACCCGGAAACCCTCGGCACACGGTGCCAGCGGACCACGCACCCGAGCCCAACACGGAACTGTCGTCATAACCTTCTCCTCTCCAAAACGGAATAGATGGATGGAGAGGAGACGCTGATCAAGCGTCCACGATTATGCCGACATCATCGCACCAAATACCAACGCCGCGGGCACCTTCCGTCGCATGATCGACATAACGGCGGGGTCCGCATAAGATGCGTTATGGCGAATTCGCCATAAGGCCTCCGACATGGTGCCTTTCATGCCGAGCAGCAGGCGGTTGTTGAACAATCCCGGATGGTAGACGCCGTCGGCGTCGGCGATCAGGGTGTCGGTCATCCCGGCCAAATCCAGCAGCCGATACCAGTCGGCGTTGTTGCGGGCCAATCGGGAACACTCCAGCGCGACCACTCTCACCTGCTCGATCAACTCGGCACGT
>NZ_DASUHS010000142.1:0-5189 GCF_036273375.1 Mycobacterium sp. | reverse complement strand
CGGCCGCATTGTGTGGATAACCGAGCACGGCGACCGCCCCCGCCTGCCGTGACATCTCGGCCTTGCGGGGCGTGGATGTCGTGGAGATGACTCGACCACCAGTGCTGGTGACCCACTGCGTCATGATCAGGCCGACCCCGCCCGCCCCAGCATGGATGAGCACCGTATCCTCGGGTTCGACCGGGTAGACCGACTTGATCAGCAGGTGGGCGGTCATCCCTTTGAGCAGTGCCGCCGCCGCGACATCGGAAGCTACACCAGCTGGGACCGGCGCAACGATATCGGCAGGCGCCACGCAGTACTCGGCATACGCACCGACGGCGTCAGCGGTGGCAACGCGCTGACCGATGCTGAAGCCCATCACACCGTCACCGACACCTGCGACCGTGCCGCAGACTTCCGCGCCGAGCACGAACGGCAAATGATGCGGGTACAGGCCGGATCGGAAGTAGGTGTCGACGAAGTTCACCCCGATCGCCTCGGCCTTGATCAACAGTTCACCGGCAGCGGGTGCGGGGCGGGGCCCGTCGACATAGCTCAGCACTTCGGGCCCGCCGTGCTTGGCGATCTCGATGGCATACATACCTTCGCATTCGACCGTCCCAATGACTCGATGTCGATGTCGCAGGCTCCACTGATTTGTCAAACACCGTGTACGCGGACACATCGACGGCCCACGGCAGGCAGCAACAATCAAACGATCGGCGACGACCCCGGCGAATCGAGGAGTTACACGACTAACAGGTGCGGGTCACGACGTTGTCCTCACCCCGACGAGTCTGTTGTCTCCATCGTCTGGGTTGGTGCCTGTGATGGCGGCGGAAGGCGGCGGCGAAGGCGTATGGCGATACGTAGCCGGTGCGGGTGGCGATCTGGTTGAGGTTTGCGTCGTCGGTACGCAGAAGGTCGCGTGCGAGGGTCATGCGCCACTCGGTGAGGTATTGCATGGGCGTTTGGCCGAGAACGCGGTTGAAACTGCGCGCGAAGGTCGCTCGTGACATTCCGCTCATGGAGGCGCGTCGGGAGCTTTGAGGCACTCGGTGAACAGAACCGCCAACAAGACTGAGACGGCCACTTGGGCCGCTGTCTCAATGCATCTGGCGGACACCAGCATTCGGCCGCCAGTCTGATCGAGACCGGACAGCTCGAGCCCGGCCCACCGCTACCCCGTCGCACCCACGCGCTTCATTGTGGGCTATTTAGTCAGTATTCGCCCTTCAGCTGTCCTAGCTCGCTGAAGCCACGCGACATGACGCGCGTCAAAACCACACTTTGCGGCCAGCGACGGGACGCCCCACTGCGCCCAAGATCCACAAGATGATGCCGACGACAACCAATATGCCGCCAATCGTGTACAGGATGCTGATCCCGGTGAAATAGCCGACAACGAGAAGGATTATGCCGAGGATGATCACGGTCGCTCCGATCTACGGGTTGCCGCGGCCGGTGCCGCTTGACTGCGCATACCCTATTTGCAGTTTGATGAACACCTGATTCGGGCTAAAGTCCGGATGGTACGACCTTGCCGTTTACCGTCACATCGACCTGGCCGGTCTTCTGGTTGTACTCGATCTTGCCGTGCTCGAAGTTCGACACGAGCAGATCGCCGTCGGCGTTCACATCGCTGGTGGGAAAGCCCAGCGGACCCGCCGAACCGTTATTGCCGGTGATCGCAGGCACGCCGCTCTGGTCGCGTGGGATATTCCAGGCCTCCCGGATCTTGCCCAGGGTGATATACGCGGGCGTGCCGGCCTCGCCGTTCCTGGCGGTGATCACGCCGCCCTGGAACTGCTGGAATACCAAACCGCTATCCCGTGTCCCCGCGTTGCGGTCACCCGTCAGCGGCTTGCCGAGAGCCTTCTTCTGATCGTCGGTTGCCGACGAGTATCTGGCAGCGATCGGGCCGGTCAGAGTCACCTCGACGTCCCTCTCCCCGATGAGCTTCACCTCGGCAGGCTGTGCTGGGGTTTTAGACGTGGAGGTGGCGTTCACCCCGACCTGAGGCGGTGCCGACACGTCGACGCTCTTGCCATTGCTGCAGCTCACAGTGATCAGCGAAGCGGCGGCCAGGCCGACGACTGCCGCGTGGCGGTATGCGATCGTTCTCATAGGCTTCCTCTCGCGTTTTTCTGTGGTTGGTCAAGTCGCGGCTGACCTCCTCGCCCGGCCGGGACTGATACCGAACCACTTGAGTGGCGCAGGCGGGTCGCGGTCTTCGTAGCTCCGAACGAACTTACAGCCCGGGCATATGCGGCGAGCCAGAGCACCTGAGTAAGGACCACCGGTGTTCGATGAAATTCACCATCGGCCGGCGGGCGAGTTCCATGACATCCCATCGATGTCCGGCACGGCGCGATATTCATGAGCTGAATGTGCAAGTGGTAAATCAACGAGCGCCCAGGACGCAAGCGCGGCAGCAAACATCAGGTTTGAAATTCCGAGCTTGGGTAAACCTCACCTGTGAATCCGCTGCCGCTCGTCGAGAGCTGGCACCTCACGAAGGGAGCCCGAAGTGGCGTTCTCACACATTGCATCGAAAACAACGGCGGCAACCGCTGTATTGGCGGCGGCCGGAATCCTCGCGGCGACGCCGGCATTCGCCGATCCGCAAGTGCTGCAATTCGGCCAGATGGCAGAGATTTCCAGTATGGGCGGCACCATCGACTACACCGTGAGCAACCTGCAGCCCAGCGGCCACAACGACGGCGTGTGGTATTCCGACGTTACGGCCCAAGGTGTCAGCGGTAACGCAACTCCGAACATTGCCGACTTCAACGCTCGGGCCGTCAACAGCTCAACGTTTGCGGTGCTGAAGGGCAACCCGACCGACGGCCTTCCTGAGGGGCCACTCCCCTTGGGCAACCCTGTTACCGGGCGCATTTACTTCGACGTTCGCAGCGGTACGAACCCCGACAGTGTCGTCTACCGGGACGCCGGAGGCGCGGACAAGGTCGTCTGGAAAGGCTAGCAACTCGCCTTTCCGCCGCCGATGCGCCGCTCGCTCGCTTGCTTGCTCTCGACGCTCGCTCACTACGAGGTCGAACCGACCGCAACCGACATCGGCCGCGCGACCGTCGGCGAGCACCTCGTTCGGAACGTCGCCCTAAGAGCCAGTTTTGACGACCCTCCGCCGCATGGCACATGAGTCTGACCAGGCGCTCAAACAGCTAGTAAGCAGGTTCGCGCACCCCGCCTTAACGGGGAACACGCATGAATCGATATGCAGCATTACCGGTTGAGTTACAGCGCATTGCATCTGCTCTTCGCCACTAGTGCTCGTGCGTTATGGCTATGTTGAGATCAGAGCCGATGCGAATGGCCACCGATTCGTCGACCAGGATCTGATTAGGATTTGCCACGGCGTTTCACGACAACGGAATCAACTCGGCGTGTACCGTGCGACCGTATTTGGACCGCATGAGCCGGTGTGCCGACGGCACCAAGACGCCATGCAGGAAGGGATACTTCTGCCGCAGCAGGCGTCCGGCCATCAGATATTCAGGCCCCTCTAGCAAACGCACGCTGCCAGATTGCGTTGATCCCGTTGGTTTGCCCAATGCCGTGGCCGGGCAAAATTCGACCCTAGGGTTACGCCGCATCCGGCGCACTTTGACCGCCCGCTCGAAACTGCGAAAATAGGCCCGATCTCCCTCCACCACAATGCTGACCGGACTAGAACCTGGCGTCCCGTCCTTGCGGAAGGTGGTGAGCCTGATGGTTTTTTGCCGCACAAACGGCACCAACGCCGAATTGGTTGCCGTTCCAACGGTGCCCAAAACATAGCCGAGTTGACGTAACCGCAGGACGAACGCCAGCACCAGCGCAACCGACACCGCTCCGAGAACCCACGCCTGTGCGGCAGAACCGCCCTCGTCGAGGTCCACCACGTGGTTCACCGTGTGCACGGTGTTGGCCACAATGAATCCGGCGACGGCGGTGGCCAATGCATCAGCCCAGATCAGCGCAAGCAACAGGACGACGCCCAGACCCAGCTGGAACGCACCGACGTCATGCAGGAAGTGCCGGTGTGCGCCAAATCCAACGGCATCGGCGAATGAAATCGGGTCGATCAGGCACCAGACCCCGATCCCAGCGGTGGCCAGCCCCACCCCCGATATCACCGCGACCAGGTACAGCCGCGCTAGCGTACTCCAGCGACTCATCATGCCGCCCTTGCGTCAGAGCTCGTGATTCTTCCTCTATCGCTAGACGGAATGTGTTGTCGATATGTGACGTCAGGCTCGACGCCAGTACCTTCCTGACAGAGCTGGCCGAAAACGCGACCTTCCCCCGCGCCGTAACCGGTACCACGCCCGGTTGGTGTGCCTGGACAGGCTCAGGCATGCAGGGTGGGCCGGTAGATGAGCTCTTGGAGATTGCCATCCAGTGTTCGGCTTTCGATCAGCTCGAGGTCGAAGTCGGCCGCACCCCGGAAGATCGGGTCATCACCGGTCTGGCCGGTGATCACGGGAAAAAGCGTCACCTGGACTCGGTCGACCAGGCCGGCGGCCATCAGGGCTCGGTTCATCGACAGGCTGCCGTGCGAGCGCAACGCCACCTTGGACTCCTCCTTGAGTCGGGCGACAATGTCGACGGCGTCGCCGCTCACTACGGTTGCGTCAGGCCAGTCAAGGGGTTCATCCAGGGTGGTTGACACCACCGTCGCCGGCAGGTGCCTCAGCCGGGTGACCCATGGGTCGCGCACGTCGGAATCTTCGGTGCTCTCGGCCAGCATTTGCGCGAATAGCCGATATGTGTTGGCGCCGATGACCATTCGCTGGTTCTGGCTGTACAGCGCGAGGCGGTGGTCGAGCAGTTCGGGGCCTTGCTTGCCCCAGTAACCGCCCCAGTCGCCGCCGTTGACGCCGCCGAAGCCATCGAGGCTGGAAAAGACGTCGAAGGTATAGGTGGCAGTCATTGATGCTCTCCTCGAGTGCGGTTGATGGCGTGTCGGGGATACAGACTGGAAGCCATGGCGAAACTCATCGTCCTTGATTTCCTGGACTGTGGCCGACCGCTCCGGCTCGTGGTCAGCAACGCGGAGGCGCGGGAAGAAGGGCGCGCCACGCCGATCCACGGGTCTGGAGAATTCCGCTCAGATGGTCTCAGGTCCGCTATTGGCGGACAAGCGCCGGGTTTCGACGGAATGGTGGCTGGGCATTCGCAGGCATGAGCTCGCTACGATCCAT
>NZ_DASUHS010000141.1:0-21834 GCF_036273375.1 Mycobacterium sp. | reverse complement strand
CGATCGAGAGCCTTCAATAGAGGCCTGACAGAAGGAGATTGGTCAATGTCAGAACGCGTCATCTTGGCGTATTCCGGCGGTCTGGACACCTCGGTCGCGATCAGCTGGATCGGCAAGGAGACCGGCCGTGAGGTCGTAGCGGTGGCGATCGACCTCGGCCAGGGCGGCGAAGACATGGAGGTCATTCGCCAGCGGGCCCTGGACTGCGGCGCGGTGGAAGCCGTCGTCGTCGACGCCCGCGACGAGTTCGCAGACGAATACTGCCTGCCCACGATCCTGTCCAACGCCCTCTACATGGACCGCTACCCGCTGGTGTCGGCGATCAGCCGGCCGCTGATCGTCCGGCACCTGGTGGCGGCGGCGCGCGAGCACGGCGGCAGCATCGTCGCGCACGGCTGCACCGGCAAGGGTAACGACCAGGTCCGGTTCGAGGTCGGATTCGGTTCGCTGGCACCCGATCTCGAGGTGCTCGCGCCCGTTCGTGATTACGCCTGGACGCGGGAGAAGGCGATCGCGTTCGCCGAAGAGAACGCCATCCCGATCAACGTGACCAAGCGCTCGCCGTTCTCCATCGACCAGAACGTGTGGGGCCGCGCGGTGGAAACGGGCTTCCTGGAACATCTTTGGAACGCGCCCACCAAGGACGTGTACGCGTACACCGAGGACCCCACGCTGAACTGGAGCACGCCCGACGAGGTGATCGTCGGGTTCGAACGCGGCGTGCCGGTGACGATCGACGGCAAGCGCGTTTCGGTGCTGGGCGCCATCGAGGAACTCAACACGCGCGCGGGCGCCCAGGGCGTCGGCCGCCTCGACGTCGTCGAGGACAGGCTGGTGGGCATCAAGAGCCGCGAGATCTATGAGGCGCCCGGCGCCATGGTGCTCATCACCGCGCACACCGAACTCGAACACGTCACGCTGGAGCGCGAACTGGGCCGGTTCAAACGGCATACCGATCAGCGTTGGGCAGAGCTGGTTTATGACGGGCTGTGGTATTCACCGCTCAAGGACGCCCTGGAGAGCTTCGTCGCCAAGACCCAGGAGCACGTGTCGGGCGAGGTGCGAATGGTGTTGCACGGCGGCCACATTGCGGTCAACGGCCGGCGCAGCGCGGAATCCCTGTACGACTTCAATCTGGCTACCTACGACGAGGGCGACAGCTTCGACCAGTCGGCCGCAAAGGGTTTCGTCTACGTGCACGGGCTGTCCTCGAAGATCGCGTCCCGCCGGGACCAGACTTCACAGGGCCCGGCCGAAGCGTGAGCACTCGCGAGGGGTCGCTGTGGGGCGGGCGGTTCGCCGACGGCCCGTCGGATGCGCTGGCCGCGCTGAGCAAGTCCACCCACTTCGACTGGGTGCTGGCCCCCTACGACATCGTCGCCTCGCGGGCCCACACCGTGATCCTGTTCCGGGCCGGGCTGCTGAACGAAGAGCAGCGTGATGGGCTGCTGGCCGGCTTGGACCAGCTCGCCGAGGACGTCGCCGACGGCAGCTTCGCGCCGCTGGTCACCGATGAGGACGTGCACGGGGCGCTGGAACGTGGACTGATCGACCGGGTCGGACCTGACCTGGGCGGGCGGCTGCGGGCCGGCCGGTCGCGCAACGACCAGGTGGCCACGCTGTTCCGGATGTGGCTGCGCGACGCGGTGCGCCGGGTCGCCGCCGCGGCGCTGGACGTCGTCGGCGCGCTGGCCGCCCAGGCGGCCGCCCACCCCGGCGCCATCATGCCGGGTAAGACCCATATGCAGTCCGCGCAGCCGGTGCTGTTGGGCCACCACCTGCTGGCGCACGCCCACCCGCTGCTGCGCGACGTCGACCGGATCGTCGACTTCGACAAGCGCGCCGCGGTGTCCCCGTACGGCTCGGGCGCACTGGCCGGCTCCTCGCTCGGCCTGGACCCCGACGCGATCGCCGCGGACCTCGGTTTCACCAGCGCGGCCGACAACTCCATCGATGCGACGGCCTCCCGGGATTTCGCCGCGGAGGCCGCCTTCGTCTTCGCCATGATCGGTGTCGACCTGTCCCGCCTGGCCGAGGACATCATCCTGTGGAGCTCGACGGAATTCGGCTACGTCACCCTGCACGATTCGTGGTCGACCGGCAGCTCGATCATGCCGCAGAAGAAAAACCCCGACATCGCCGAGCTGGCGCGGGGCAAGTCCGGCCGGCTGATCGGGAACCTGACCGGCCTGCTGGCCACGCTTAAGGCCCAGCCGCTCGCCTACAACCGTGACCTGCAGGAAGACAAGGAACCGGTGTTCGATTCGGTCGCCCAGCTGGAGCTGGTCCTGCCGGCGATGGCCGGGCTCCTGCGCAGCCTGATCTTCGATGTCGAGCGGATGGCCGCCCTGGCCCCGGCCGGCTACACGCTGGCCACCGATATCGCCGAATGGCTGGTGCGCCAGGGGGTGCCGTTCCGGTCCGCGCACGAGGCCGCCGGCGCCGCGGTGCGCGCCGCCGAGCAGCGGGCGGTCGGACTCGACGAGCTGACCGACGACGAATTGGCCGCCATCAGCCCCGATCTCACGCCACAGGTCCGTGAGGTCTTGACGATCGAGGGCTCGGTGTCCTCGCGCGACGCGCGAGGCGGCACCGCGCCGGCTCGGGTCGCCGAGCAGATCGAAACCGTCCTGGCCAGCGCAGATAGGCTCAAAAGCCAGCTGCGCGACGACGATTGAGATGAGGTGAGTTTCCCTGACGGGCCGTGACAGGCAGACTAGACTTCGGGCTCAGCGATCCGGTTGAACCTTTCGGCCCGGGTCTTCGTCACCAGGGGGTGGGAGAACGATGAGTGTCGTCGCCGGCGTCTTCGGTGCGCTACCGCCGCACCGCTACTCCCAGCGTGAGGTCACCGACTTCTTCGTCGGCATCCCGGAGTTCGAGGGCTACGAGGACATCGTTCGACAGCTGCATGCCAGCGCCAAAGTCGATAGCCGTCACCTGGTCCTGCCGCTGGAGCAGTATCCCGCGCTGACCGACTTCGGGATGGCGAACCGGATCTTCACCGAGCACGCGGTGAAGCTCGGCTGTGAGGCGCTTTCCGGCGCGCTCGACGAGGCGGGACTGCGGCCGCGGGACGTCGACGTCCTGATCACCACCACGGTCACCGGACTCGCGGTGCCCTCCGTGGACGCCCGGATCGCCGCGCGGCTCGGCCTGCCTGACGACGTGCGACGGGTGCCGCTGTTCGGACTCGGCTGCGTGGCCGGGGCCGCGGGCTTGGCCCGCGTGCACGACTACCTACGCGGCGCACCGGACGCCGTGGCCGCCCTGGTCTCGGTCGAGCTCTGCTCGCTGACCTATCCCGGGTACAAGCCCTCGCTGGCCGGTATGGTCGGCAGCGCCTTGTTCGCTGACGGAGCCGGAGCGGTGGTGGCCGTCGGCGAGCGGCGCGCCAAACAGGTTACTGCCGGCGGGCCCAGCATCCTCGATTCACGCAGCCGTCTCTACCCCGACTCGCTAGGGACCATGGGCTATGACGTCGGCACCACCGGGTTCGAACTCGTGTTGTCGAAGGACGTCGCGGCTCTCGTGGAGCAATACATCGAAGCCGATGTCACCCAGTTTCTGGGTGCGCACGGCTTGACCACGACTGATGTCGGCGCTTATGTGACCCACCCCGGTGGTCCCAAGGTCATCGAGGCGGTCACCGTGGCTCTCGACCTGCCACCGGAGGCCCTCGAACTGACCTGGCGTTCACTCGGTGAGGTCGGCAACCTCTCGTCGGCGTCGGTGTTGCATGTGCTGCGCGACACCATGGCCAAGCCGCCGCCGAGTGAAAGCCCCGGTCTGATGCTCGCGATGGGTCCGGGATTCTGTTCCGAATTGGTGTTGTTGCGTTGGCACTGATTTTCGCCCGTGCACCTCTACCGTAAGGCGTCGCTTTTTGGGCTTGAAGAGTTTGTGGCGATGGGACCCCCGGCCGGCGTGGGGCAGGCCCGTCGCGGAAGTATCGCTGTGAGTGACGAGAGGCCGCCTTCGATGAACGGCAACACCGAAGAGCTGATCATGGCTCTTCGCCAATCGCTGAAAGAATCCGAGCGGCTCAAGCGTGAGAACCGCCAGTACCTGGCCCTGTTAGCAGAAAGAGCGACCGAACCGGTGGCGGTGGTGGGCATGGGCTGCCGGTATCCGGGTGGCGTGAATTCACCAGAGGCGTTGTGGCAGATGGTGGTTGATGGCCGCGATGTGGTCTCGGAGTTTCCCGCGGACCGCGGCTGGAACTTGGCCGGTCTGTTCGACGCGGATCCCGACGCGGTGGGCAAGTCGTACGCGCGGTGCGGTGGGTTCCTCTCGGATGTCGCCGATTTCGATGCGGCGTTCTTCGGGATCGCCCCGAGCGAGGCGCTGGCCATGGACCCGCAACAGCGCCTGCTGCTCGAGGTGTCCTGGGAGGCGTTGGAGCGGGCCGGAATTGACCCCGCCACCCTGCGCGGCTCGGCGACCGGTGTGTTCGCCGGGATATTCCACGGCTCCTACGGGGGTCAGGGCCGGGTCCCGGGTCACCTGGAGCGATACGGCCTGCGCGGCTCGACGCTCAGCGTGGCCTCGGGCCGGGTCGCCTATTCGCTGGGGTTCGAAGGCCCCGCCGTCTCGGTGGACACGGCGTGTTCGTCGTCGTTGGTGGCCCTGCACTTGGCGGCGCAGTCGTTGCGCTCCGGCGAGTGCGATCTGGCGCTGGCCGGCGGAGTGACGGTGATGGCCACACCGGCGATGTTCATCGAGTTCAGCAGGCAGCGCGCGCTGGCCGCCGACGGTCGGTGCAAGGCATACGCGGGTGCCGCCGACGGCACCGGGTTTTCCGAAGGCGTCGGTGTGCTGGTGCTGGAGCGGCTGGCCGACGCCCGGCGACACGGGCATCCGGTGCTGGCCCTGGTACGCGGGTCCGCGGTGAATCAGGACGGCGCGTCCAACGGCCTGGCGACGCCCAACGGGCCGTCGCAGCAACGGGTGATCCGGGCGGCGCTGGCCAATGCGCGGCTGGGCGTGACCGAAGTCGATCTGGTCGAGGGTCACGGCACGGGCACCACGCTCGGGGATCCCATTGAGGCTCAAGCGGTTCTGGCGACCTACGGGCAGGACCGTCCGGCGGATGAGCCGCTGTGGCTGGGTTCGATCAAATCGAACATGGGCCATACCTCGGCGGCCGCGGGTGCCGGCGGGGTGATCAAGATGGTGCAGGCGATCCGCCACGGTGTGATGCCCAAGACGTTGCACGTGAATGAGCCGACGCCGCATGTGGATTGGACGGCCGGCGCGGTGTCGCTGCTGACGGAACAGCGGCCCTGGCCGGCGGTGGACCGGCCGCGCCGTGCGGGAGTCTCCTCCTTCGGCATCAGCGGCACCAATGCGCACGTCATCGTGGAGCAGTACTTCCCGGAGCAGGAAAATGTCACGCGCCCAGCTGATGACGTGGTGGTGCCGTGGGTGCTCTCGGCCCGCTCCGGTGAGGCGCTGGCCAACCAAGCCGCGCGGCTGCTGGCCCGCGTGAAGGCCGATCCCGGGGTGCGGGTGTTGGACGTGGGCTGGTCGCTGATCGCGACGCGGTCGAGCTTCGAGCACCGAGCGGTCATCGTCGGCGCCGACGGCGCGCAGTTGCTGCGTGGGCTGATGGCATTGGCGGCCGGTGAGCAGGGTGCGGGCTTGGTGACGGGCCGGGCGCAGCCGGTGGGCAAGACGGTGTTCGTGTTCCCCGGCCAGGGCTCGCAATGGGCCGGTATGGGCGCCCAATTACTAGACAGTTCAACGGTATTCGCCGAGCACCTGCAACGCTGCGCTCATGCCCTCGCCGAATACGTCGACTGGTCGCTGATCGACGTGATCCGCGGCGCCCCGGGTGCACCCGGATTGGACCGGGTGGACGTGGTGCAGCCGGCGCTGTGGGCGGTGATGGTGTCGCTGGCCGAACTGTGGCGCTCGGCGGGCGTGGTTCCCGATGCGGTCATCGGCCATTCGCAGGGCGAAATCGCGGCGGCCTACGTGGCGGGGGCGCTGTCGCTGGACGACGCCGCCCGGGTGGTCACGCTGCGTAGCCGGCTGCTGGTGCAGTTGTCGGGCCGCGGCGGCATGGTGTCGTTGGCGTGCAGTCTGGCGCGCGCCGAGCAGCTGATCGCCGGCTGGGGTGAGCGACTGAATATCGCGACCGTCAACGGTGTTGCGGCGGTGGTGGTGTCCGGCGAGGTGGATGCACTGGCCGAACTGATGCAGCGGTGCGAAGCCGACAACATCCGCGCCCGCCGGATCGACGTCGACTACGCGTCGCATTCCGCACAGGTGGACACGATTCGCGAGCCTCTCGCCGACGCGCTGCACGGCCTCGAGCCGCGGCCCTCCGCGGTTGCCTTCTTCTCCACGGTCACCGGTGAGCCGATGGACACCGCGGGCCTGAACGCCGACTACTGGTTCCAAAGCATCAGGCACACCGTGCAATTCGAGCGGGCAGTACGCAGCGCGTGCGACGCGGGCTATCAGGTGTTCATCGAATCCAGCCCGCATCCCGTGCTGATGGCCGCGATCGAAGAAACCATGCCCGACAGCGAGCGGACGTGCGTCATCCCGTCGCTGGGCCGCGACGACGGTGGCCTGGACCGCTTCTGGCTCTCGGTCGCCCAGGCCCACGTCGCGGGCGTGGCCGTGGACTGGCGCGCCGCGATGGCCGGCCTGGGTGGCCAGGCCGTCGACCTGCCGACGTACGGGTTTGTCCGGCAACACTTTTGGCTTCCGGGCGGGTCGACGGGCTCGCAAGACGTCGCCACCCTGGGCCTGGCCGCCGCCGAGCACGGATTGCTCGGTGCCGTGGTACCACGGCCCGATTCCGGCGGGGTGGTGCTGACGGGCCGGTTGTCGACGGCGGACCACCCGTGGCTGGCCGATCATGCGGTGGGCGAGACCGTGTTGTTCCCGGGGGCCGGATTCGTCGAGCTGGCCATCCGCGCGGGCGACGAGGTCGGTTGTGGGGTGCTCGACGAGCTGACCCTGTCGGCTCCGTTGCTGTTGCCCCCGGCCGAGGGTGTTCAGGTACAACTGGTGGTGGCCGCACCCGACGAGTCGGGTACGCGGCGGGTGTCGGTGTATTCCGCCGGCGCCCAGCCGAATTCGGATTGGGTGTTGCATGCCGAGGGCGTGTTGCGGCCCGGCACGGTGACCCCGGCGGCGGACCTTTCGGTCTGGTCGCCCGCCGGCGCGACCGCGGTGGACGTCACCGGCGCCTACGCGCGGCTGGCGCAGCGGGGCTACGAATACGGCGGCGCTTTCCAGGGTCTGCGGGGCGTGTGGCAGCGCGGGGACGAGATCTTCGCCGAGATCGCCGTGCCCGAGGCCAGCGCCCAGGACGGCGGCTTCGGAGTGCACCCCGTGCTGCTGGATGCCGCGCTGCACGCGATCGGTGTCGCCGCCGAGCAAGACCAGACCGTGTTGCCGTTCTCGTGGCAGGGGGTCTCGTTGCACGCGTCGGGCGCGACGCGGGCGCGGGTCCGGATTGCGCCCGCCGGTGCCGGCTCGGTCTCGGTGGAATTGGCCGACACGATGGGACTACCGGTGCTCACCGTGCGATCGCTGGCCATGCGCCCGGTCTCGGCCGGGCAGTTGACGGCGGCGGCTCCCGCACAGCGCTCCGGGGGATTGCTCGACGTGACCTGGTCGCCGATCGCGCTGGGCGGCGGCGAGGGTGGCGCCGAGGCCACGCTGTGGGAACTCGGCGATCATGGCGGCGACGTGGTGAAGGCGGTGCATGCCGCAGCCACCGAGATATTGGCAGCGCTGCAATCCCGGTTGTGCGACGAAAGCAACGCGATGCTGGCCGTGCAGACTCGCGGGGCCGTCGCCCTTGCCGGGGAAGACGTTTCGGATCTGGCCGGTGCGGCGGTGTGGGGTCTGGTGCGGTCCGCGCAAGCCGAGCACCCGGGCCGGATGGTGCTGATCGACTCCGACGGATCTGTCGATGCCAGTGCGGTGATCGATTGTGGCGAGCCGCAAGTGGTGGTTCGTCACGGTGTGGCGTATGCGGCGCGGTTACGGCCGGTGCGCGACGCGATCGGGCTGCCTTCCGCGGGCTGGCGGTTGGACGCCGGCGGGGAGGGCACGCTGGAGGACCTGGTCGTAAGCCCGTGCGCGCGAACCGAATTGACTGGCGGGCAGGTGCGGGTGGCGGTGGCCGCGGTCGGGGTGAACTTCCGCGATGTCCTGGTGGCCCTGGGGATGTACCCGGGTGGCGGCCGGCTGGGAGCCGAGGGCTCCGGCGTGGTCGTCGAGGTGGGGCCCGCCGTGACCGGTCTGGCCGTCGGCGACGCGGTGATGGGGTTACTCGGGGTCGTCGGTTCCGAAGCAGTGGTGGATCAGCGCGTGGTCACACCGGTGCCGCCGGGGCTGTCGCTGGTCGCGGCCGCGGGCGTGCCGGTGGTTTTCCTGACGGCGCTGTACGGGCTGTCGGTGCTGGGCGGGCTGCGCGCCGGTGAGCGGGTCTTGGTGCACACCGCCACCGGCGGGGTGGGCATGGCCGCGGTGCAGCTGGCGCGCCACTGGGGCGCCGAGGTGTTCGCCACCGCGAGCCGCGGTAAGTGGGACACCCTGCGCGCGATGGGTTTCGACGACGACCACATCGGCGATTCGCGCACGACGGAATTCGAGGCGAAATTCGCGAAGTGTATAGCGGCCACCGACGGGGCCGGGTTCGACGTCGTGCTCAACTCCCTGGCCGGCGAGTTCACCGACGCGTCGTTGCGGCTATTGGCTCCCGGCGGGCGATTCATCGAGATGGGCAAGACCGACGTACGCGATCCGCACGTCATCGCCGACCAATATCGGGGCGCGGTGTATCGGGCGTTCGACCTGATGGAGGCCGGCCCCGACCGCACCGCGGCCATGCTGGCCGAGACCGTGCGGCTGTTGACGGACGGAGACTTGAAACCGTTGCCGCTGAAGACCTTTGATGTTCGCTGCGCCTCGGCGGCCTATCGGTACGTCAGTCAGGCACGCCACATCGGCAAGGTCGCGCTGACTGTCCCGTCGGGTCCCGGCGAGGTGCTCAGCGGCTGCGGTGGGGGACTGGCGGGGGCCAGCGTGGTGATCACCGGTGGCACCGGTATGGCCGGTTCGGCCCTGGCCCGCCACCTGGTTGACCGTTACCGGGTGGCCCACGTAGTGCTGGTCAGCCGGACCGGCGCCCGGGCCGCCGGGGTCGCCGAGCTGGTGGCCGGGCTGCAGGAGGCCGGCGCGCAGGTGTCGGTGGTGTCCTGTGATGTCGCGGATCCCGAGGCGGCGTCGGCGATGCTGGCCCACATACCGGCGCAATATCCGCTGCGCGGAGTCGTCCATGCCGCGGGCATCCTCGACGACGGGTTGATCTCGTCGCTGACCCCGGATCGGGTAGACGCCGTGCTGCGCGCCAAGGTCGACGGCGCCTGGAACCTGCACGAGCTCACCCGGCACCTGGATCTCTCGGCGTTCGTGGTGTTTTCGTCGATGGCCGGGATCGTGGGGACCCCGGGTCAGGCGAACTACGCGGCGGCCAACAGTTTCCTCGACGGGCTGGCCGCCTATCGGCGCGCCTACGGACTTCCGGGCCTGTCGCTGGCCTGGGGCCTGTGGGAGCAGGCCTCGGCGATGACAGCACACCTGGGGGATCGCGATAAGGCCCGGATGAGCAGGATCGGGTTGGCGCCGCTGTCCACCGAACAGGCGCTGGCGGCCTTCGACGCCGCGATGCTGGTCGATAGCCCGGTGCTGGTGGCCGCCCGGGTGGACCGGGCCGCCCTGTCCGACAACATCGCCGCGCTGCCCCCGCTGCTGCGGGAACTCGTGGCCGGTCCGACCCGGCGCGTCATCGACGACACGGACGTCACCGCCTCGACGAGCGGGCTTTCGGCGCGCCTGCACGGTCTGAGTCCCGAGGCGCGACAGCGCGAGCTGGTCGACCTGGTTTGCGGCAACGCGGCGATGGTGCTGGGCGTGGCCAATCCGGCGGACATCAACGCCGGCCGCGCCTTCCAAGAGCTGGGTTTTGATTCGCTGACCGCCGTCGAACTGCGGAACCGGCTTAAAAACGCTACGGGCCTTACCCTTTCACCGACACTGATATTCGACTATCCGACACCCACCGTGCTGGCGACGCATCTGGACACCCAACTGGCCGGCACCGCCGGCGCCGACGATCAGCCGAACCTGATGGGTCGCTTCAACGACATCACCCGGGAACTGCAGGCGCTGCTCGGGGCGCCCAATTGGAATGCCGACGATAAATCGGTGCTGCGGGCCCGCATTCACAACCTGCTCGCCGCGCTCCCGCCGGGCGATCTTTCCGATGCCGAACACCTCGACGATGACCTCGACGCCGCCACCGAAAGCCAACTCTTTGCGATCCTCGATGAAGAACTCGGCCGCTGACACCCCACAAGGAGCAACGATGCCGGGCAACACGCAGCACGTCGACTACCTGAAACGCCTCACGGCGGATCTCAGGCGGACCCGGCGGCGCGTCGCGGAACTGGAGGGCCGGCTTTCCGAGCCGGTCGCCGTGGTGGGCATGGCGTGCCGCTACGCCGGTGGAGTCGAATCGCCAGAAGACTTGTGGCAACTGGTGATCGAGGGCCGCGACACGGTGTCGGACTTCCCGGCCGACCGCGGCTGGGATGTCGAAGGGTTGTACGACCCCGACCCCGATACCAAGGGAAAGATGTACACCCGGCAGGGCAGCTTCCTGCAGGACGCGGGTGACTTCGACGCCGGATTCTTCGGCATCGGGCCCAGCGAGGCGCTGGCGATGGATCCCCAGCAACGGATGATGCTGGAGATTTGCTGGGAAGCGTTGGAGCGGGCGGGCATTGACCCATTCACGTTGCGGGGCTCGACGACCGGAGTGTTCGCGGGGGTCATTCACGCCGGCTATGGCGGCGAGGTGAAGGGCGAACTCGAGGGCTACGGGCTGACCGGCTCGACGCTGAGCGTGACCTCGGGCCGGGTGTCCTATGTGTTGGGCCTGGAAGGCCCGGCGGTGTCGGTGGACACCGCATGTTCGTCGTCGTTGGTCTCCATGCATCTGGCCGCGCAGTCGCTGCGGTCCGGGGAATGCGATCTGGCGCTGGCCGGTGGGGTGACCGTCATGGCCACCCCCGCGGCCTTCGTCGAGTTCAGCCGCCAGCGTGCGCTGGCCCCCGACGGGCGCTGCAAGGTGTACGCCGCTGCGGCGGACGGGACTTCGTGGTCGGAGGGCGCGGGTGTGCTGGTGCTGGAGCGGCTGGCCGACGCGCGACGCCTGGGGCATCCCGTCTTGGCGGTGCTGCGCGGCACGGCGGTGAATCAGGACGGCGCGTCGAACGGGTTGACCGCACCCAACGGGCCGTCCCAGCAGCGGGTGATCCGGGCGGCGCTGGCCAACGCCGGACTCGCGGCGGCGGACGTGGATGTGGTCGAGGGCCACGGAACCGGGACTGTGCTCGGGGACCCCATCGAGGCCCAGGCTCTGCTGGCGACCTACGGTCAGGATCGCCCGGCGGACCGGCCGCTGTGGTTGGGCTCGATCAAGTCGAACATCGGGCATACCTCGGCAGCGGCCGGGGTGGCCGGGGTGATCAAGATGGTGCAGGCGATTCGGCAGGGGGTGATGCCCAAGACGCTGCACGTGGACATCCCGTCGCCGCACGTGGATTGGTCGGCCGGTGCGGTGTCGCTGTTGACCGAGCCGCGGCCGTGGCCGGATCACGGCGGGATACGGCGGGCGGGCGTCTCGTCGTTCGGGATCAGCGGCACCAATGCGCACGTGATCGTCGAGCAGGCTCCCGCGCAACTCGACAGCGAAGCCCAACCGGTAGCGGGGACGCCGAATCCGGTGATGCCGTGGGTGGTTTCGGCCCGGTCACCCGAGGCGTTGGCCGGTCAGGCCCAACGGCTGCTGGACCGGCTGAGCTCCGACACGGGTCTGCGGGCGGTGGAGGTGGGGTGGTCGCTGGCGACCACCCGGGCGGCCTTCGAGCATCGCGCGGTGCTGGTGGGTGCCGACCGCGAGTCCCTGACAGCGGGGTTGGCGGGGCTGGCGTCCGGGCGGCCGGACCCGGGCGTGCTGGTCGGCCGGACCCGGTCGGTGGGCAAGCGGGTGTTCGTCTTTCCCGGCCAGGGCTCGCAGTCGCTCGGGATGGGCGCCGAGCTGTATGAGCGTTTTCCCGTGTTCGCCCAGGCTTTTGACGAGGTCGTCGCGGCGGTCGACGCCCATGCGCGGTTGCCGCTGCGTGGGGTCATGTGGGGCAGCGACCCAGAGTTGTTGCAGAGCACGGAGTTTGCCCAACCGGCGTTGTTCGCGCTGGAGATCGCGCTGGCCGCGCTGTGGCAGTCCTTCGGCGTCACACCGGATGTGGTGATCGGCCATTCGGTGGGTGAGATCGCCGCGGCCTGTGTGGCCGGGGCGCTGTCGCTGCCCGATGCGGCACGGCTGGTTGCCGCGCGGGGCCGGTTGATGGCCGGGCTACCCGCCGGCGGTGTGATGGTCGCGGTGACCGCGACGGAAGCAGACGTGGCTCCCTTGCTCAACGGTGCCGTGAGCATCGCGGCGGTGAACGGCCCCCAGTCGCTGGTGCTCTCCGGTGAGCAGGCGGCGGTGGCGGCGGTCTCGGACCGGCTGGCCACCGGCGGTGCGAGGGTGCACCGGCTGGCGGTCTCGCACGCGTTTCACTCGCCGTTGATGGAGCCCATGATGGCGGACTTCGCTGCAGCGGCGGCCGACGTGTCGGCCGCCGAGCCGCGGGTCGCCCTGGTGTCCAACCTGACCGGCCGACTGGCCGGCCCCGACTACGGGAGCGTCGGATACTGGGTCGACCATGTGCGCAAGCCGGTGCGATTCGTCGACGGGGTGCGGCTCGCCGAATCCCTCGGTGCCGGCGTGTTCCTGGAGGTGGGTCCCGGCGCGGCGCTGACGTCCGCGGTGGAGCAATCCCTGGCGACCGACCGGGCGACCTCGGTGGTGACCATGGCGAAGGGCCGCCCCGAAGTGGAGTCGCTGCTGCGGGCGGCTGGGCAGCTGTTCACGGCCGGGGCCGATGTGCAGTGGGCAGCGGCGTTCTCCGACCCCAGCGCCCAGCGTGTCGAGCTGCCGACGTATGCCTTTGTGCGGCGCCGGTTTTGGTTATCCAGTGACTCGGTGGGTTCGACCAACATCACCAGCCTGGGTCTGGCCGAGGCCGAGCATGCGCTGTTGGGCGCGGTGGTGGAGCGGCCGGATTCCGGCGGTGTGGTGTTGACGGGCCGGCTTTCGCTGGCCGCTCAGCCATGGCTGGCCGACCACGCGGTGGCCGGCACGGTGCTGTTTCCCGGGGCCGGCTTCGTCGAGTTGGCGTTGCGGGCCGGCGACGAGGTCGGCTGCTCGCTGATCGAGGAGTTGACGCTGTCCGCGCCGCTGTCGGTGCCGGCGGCCGGCGTGGTGCACCTTCAGGTCGTGGTGGCCGCGGCCGGCGACGCGGGAACGCGCCCGGTCACAGTGTATTCGCGTGCCGCGCAATCTGATTGGTTGTTGCACGCCGAAGGCGTGCTGAGCGACGGTGCGCCCGCGCCGGGCACCGACCTGTCGGTGTGGCCGCCGCTGGGTGCGGACGCGGTGACCGTGACCGGCGCATACGACGGCCTGGCGGACCGGGGCTACGGATACGGACCGGCCTTTCGGGGGTTGCGGGCCGTCTGGCGCAGGGGGACCGAGACTTTCGCCGAGGTGGAGCTTCCGCAACAGGCCGGGGTATCGACCGGTGGCTTCGGCATCCATCCGGTGGTCCTGGATGCGGCGCTGCATGCGCTGGGTGTGGCCGACGAGCGGATCGAGACCGTCTTGCCGTTCTCATGGCAAGGAGTGAGTCTGAACGCGGCCGGCGCATCCCGGGTCCGGGTCAGGCTGGCGCCGGTCGGTGCCGGCGCAGTGTCGGTCGAGCTGGCCGACTCGTCCGGGCTGCCCGTCTTGTCGGTGCGCGAGCTGGTGACGCGCGCCGTCTCGGCCGATCAATTGGCCGCGGCCGTGGTGGCCCGCTCTGGCAGTGGTGAGCTGCTCGACGTGGTGTGGTCGCCGGTCTCGCTGCCCGGCAACGACGTTGGTGAGGACTTCACCGTCTGGGAGTCACCGTTGGCGGAGTCAGGCGCCGTCACCTCCGTCTACACCGCGACCCACGAGGCCCTGGGTGCGCTGCAAACCTGGCTGACGGGTGAGGAGGCCGGCGTCCTGGTGGTGCAGACCCGCGGGGCGGTGGGCCTGCTGGCGGAGGACGTCGCGGACCTGGCCGGTGCCGCGGTCTGGGGGCTGACGCGTTCGGCCCAGGCCGAGCACCCGGGCCGCGTGGTGTTGGTCGATACCGACGGAACACTCGATATCGCAACGGTGATCGGTTGTGGCGAGCCGCAATTGGTGGTGCGCGACGGTGTGTCCTACAGCGCCCGGCTGAAACCGGCCGACCAGCGACCCCTGCTGCGGCTGCCCGACCCGCCGTCGGTGTGGCGGCTGGCCGCCGGCGACGGGGGAACGCTCGAGGATTTGGCGGTGCAGCGGACCGCGCCGGCGTCACTCGAGGCCGGTCAGGTGCGGGTAACAGTCGCCGCGGCGGGCGTGAACTTTCGCGATGTGCTGGTGGCACTGGGCATGTACCCGGGTGCCGCGCAGCTGGGCGCCGAGGGCGCGGGAATCGTCACCGAACTCGGCGCGGGCGTGACGGATTTGGCCGTCGGCGACGCGGTCATGGGGATTTTCGGGTTGGCCGCCTCCGAGGCGGTCGTCGATCGCAGGTTGGTGACCCGAGTGCCGCAGGGCTGGTCGATGGCTCAGGCCGCGGCCGTGCCGGTCGTGTTTTTGACAGCCTATTACGGGCTGTCGGTGCTGGCGGGACTGCGCGCCCGGCAGCGGGTGCTGGTGCACGCCGCCACCGGCGGCGTAGGGATGGCCGCGGTACAGCTGGCCCGGCATTGGGGTGCGGAGGTATTCACGACCGCCAGCCGCGGCAAGTGGGACACCCTGCGCGCCATGGGATTCGACGATGCGCACATCGCGGATTCCCGCACGCTGGATTTCGAACAGAAATTCGCCGCCGGCGCCGGTGGCATGGACGTGGTGCTCAACTCTCTGGCAGGGGAGTTCAACGATGCGTCGCTGCGGCTACTGGGGCCCGGCGGCCGCTTCATCGAGATGGGCAAGACCGATCTGCGTGACCCGGATGCCGTCGCACTGGCCCATCCCGGTGTGACGTATCGGGCGTTCGATCTCATGGAGGCCGGCCCCGACCGCATCGCCGAGATGTTGGCGGAATTGATGGAGTCATTCGCTGGAGGGGTCCTAGCGCCGTTGCCGGTCAAGGCATTCGACGCGCGCAGCGCCGCCGACGCCTACCGGTTTGTCAGCCAGGCGCGCCACATCGGCAAGGTTGTGCTCACCATGCCGGATGGGCCCGCCGGGCTGGCCGGCGGCACCGCGCTGATCACCGGCGGCACCGGCATGGCGGGTTCGGCGGTGGCGCGCCATCTCGTCGAGCGGCACAGAGTGCCCCATGTGATGCTGGTCAGCCGCAGCGCTGACCGCGCCGACGGCATCGCCGAGCTGGCCACCGAATTGCGCGACGCGGGGGCATCGGTGGCCGTGGTGGCCTGCGATGTCGGCGACCGGGACGCCGTCGCGGCCTTGCTGGCACAGGTGCCGGCGCAGTATCCATTGCGCTCGGTGTTCCACGCGGCGGGCGTGCTCGACGACGCGGTGATCGCGTCATTGACGCCCGCGCGCATCGACACCGTGTTGCGGGCAAAGGTAGACGGAGCCTGGCATCTGCACGAGCTGACCAAAGAAGCGGATTTGTCGGCGTTCGTGGCGTTTTCGTCGATGGCGGGCATCGTGGGTGCGCCGGGTCAAGGAAATTACGCGGCGGCCAACAGCTTCCTCGATGCGCTGGCGGCGCACCGCCGCGCTCAGGGACTGTCGGGCCTGTCGGTGGCCTGGGGGATGTGGGAAGAGACCTCCACGATGACCCGACACCTCGGGGAGCGTGACAAGGCCAGGATGAGCCGGGCCGGGCTGAGCGCATTGTCCACTCGGCAGGCGCTGGAGCTGCTGGATGCCGCGTTGCTGACCGAACACCCCATGGTGGTGGGCACGCGACTGGACAGGGCGGCGCTGGCGCACCACAGCGACACGCTGCCGCCGCTGCTGAGCCAGCTGGCCACCCGGCCGGCGCGTCGGGTCCTGGAGCACACCGACATGGTGTCCCTGACGGGCCTGCGGGCGCGGCTGGAGGGCATGACCCCCGAGCAGCGGCAAGGCGAATTGGTCGAACTGGTCTGCAGCAACGCGGCCACGGTATTGGGTCACAGCACCGCGGACGTCAACGCCGACGATGCGTTCGGCGACCTCGGCTTCGATTCGCTGACCGCCGTCGAACTGCGCAACCGGCTGAAAATTGCTACCGGGCTTACCCTTTCGCCCACGCTGATTTTCGACCAGCCCACGCCGGGCGCGCTTGCCGAACACCTCGCCGCCCAACTGGCCGCCAGCGCCCCTTCAGCGGCGAGTGCCACGCCGCCCGATCGCATGACCCGCTTCAACGACATCGCCCGGGAACTGCAAGCACTGCTCAAGGCGCCCGATCTGGGCCCCGGCGAGAAGGCGCAGCTCATCACCCGGCTGGAAAGCCTGTTGAGCACCGTGATGGGCCCGTCGCCGGCGCCGCTCCTGTCACACCCCGAGGACGCGTTCGACGACGACATCTCCACCGCCACCGAGAGCCAGCTCTTCGCGATTCTCGACGACGAAGTCGGCCCCTGACCTTGCCATCGACAGACGTCGCGATCATCGGGCTGGCATGCAGGTTCCCCGCCGCGCCCGGCCCCGGTGCATTCTGGCGCTTGATTCGCGACGGGCGTGAGGCCACTGAGTTCACCGGGGACGCAGGCGAATTCGACGCCGACTTCTTCAACCTGTCACCGCGTGAGGCGTGCGCGATGGATCCCCGGCAACGCCTGGCCCTGGAACTGACCTGGGAGTTGCTCGAAGATGCCTACCTAATCCCGGAAACGCTTCGGGGCGAACCGGTCTCGGTATTCCTCGGAGCGATGACGGACGACTACGTCGCACTGACGCTGCGCGATCTCGCCGACAACCTGGACCACCACACCTTCGCCGGGATCAGCCGAGCGATGATCGCCAACCGCATCTCGTACGCCTTCGGTTTGCACGGACCCAGCATGACCGTCGATTCCGGCCAGTCGTCTTCTCTGGTGGCGGTGCACCTCGGCTGCGAAAGCGTGGCCACCGGTCAGTCGACGCTGGCGATCGCGGGCGGAGTCCACCTCAACCTGGCCGACGAAATCGCGATGCTGGAAGGGGAATTCGGCGCGGTGTCGGTGTCGGGCCACACCTATGCGTTCGATCAGCGCGCCGACGGATACGTGCGCGGTGAAGGCGGGGGACTGGTGCTGCTGAAGCCCCTACCTTCGGCGCTGGACGACGGTGACCGCATCCACGCGATCATTCGCGGCAGCGCCGTCGGCAACGCCGGGCACAGCGCGACCGCCCAGACCGTGCCCTCGGCGCGCAGCGAAGCGGACGTGATCCGGCGCGCGCTCGCCGATGCCGGCCTGACGGGGAGCGACATCGATTACGTCGAGGCCCACGGCACGGGGACCAAGGTTGGCGACGCGATCGAACTTCAGGCGCTGGGGGAGATTTTCGCCGAGCGCGCCCAGAATCCGGTGCGGGTGGGATCGGTGAAGACCAACACCGGCCACGCCGGAGGCGCGGCGGGAATCGCGGGCCTGCTCAAGGCCGTACTGGCCATCGAACATGCCGCGATCCCACCCAGCCTCAACTACGCCGACCCCCGGACCGACCTCAATGACCCTGGGCTGCAGGTCAACACCGCGCTGAAGCCGTGGCCGCCGGCGGATCACCCGCGCCGGGCCGGGGTGTCCTCGTTCGGAATGGGCGGCACCAACGCACACCTCATCGTCGAGCAGCCCACCGTCGAGCAGGAAAGCCGGCTGGAAACTCCCGCGGACGCAGACGAGGCATTGCCGTGGGTGCTATCGGCCCGATCCGAACAGGCGCTGGCCAACCAGGCGCAACGGCTGTCGGCCTATGTGGCCGACCGTGCCGATGTGAGCCCCCTCGACGTGGCCTGGTCGTTGGTCAGTACCCGGACGGTCTTCGAGCACCGCGCGGTGGTGGTGGGCGGCGACCGTCCGGCGCTGGCGAGGGGTTTGTCGGCCCTCGCGGCGGGTGAGTCATCGCCGGATGTGGCGGTGGGCCGGGCGATGTCGTTGGGCAAGAAGGTCTTTGTGTTCCCGGGCCAGGGGTCGCAGTGGTTGGGGATGGGACGGCAACTGTATGACCGGTTCGACGTGTTCGCCCGGGCCTTCGACGAGGCCGCCGCGGCGGTGGACGCTCAGCTGCGGCTGCCGCTGCGTGAGGTGATGTGGGGCGCGGACCCGGAGTTGTTGCGCAGCACCGAGTTTGCCCAGCCGGCGTTGTTCGTGCTCGGAATCGCGCTGGCCGCGTTGTGGCAGTCCTTCGGTGTGGCGCCCGATGTCGTGATGGGGCACTCGGTGGGCGAGGTCACCGCGGCATGTGTGGCCGGGGTGCTGTCACTCACGGATGCGTCGCGCATGGTGGCGGCGCGGGGACGGTTGATGGCGGGGCTGCCGGCCGGCGGGGTGATGGTGGCGGTCGGCGCAGGCGAGGCCGAGGTGGCTGGATTGCTGAACGATGGGGTGAGTATCGCGGCGGTCAACGGCCCCAACGCGGTGGTGCTGTCCGGCGCGCAGGCGCCGGTGGAAGCGCTGGCCGACCGGCTGGCCCAGGAGGGCCGGCGGGTGCATCGGCTGGCGGTGTCGCACGCGTTTCATTCGCCGCTGATGCAGCCCATGGTGGCGGAATTTTCCGCGGTGGTGGCCGGCATCGAGGTGGGGGCGCCGCGAATCGGGTTGGTGTCGAACGTGACCGGGCGGCTGGCCGGCGCGGGGTACGGGTCGCCGCAGTACTGGGCGGCGCATGTCGGTCAGCCGGTGCGCTTCTTCGACGGCGTGCGCACCGCCGAGGCGGCCGGCGCCGAACTCTTCGTGGAACTGGGTCCGGGTGCCGCGCTGACCGCGGCGGTGGACCAATCGCTGAGCGCCGAGCGGGCCATCCCGGTGCCCACCATGGCCAAGGATCGGCCCGAGACCGAATCGCTGCTGGGCGCGGTCGGCCAATTGTTCACCCGCGGCCTCGACCCGAACTGGGCGGCCCTGTTCGCCGGGCTGAACGCGCGACCGGTCGAGTTGCCGACGTATGGCTTTGCGCGACAGAGGTTTTGGCTGGGCGCCGGCGGGGCGGGAACTCCGCCCGCCACGGCCACCCGAACGCCCGATTTGGCGCACCGGCTGCACGGGCTGGCGCCCGACGACCAGCGTCGGGCGCTAGTGGAGCTGGTCTGCGAGCATGCGGCGGCGGTGTCGGGGCATCCGGGCGGCGAGGCCATCGACCGCGACCGCGCTTTCGGCGACCTCGGATTTGATTCGATGATCGGGGTCGAGCTGCGCAACCGCCTCACCAGCCATACCGGCCTGGCTTTGTCGCGAACGCTGATCTTCGATTACCCGACGCCGGCCGCGCTGGCCGACCACCTTCGCCGGCAGCTACTGCATGACGAGGCGGGTGAATCGGAGGAGGAAAAGATTTGGTCGGCGCTGCGTAAGATTCCGGTGCGCGAGCTTCGAAGAACGGGATTACTTGAAAAACTTCTATTGCTCGCCGGCATGCCGGAAACACCCGTGTCCGAAGCAAATGCCAACGCCGACGACATCGACTCGTTGAGCCCCGATGCGTTGATCGCGATGGCGCTCAGTTCGGCGGATGAGGATGACGCCGAATGATGAATTCCCCGCTGGCGGAGATGGTTACGCGGGCGCAGGGCGTACTTAATAAGGCATGTGTTGAATATGTGAAACTTTTGCACCACCAAACGGAACCGCATAAAATTCGCGTATCAAGGGGAGTGTTTATGCTGGTTAGCAATCAAGCGGGTAGAGCATGAGCGTCATCGCGGGTGTATTCGGCGCGTTGCCGCCACATCGGTATAGCCAACGCGAAATCACCGACCAGCTCGTCGAGTTCCCCGCATTGAAGGAACACGAAGGGATCGTCCGGCGCCTGCACGCCGCCGCCAGGGTCAACGGCCGCCACTTCGTGCTGCCCCTCGAGCGATACCGCGAGTTGACCGACTTCGGCGCGACCAACGAGATCTTCATCGACAAAGCCGTGGAGTTGGGCTGCGACGCGCTGCTGGGTGCTCTCGACGAGGCGGGGCTGCAACCGCGAGACATCGACATGATCGCCACCACGACGGTCACCGGCATCGCGGTCCCGTCGCTCGATGCCCGGATGGTCGGGCGGCTCGGCCTGCGCCCGGACGTGCGCCGCGCTCCGCTGTTCGGTCTGGGCTGCGCGGCCGGCGCGGCGGGCGTCGGACGGTTGCACGATTACCTGCGGGGCGCGCCCGACGGCGTCGCAGTCCTGGTGTCGGTCGAGCTGTGTTCGCTCACCTTCCCGACGGTCAGGCCGACGGTGTCGGGATTGGTCGGGACGGCCATGTTCGGCGACGGTGCCGCGGCCGTGGTCACCGTCGGCGACCGTCGCGCCGAGCGGCTGAATTCCGCCGGGCCCGACATCGTGGATTCGCGCAGCCGCCTGTACCCCGAATCGCTGCACATCATGGGCTGGAACATCGGCTCAGACGGCATGCAGCTGGCGATGTCTCCGGAATTGCCGGACGTCATCGACCGTTACCTGACCGACGACGTGAAAAGTTTCCTCGCCGGACATGGCCTGACCAAGGACGACATCGGCGCCTGGGTGACCCATCCCGGCGGCCCCAAGGTGATCAACACGATCGCCAAGGGCCTCGAGCTGCCTCAGGAGGCGCAGGAATTGACCTGGCGCTCGCTCGGGGAAGTCGGCAACCTCTCGTCGGCATCCGTGCTACACATCCTGCGCGACACCATCGCCAAACCGCCGTCCAGCGGCAGCCCCGGGCTGATGCTCGCTTTGGGTCCCGGCATCGGCTCCGAACTGGTGTTGCTGCGCTGGCACTGAGCTGACCTGGCTCATGGTTTGGGGTTTCGCAGTAACCGCACCGGGTTGACCAGTCGTTTTTCGGTTTTGGGCTGCGGGGATCTGCGCACTAACTTCGGGGCCCGGGCTGCCCTGGTGGCCAATGTGCGCATCGTGAAGACCGCCTTCGGCGCGACCACGGTGTAGCTCGTGGTTTTCGCGACGTGGATCTGGCGCGGTCGAGCCCCTCGGTTGGGCGCGTGATGGGGCGGAGGTGGCCGTGCTGAAGGTTGCGGTAGGGCGCGCGTTTTGGCGGCCAAGCAGGCTGTGCCGCTGAGCAATTGATGACGGCCTCACCCCGACATGGATCGACAGCCGATAGTTGTCGTACCTGGCTGCGATGATGACGTTATGTCTTCGACCGCATCGCCTCCCGCGGCGGTGAGCCCTGCCGAGCGTGTTGACGTGCTGTTCGAGGAGTTGGCGGAGTTGGCCGGTCAGCGCAACGCGATTGATGGGCGCATTGTGCAGATCGTCGCCGAGCTGGATCGCGACGAGCTGTGCGGCGCTACGGGTGCGCGGTCGGTGGGGGCGTTGGTGGCCTGGAAGCTGGGCTGGTCATCGGGAAATGCCCACACGATCGCCACCGTGGCGCGCCGGCTGCAGGAGTTTCCTCGCTGCGCGGCGGGCATGCGGGAGGGTCGACTGTCGCTGGATCAGGTAGGCGTCATCGCCGCACGGGCGGGCAAGGGTTCCGATGAGCATTACGCGCAGCTGGCGGGCTGCGCCACGGTCAACCAGCTGCGCAC
>NZ_DASUHS010000140.1:0-3527 GCF_036273375.1 Mycobacterium sp. | reverse complement strand
CGTCCGATCCCGGCCCGGCGGGTATTCATACCGAAGCCGGGGACCAAGGAGCGGAGGCCGTTGTCGATTCCCGCGGTGCGTGACCGAGTCGTGCAGGCGGCGGTGAAGATCGTGCTCGAGCCGGTCTTTGAAGCCGACTTTCTGCCGTGTTCGTTCGGGTTTCGCCCGAAGCGCGCGGCGCACGATGGGCTGCAGGTGCTCGTGAACGAGTCGTTCGCGGGTGCCCGCTGGGTGGTGGAAACCGACGTGGCCGACTGCTTGGATGCATTGTCACACTGCTCCTTTCGTTGATTGTCATGGTCAGAACAGTCCGTCTTGGGTGGGTGGGGGCTGGATACGCAGGCCTTTTCGGCGTCCGGTGCGCACGTGCACGGCTTTGAGTTCGCCGCGCTTGACACGTTGCATGATGGTTTGGCGGGACACGCCGTCGGCGAGGGTGGCCTCCAGCATGGCCAGCCAGCCGTCGGGGGCGTTGTCGACGAACAGGGCGCGGATGTCGTCGGTGAGCCGGATCCGCCAGGGGGCGCCGGGGGTGAGTTGTTCGCCGGCGATGAAGCCGTCGCCGAGCCAGCGGTGCAGGGTGGAGGGCGCGAGTCCGAGTTCCTTTGCGGCGTCGGTCACGGTGAGCGGTTCTCCTTCGGCCGGGTCGTCGCGGTGCTGGTGGCAGGGAATGTTGTAGTGGTGGCGCAGCGATTGGACCCTACCGGCGGTGTATGACAATCCGCGGGCGGTGCGGCGGTCCTGCCGGTTGAGGATGTGCGCGATCGTTGCGTCGGGGTAGTGGGCGGCGAGGCGGCGGATGCGGTCGATGGTGTCTTCGTCGGTGCGTAAGGTGTTGGGTGGCTTGCGTTTTACCGGCACCGACAGTTCGCTGATCGCGCCGCCTTTCCACCGCACGACCAGGTCGGCGTGGGAATCGGTGTGGTCGCGGTGCACGGTGATGTTGACCTCGTCGAGCAGGGTGCGCAGCAGCTGTTTGCGGTCCCGGTCGGTGGTGGTGTCGGCGTCCCACACGCCGTCCAGGTCGGCGCCGAGTGTCAGGATCAGCGTTTTCTCTTGCGGGGTCAGTGTTTTCGGACGGGCGGTCTCGCGGCGGGCGAGTTCGGCTTCGGTGTCGGCGAGGTGTCGCAGCGCGGTTTCCCAGGCTTGTTCCAGGCCGAGGGCGACGAGCCGGTTTTCCGGATCGACGGCCTGGTAGCGGCGCTGCGCCTTGGTCGCGTCGTAGCGGGCGGTTTCGACTTGGCGGCGCCACTGGGCGAGGGCGGCGTCGTGGCCGTCTTCGAGTTGCTGGGCGGCGGCCAGGCAGGCCTGGGCTGCCGAGGGGGCCAGCGCGGTCAGGAACACGGTGGTGACCGCGGTGTCGATCGCGACGCCACCGATACGCATATGCCGGGTGCCGCGGCCGTCGACGAGTTGGCCGGTGCCGGTGCAGTAGTAGCCCGGGGTGGCTTTGTGTTCGCCGTCGTAGTAGACGGCGAGCTTGCGCCCGCAGACCCCGCAGGTGGCCAGTCCTTGCAGCAGGGCGCAGCCCTCCCGGACTGCGCCGGTGCCCGGCTCGTGCACCGTGGGGCGGATGTTGGCGCCGATGCGGGTTTGGTTGTCAAGGTAGGTGTTCCAGTCGATGAATCCTTCGTGATGGTCGGTGATGCAGACCTCCCACTCGGTTCGGGGCAGCACGCGGCGGCGGACCCGCAGGACCCCGTCGTCGCCGACCTGTTTGACCTGGCCGGTTCGGCCGAAGGTGTAGGTGCCCGCGTAGACGGGGTGGGTGAGGATGGTGTGGACCGCGTGATAGGTCGGGTCGACCCACACGATCTCGGTGGACGCCGACACGTATCCGTGCTTGTTCAGCGGCAGCTTGAGGCCCTGGTCACGCAGCCACAACCACACCCCCCGCACCGATCCGCGCACGGGGAACTGCTCGAAGATCGCGGCGATGACCCCGCGGACGGCTTCGTCGGGGTGGGTGAGGATCTGCCCGTCGGCTTCGCCCCAGACCAGCCCGACCGGCAGCCCGCAGCGTAGCTCGCCGCGGGCGGCCTTGCTGCGGATGCCGCCGTTGAGGCGGGCTCGCAGGATATGCAGTTCGGCCTCGGACATGGTGCCTTTCATGCCGAGCAGCATCCGGTCGTTGAACAATCCGGGATGGTAGACGCCGTCGGTGTCGGCGATCAGCGTGTCGGTCATCCCGGCCAGGTCCAGCAGCCGGTACCAGTCGGCGTTGTTGCGGGCCAGTCGCGAGCATTCCAACGCCAACACGATCCCGACCTGCCCGAGCCCGACCTTGGTGACTAGTTCCGCGAAGCCCGACCGGCCCGCCGTCGATGCGCCGGACACCCCCAGGTCCTCGTCGATCACGCTCACCGCGCCGCGCGGCCATCCGAGCGTTTCGGCTCGTGACACCAGATCGTATTGGCGGGCAGTCGATTCCCTGGTGCGTTCGACCTGGGCGAGGCTGGATTGGCGGACATAGATCGCCGCCGTGCGCCGCAGATGCGACGCGGTGACCTTGGATTCACTCATCGCGACTCACCTGCGTCCCGATCGGGTTCGGGGTCGCCGCCTTGGCGATCAGGCCGGCCAGCAGCGTGACCGCGGCCGCGAGCTGGGGTTCGGGGAGCTGCGGTGTCGATGGCGGGGGTGGTGCCGGAACCTGGTCCGGCAGCAGACTGAGCTGTGCGGGCTGCATGGGAGTCCTCCTTGGACGGTGACTGCCGTGCAGCCTGCACCGTGTCGCGACCGCGTCGGGCCGCAAGCGCCGAAACCAACTCCCGCGCGGCCAGCAGATCCGCCACCGTCCCCAACGTCGCCGACAACCCACCGCAAATCGGTTCCACTGCACCGTCATTGGCGTTGTGGTCGGTCCACGCCGCCGGAACGAGGGTCTTGCTGCCGTCGGGCAGCACCAGCAGCAACTCCAGCCGGCCGTGGCGGCAGACCCGCCCCAGGACCGTCAAGCAGTGGCCCTGCAACGGATGGTGCGACCGCACGATCGTCACCGTCACCGCGGTCACCGCGGTGCTCCGGCGATGACCGCGCCGCCGTGCCCGGCGGCATGGAGAACGGCGCGCACGACCAGGCCGGTGTCGGTCTCGTCCAGACCCGACAGCGCCTCGCGCAGATCCACCGGCCTCCCCTCGGCGATGCTCGCGGCGATCAGCAGCAGCTGCCGCTCGCTCGACGAGCACGGCAACACCCCGGACTCCAGCGCATGGCCCGCCGCGATGAAATCCAGCCAAACCATGGCCTGGCCGGTGAACACGTGCCACCCGAACCCGAGTGCAGCAGCATGAGCGAAATCCTCGCGCCACAACCACAACTCATGCCCGATCAGCAGCTCGACAGCCGCTTCCAGACACAGCAGGCCCTTCGCCCACACCCGCAAACCAGCGACCAGGTCCTCGAGACGGGTAGTAAGTCGGGTCCTCGTTCGGCGCGATTCCACACTCCGGGTTGATGTCCGCGGTCGAGGAACGCATCAGTGACCGTCGCCTGCTGTCGCTGCTGCGCGCGTTCCTGCGCGCGGG
>NZ_DASUHS010000139.1:0-24698 GCF_036273375.1 Mycobacterium sp. | reverse complement strand
GTCGGCGCTGCGACAAGCCGGCTTCGACACCGGGCGCCCGGCCGCCTGGGCGGCCGAGGGGCTGATCGGCTTCCTGCCGCCCGAGGCTCAGGACCGGTTGCTGGACAACATCACCGCCCTGTCCGCCGACGGCACTCAGTTGGTGGCCGAGGTGTTCGCGAACACCGGGATCAGCGGGGACGCGCTGAACGCCGCCAGCGATAAGTGGCGGCGCAACGGCCTCGACATCGCCCTGGGGGAATTGGGCTTCCCCGGCGAGCGCAACGACGTGGCGACCTACCTGCAGCAGCGGGGCTGGCAGCCGGTCCGCACTCCGCTGAACCAGATGCTGGCCAACAACGGGCTGCCGCTGCAGTCGACCGACCCCGATGCACCCTTCGCGCAGAACTACTACTGCACCGCGGTGTTGCACAGGGCAGGTTGAAGGACGGAGCAGGTTATCAGGAAGGCAAACACGATGCCAAACAGCAAGTCCACCAAGCCACTTGACGGATTCCGGGTGCTCGACTTCACCCAGAACATCGCCGGGCCAATGGCCGGACAGGTGCTGGCCGATCTGGGTGCCGAAGTCATCAAGATAGAGGCGCCCGTCGGGGAGGCGGCCCGGCACATCACCGCGGTCCTGCCTGGGCGCCCGCCGCTGGCCACCCTGTTCCTCCCCCACAACCGGGGCAAGAAGTCGGTGATGGCCGACCTGCGCAGCGACAAGGCCAAGCAGCAGATCCTCGCGCTGGTCGACACGGCCGACGTTGTGCTGGAAGGGTTTCGGCCCGGGGTGATGGAACGCATGGGTCTGGGTCCCGACGAGCTGCAATCGCGCAATCCCAAACTCATCTATGCGCGCCTTTCCGCGTACGGCGGCAACGGCCCGGAGGGCAGCCGGCCGGGCGTCGACCTGATGGTCGCCGCCGAGTCGGGCATGACCACCGGGATGCCCACGCCCACCGGCAAACCCCAGATCATCCCGTTCCAACTCGTCGACGCCGCCAGCGGTCACGTGCTGGCCCAGGCGGTGCTGGCCGCGCTGCTCAACCGTGAACGCCACGGGGTCGCCGACGTCGTGCGGGTCGCCATGTATGACGTCGCGGTCAGCCTGCAGGCCAGTCAGCTGACCATCCACCTGAACAAACCAAGCGACGCCCCCAAGCCGGACGCGGCACCAAATCGCAAGCGCCGCAAGGGCGTTGGGTTCGCCACTCAACCGTCGGACGCGTTCAAGGCGGCCGACGGCTACCTGGTGATCAGCGCGTACGTGCCCAAGCACTGGGATAAGCTGTGCGAGATCATCGGCCGGCCGGACATGCGCGACGACGAGCGGTTCGTCGACCAGCGCGCGCGGGCGCTGAACTATCCCGAGCTGACCGAGGAACTCGAGAAGGCCCTGGCCGCCAAGACCGCTGACGAATGGGTCCAGCTGCTACAGGAGGGCGGCCTGATGGCCTGCCACGCCTACACCTGGAAGCAGGTGGTCGGCACCGCCCTGTTCGCCGAGAACGAGCTCGCCCTGCCGGTCGGCGACGGCGTGGATGAGGTCACGGTAATCCGCACTCCCGCACGCTATTCCAGCTTCGACGCCGCGGCCGCCGAACCCCCGCCCGCCCTCGGCCAGCACACCGAGGAATATCTCGGCACACCGCAGCCCGCGCCGTAGGCCTCACGGCGTCAGCTTGACCACCCGGTTGTTGCCGCGGTCGGCGACGTAGACGTTCTGGTCCTTGTCGACCGTCACCGCCAAGGGAGTGTTGAGTCCGTTGAACGGCAGGGCGGTCCCGGTGGTTGCGCCCGGGGCGTACTTCACCACGTCGCTCTTGTCGTGCTCGGTGACGTAGACGGTGCCACTGTTGTCCACTGCGATGCCCCACGGCACGGATAGGTCATGAAATGGCAACTCCGACTGCGTGTTCGACGCCGCGTCGAGTTTCATCACCCTGTTGTTGTCGGTGTCCGCGACGTAGACATTGCCCGCGGGATCGACGGCCACCCCGTCCGGGTTGTTGAGCCCGTCGAACGGCAGCACGGTCTGGGTCTTGGATCCCGCCGCCAGCTTCACCACCCTGCTGTTGCCGCGGTCGGCGACATACACGGCGCCCTGGCTGTCGACCGCGACGCCCTCCGGGTAATTCAGGCCGGTGAACGGCAGCTCCTTCTGACTGTTGGAGCCCGCGGCCATGCTGATCACCCTGTTGTTGAAATCGGCGACGTACACGGTGCCCGCGCCGTCGACGGCCAAGCCCTGCGGCTGGTACAGCCCGTTGAACGGCAGCACCGTCGTGGCGTTCGAACCGGTTGTCAGCTTCACCACCCGGCCGTACATGCCCTCGCTGGTGACGTAGACGTTGCCGGCGCTGTCCAGCGTCACCCCGCCAGGAGACAAACGAAAGTCAATGCCGTTGAACGGCAACACACTTTGACCACTCGCCTGCTTCGACGGCCCCGAGGATTCGGTGGACAGATAGCCGACGACCGCCACGACGAAAGCGACCAGCGCGACGAGAGCGATGGCGCCGACGATGAGCCACTGTTTACGTTTGTTGTCGTTAGGCACGGCGGGATGCCTGAAATCCGGAGTGGGCCGATACACGCGCCCGGAAGTCGTTGGGGCGGCACGGATCAGCGACGGCCCAGAGCCGGACCGGCCGCTCCTGATCGCACCGCTGCCCCCCGAAGGCCACGGACCCGCCACGGTGTCGGCGCTCGGTGCCGAGGCGAACGAATCCGGCTCGCGCGCCGCGCGCTGATCGTTCGCGCCCGCGCCCAGGGCCGCGCTCTCCCCGTCGCGCAGAATCGTGCTGGCCTGCAGCTGCTGGGATCCGGTCAGCGCGTCATGGGCGGCGGCGGCGAATTCGCCCGCGGTGCGATAGCGCTCCTCGGGACGTTTGGCCATGCCCTTGGCGATCACGCGATCCAAGGCGGGTGGAACCGCGCCCGGACGTAATTGGCTGGGCGGCGGGGCCGTCTTCGTCAGATGCGCGGCGACCAGCCGTTCGACGGTGTCTGCCCGGTAGGGCGGTGATCCGGTCAGGCACTCACTCAAAACGCATGCGAGCGAATAGATGTCGGCGCTTTGGGTGACCTCATCGTCGGTGAATCGTTCGGGCGCCATGTAGTAATAGGTTCCGATAGCGGTCCCGACCTGGGTCAGCCCCGGATCCGTCGCGGCCCGCGCGATGCCGAAATCCGCCAGGTAGGCGAAGTCGCTGGGGGTGACCAGAATGTTCCCCGGTGTGACGTCGCGGTGCGTGACCCCGGCGGCGTGCGCCGCGTCCAGCGCGGCGGCGACCTGGCGGATGATGGCGATCGCCCGCGGTGGGGCCAACGGCCCGTCCCGGTGCAACAGCGTGGCCAGATTGACGCCGTCGACGAGGCGCATGTCCACATAAAAGCGCCCGTCGAACTCGCCGTAGTCGTGGATCGGCACCACATGCGGTTCGGTCAGTCGTCCCGCGATATCGGCCTCACGCTGCAGGCGCGCACGAAACTCCGAGTTGCCGGAGAACTGCTGCGAGATCAGTTTCAGGGCCACCATGCGGCCCTTGCGGGTGTCCTCGGCCTCGTAAACCTCACCCATGCCGCCCTGGCGCAGAAGTCGCACCAGCCGGTAGGGGCCGAACCAGGACCCGACGCGCGAGGCCGGCCCGCTATCGCTCACCCTCGAGCCTCCTTCGCATCATCAGGAAATCGCATTGACCGCGCTCGACAGCTTCGCCGTGAACGAGCTGGGCAGCGGGATGGAACCGTACTGGTCCAAACCGTCCTGGCCCGACCCGATTGCGGCCTGCATGAACGCCTTCACCGCCGTGCCCGTGGCCGCGTCCGGATACTTCGAGCAGACGATTTCGTAGGTCGCGAGCACGATCGGGTACGCGCCGGACTGTGTCGGCTTGTAGAACGACGAGGTGTCCAGCACCAGGTCGTTGCCCTGCCCGCTGAAGGTCGCCCCGGCGATCGTCTTCTCGACGGAGTCCTTGGTGATCGGCACCGCGTCCGGACCCGCCGACGTGATGATCGACGCCATGGTCAGCTGCTTGCCCACCGCGAAGGACCACTCGTTGTAGGTGATCGACCCCTCGGTGTTCTGCAGCAGCGCGGACGTGCCGTTGTTCCCGCTGGCGCCCTGTCCGACGCCACCGTTGAACGTCTCGGTGGCGCCCTTGCCCCACGCGCCGTTGGACGCGCCGTCCAGATACTTCTGAAAGTTCGCCGTGGTACCGGATTTGTCACTGCGGAAGATGACCGCGATGGGCGTCGACGGCAGGTTGAGGCCCGAGTTGATGGCCTTCAGTGCCGGGTCGTCCCACTTGGTGATGGTGCCGTTGAAGATCTTCGCGACGGTGGGCCCGTCCAATTTCAATCCGTTCACCCCGGTCAGGTGGTATGTGATCGCGATCGGCCCGAACACCGTGGGCAGATCCCAGGCCGGCGAGCCGCACCGCTGCGCCGCCCGGTCGTACTGACCGGTGGACGGGTCGAGGGGAACATCGGAACCGGCGAGGTCGGTTTGATTGTTGAGAAACTGGGTCACGCCGGCGCCGGACCCGTTGGCGTTGTAATCCAGCGTGTAGCCGGGGCAGGCCCGAACGTAGGCGTAGACGAACTGCTCGATGGCGTTTTGCTGCGCGGTCGAGCCGCTGTCTTTCAGCACCTTCTTGCCGCCGCAGTCCACCGGCGGCGACTTGGCGCCGGAGCCGGACGAGTTCGAGTTGCCGCTGCACCCCGTCAGCGCCAGGACTGTGACGGCCACCAGGCCCAGCGCGGCGCCATATCGAGCGAACCTCACGCAACTCCTTCGCAAATCGCGGCGGCGGATGCGCAGGCTTCGCCGCCGGCTGCTATCCAGGGGACCACAAAAGTTAACCAATCGTGAATAAACAAACCCTCGACATTTAATAAGAGGTAACTGTGTGTGGCTGTGTGCCAAGCACCGGCACGTAGCATCGGTGGCTAATGGGTCGCCTAGGACAACAACCAACCGCGGGTTCGGTCGCCGCCAGTGACGCGGCGCGGGCCGGCCGCCGTGGCCGGTCGGCAACCTGTCGTATGACGCGGCGGGTTAACTGACCGTGTTCCTGCTGCTGATCATGCTCGGGTGGCTTATCACCTGGATGTCGCGACGGACGCCGCGCACTCAGGCCCCGTTGCCCGGCAGCCGCACGACCTGAACGAAGAACTCGTCGATCTGTCGGACGGCCTTCATGAATTGGTCCAGGTCAACGGGTTTGGTGACGTAGGCATTCGCGTGCAATTTGTAGCTCTTGAGGATGTCTTCCTCGGCCGAGGAGGTGGTGAGCACCACGACCGGGATGCGCGCCAGGTCGGGGTCGGACTTGACCTTCTCCAGTAGCTGGCGCCCGTCGTATTTGGGCAGATTGAGGTCGAGCAGGATGAGGTCGGGCCGTGGCGCGTCGGCGAACTCACCGCGCCGGTAAAGGTAATTGAGCCCTTCCTCCCCGTCGTGTGCGACATGGAGCCTGTTCTTGAGCTTGTTGTGCTCGAACGCTTCTCGGGTGATGAGCTCGTCGCCCGGGTCGTCCTCGACGAGCAGGATGTCGATTGCCCTGCCTTCTGGTGTGGTCATTGATGCGCTCCTTCCAAAGCGACCGAGTCTGCTTCGTCGACGGGTTCGGGCATGGGCAGGGTGAATTCGAATCGGGTCCCGTCGGTGTAGGACGTGTCGATCCGGACGGTGCCGCCGTGGTACTCGATGATCTTCTTGACCAGTGCCAGGCCTACTCCTGTGCCGGCGTACACGTCCCGGCCGTGCAGCCGCTGGAAGATCACGAAGACCTTGTCGGAGAATTCCTCCGGAATGCCGATGCCGTTGTCCGCCACGCTCAGCAACCATTCGCCGTCATGGGTGCCGGCGCCCGGCGTGCATTCGATGACGACGCGGGGCCGACGGTCCTTGTGCCGGAACTTGACCGCGTTGCCGATGAGGTTCTGCCACAGCATCGTCAGCAGCATCGGATCCCCGACGATCTGCGGCAGCTGCGCCGGGCGCACGAATTGCGCATCGGTTTCCTCGATCGCGACGGCCAGATTCGCCAGGCCGGCATCGAGCGTCGCGTCGAGCTGCACCTCGGTTTCGGTGGTGCCCAGCCGGCCGACCCGGGAGAAGGTGAGCAGGTCATTGATCAGCGCCTGCATGCGCTTAGCGCCGTCGACCGCGAACCCGATGTATTCGATGCCGCGCTCGTCGAGCTTGTCGCCGTAGCGCTTTTCCAGCAGCTGGCAGAAGGACGCAACCTTGCGCAGCGGCTCTTGCAGGTCGTGGGAGGCGACGTAGGCGAACTGCTCGAGTTCGGTGTTGGACCGCCGTAATTCGGCGGCCTGTTCATCCAATTGCGCCTGGGCATTTTTCGACACCTCGAGTTCCTCGACGATGCGCTTGCGCATGTTCTCCACGTCGATCGCCATGGTCCGAATGTCCTTGGGCCGTCGCGGAGGTGGGATAGTCTCCTCGAAGCTGCCCTGGGTGATCCGCCGGCAGGCCTCGGCCAGCGCCGCGATCGGCCGGGTGATCGCGGCGCGGCTGAGCAGCCCCAGCACCAGGGCCGCCCCTATGACGATCAGCACCGTGGTACCCAGCACCCAATCGCGCCAGCCGTTGATCTTGTTGAGCTCGTCGGTGGCCGCCGCGGAGGCCACCGACAGGTGGGTGTTCTGCGTATCGAAAAGCTCACGCAGATGGTCGAATCTGACCTTGCCCATGTCGGCCGTGCGGGAGCTGACGTAGGCCGGCGTCTTGGGGGCCACGTTGGCGATCAGTGGCTCGGCATAGTTTGTCCGCCAGTCGGCGGCGGCGGCTTCCACCGCGTCCAGATCGGCCATCAGGTCGGCGCGGCCGCCCACCAGACGCCGAATCTCCGCGGCCGCAGCCTGTTCGGCGCGCTGCCCGTCGTAATACGGCGCGAGGAACTGCCGGTCGGCGGCAATCAGGTAGCCGCGCATGCCCGTCTCCTGGTCACGCAACGCGACCTGCAAGCGCGCCGCGGCGACGCGCGCCGGCTGAATGTTCTGGGCCATCTGGCGCGACACCTCGTCGGTGCGATGCAGCAACACGGCGCCGACCAACGCCCCTACGAGCATCGTCACGCCCATGACCCACAGCACCAACGCCAGCCATCCCCGCACGGTGAGCTCCGTGAGCCGAAGCGGACGCCATGGGATCACGTGGTAGTCCTTTCGATGCGCAGGACGGCGATGTCATCGGTCAGACCGCCGCGTGGCTGGGCGAGCGCCTGGGCATCGTTGATGAGCGCGTCGACGAAAGCGGGGCCGGGCTTATCCGCGTGCGCGCGGGCCAGGGCAAGCAAGCCGTCCTCGCCGAGACGTTGCGTGCCCTCTCCCGAGTACCCCTCGAAGAGCCCGTCGGTCAGCAAGAGCAGGGCGTGCCCGGCGGGCAGGTCCAGCTCTTCGGACGGCCAGTCGCCGACGTGCAGGCCCAGTGCCGGGCCACCCGCCGGCTCGTGCCAATCGACCGTTCCCCCGGCGCGCACCAACATCCCGGGATGGCCGGCGCGGATGACGCTGACCCGCGGGCTGTCGGGCGAGATCTCGAGGCTGAGCACCGTCGCGAAGATTCCGGTGTCGGTTCGTTCCGAATACAACACCCGCTCGAGCTGGCGCATCCGTTCGACGCCGTGCACACCGGCGAAGGTGAGCGCACGAAACGCGATCCGTAATGCCGCGCCCAGCGCGGCCTCGTGCGGACCGTGCCCGGCGACGTCGCCGATCAGCACGTGCACGATTCGGTCGGACGTCTGGACGACGTCGTAGAAGTCTCCGCACAGCAATGCGTCTTCGCGGCTCGGCCGGTACCGGGCGACGATGTCGACGCCCGGGTTGTCCAGCAGCAGCGGCGAGGGCAGTAGGCCCCGTTCAAGCAGCGCGTTCTCGCGGGCCCGCAGCTGCGTCGCGTGCAGATCGGCGGCAATCAGTTCGGCGCGCTTGCGCTCGATGGCGTACAGCAGCGCTCGGCGCAACATCTCCGGCTCGACCCGGCCCTTGACCAAATAGTCCTGGGCACCGGCGGCCACCGCCGAGGCCCCGAAGTACTCGTCGTTCAGTCCGGTCAAGACCACGATCGGCACGGTGGCGTCGAGGTCGGCGATGCGGTTGAGCGCGTCGATCCCGCTGGCGTCGGGCAGGTGCAGATCCAGCAGCACGCAGTCGGGCCGGGCGGATTCCAGCTCGCGTTCGGCGTGTGCCATCGACTTGGCCCACACCACCCGGATGTCGGTGGCCGCGTCGGTGATCAGGTCTTCCACCAGCACCGCGTCGGCTCGGTCGTCCTCGACCAACAGCAACGACAATGCCTGCCAACTCGCCGTCGGGGTGGCCGGCGCGCGTGTCGGTATCAATACCCGGCCATCTGTGGACGGGCATCAGAAGTCACCTTCTGCACTGCAGACCCCTTTGCCGCGATAAGCCCTTTGCTTTGTGACAATGGTCGGACGTTAGTCGGTGGCTGTTTACCGATCGTCGGTGTGGACTTCACGCACCGAGTGCAGATCCTAAGCGGTGCGGCTTGGCTGTTCGCAACAGCATCGCCGGAAAACCATCAGCGCAGCAATGCCCGCGACATCACCACACGCTGAATCTGATTGGTGCCCTCGTAGATCTGAGTGATCTTGGCGTCACGCATCATTCGCTCGACAGGGAAGTCAGTGGTGTAGCCGGCGCCGCCGAACAGTTGCACGGCCGCCTCCGTCACATCCATGGCGGTGTCGGAGGCGAAGCACTTCGCGGCCGCGGAGATGAATCCCAGATTCGGCTCGCCGCGTTCGGCGCGGGCGGCGGCGGTGTAGACCATCAACCGGGCCGCTTCGACTTTCATCGCCATGTCGGCCAGCTCGAACTGCACACCCTGAAAGTCCGAGATCGACCTGCCGAACTGCTTGCGCTCCTTGGTGTAGGCGACGGCAGCGTCCACCGCGCCCTGCGCGAGGCCGACCGCCTGCGCGCCGACAGTGGGGCGGGTGTGGTCGAGCGTCTGGAGTGCGGTTTTGAACCCGGTGCCGGGTTCACCGATGATCCGGTCGCCCGGGATGCGGCAGTTCTCGAAGTACAGCTCGGTGGTGGGTGAGCCTTTGATGCCCATCTTCTTTTCCTTCGGGCCGAAGGAAAATCCCTCATCGTCTTTGTGCACCATGAACGCCGAGATGCCGTTGGCGCCTTTGTCCGGGTCGGTCACCGCCATCACGGTGTACCAGGTGGACTTGCCGCCGTTGGTGATCCAGCACTTGGTCCCGTTGAGAATCCAGTCATCCCCGTCGGCCTTGGCCCTGGTCCGCATCGACGCCGCGTCGCTGCCGGCTTCGCGCTCGCTCAATGCGTAGGAGGCCATCGCCCCGTCCGCGGCCAGGGATGGCAACACCTGCTTTTTCAGCTCCTCCGAGCCCTGCAGGATCAGACCCATGGTGCCCAGCTTGTTGACGGCGGGGATCAGCGAGGCGGATCCGTCGACGCGCGCCACTTCTTCGATGACGATGCACGCGGCGACCGAGTCCGCGCCCTGTCCGCCGTATTCCTCGGGAATGTGGACCGCGTTGAAGCCGGACGCGTTCAGCGCGTCCAGGGCCTCCTGCGGGAAGCGTGAATTCTCATCCACATCGGCGGCGTGCGGAGCGATCTCCTTCTCCGCCAGCGCACGAATCGCCGCCCGCAATTCACTGTGTTCCTCGGGCAATTGGAACAAATCAAAGGTGGGGTCTCCGGCCCACTGAGCCATGTTGGCCTCCTTGCTACTCGCCAGTAACCTTACCCTGACGGTCGTCGACCTTCTGCTGCAGCGCCGCATCCTTGGCCTGCACGCTGTGCGCCAGCTGCGCTTGGAAGTCGACGATCCGCGCCCGCAGCGCCGGATCACACGATCCGAGGATGCGCACGGCGAGCAGGCCGGCGTTGCGGGCCCCGCCGATGGAGACCGTGGCCACCGGGACTCCGGCGGGCATCTGCACGATCGACAGCAACGAGTCCAGACCGTCGAGGCGCCCCAGCGGCACCGGCACGCCGATGACCGGCAGCGGCGTCGCGGATGCGACCATTCCGGGCAGGTGCGCGGCCCCCCCGGCCCCGGCGATGATCACCTCGATGCCGCGCCCGGCCGCGTCACGCGCGTAATCGAACATCACCTCCGGCGTGCGATGCGCGGAGACGACCCGAACCTCGGCCGGCACGCCGAACTCGGCGAGCGCCGCCGCGGCGTCTTGCATCACCGACCAGTCACTGTCGCTGCCCATGATCACCCCGACGCGAGGCGCTCTAGTCATGTGGATCCCATCCGTCCGTCCACTGCCCGTGTGACAACCAGTGTGCCGCCAGGTCGGCGCGTTCCCGCAGCTTCCCCACGCTTTTCGCCTCCGCCGGCCCGGAGCCGACGAAGTTGATGTGCCCGACCTTGCGGCCGGGACGTTCTTGTTTGCCGTACAGGTGGACGCGGGCGTCGGGCATCCGCGCGAACAGGTGATGCAGCCGCTCGTCGACGCTCATCTCCGGGACCTCGGGGGCGCCCAGCACGTTGGCCATCACGGTCACCGGTGCGATGGCGTCCGTATCGCCGAGCGGGTAGTCCAGCACCGCGCGCAGATGCTGCTCGAACTGACTGGTGCGCGACCCGTCCATGGTCCAGTGCCCGGAGTTGTGCGGCCGCATCGCCAGTTCGTTGACCAGCAGTTCACCGTCGACCGTCTCGAAGAGCTCGACGGCGAGCACCCCGACCACGCCCAGCTCGGCCGCCAGCCGCAGCGCCAGCTGTTGTGCGGCGGCGGCCCGTTCGGCGGGCAGCTCCGGCGCGGGCGCGATCACCTGCACGCAGATCCCGTCTTGCTGCACCGTCTCGACGACCGGCCACGCCGCGCCCTGGCCGAACGGCGACCGCGCCACCAGGGCCGACAGTTCACGGCGCAGATCCACCTGCTCCTCGGCCATCAGCGGCACCCCATCGGCCAGGAAGGCGGCCGCGATCTCACGGGCGTGCGATGGGTCGCGCGCCATCCGCACCCCGCGCCCGTCGTAACCGCCGCGGACCGCTTTCACCACCACGGGACCGGCTATGCGTCGCCCGAAGGCGTCGAGTTCGTCGACGCTTCGGATCTCTGCATAGCGGGGCACCGGGACGCCAAGGGCCTCGAGCCGGCGGCGCATGACGAGCTTGTCCTGCGCGTGCACCAGGGCCTGTGGCGGCGGCGCCACGTTGACACCCTCGGCGACCAGCTTCTCCAGCAGTTCGTTCGGCACGTGTTCGTGGTCGAAGGTCAGCACGTCGGCGCCCGCGGCCACCCCGCGCAGATCGTCGAGATCGGTGTGCGAACCGATGACGACGTCGGGCGCGACCAGCGCAGCCGGCTCGTCGGCGGCAGTGGCCAGCACCCTCAGCGTCTGCCCCAGCGCGATCGCCGCCTGGTGGGTCATCCGGGCGAGCTGACCGCCACCGACCATTGCGACCACGGGGACGGCGCGCGGGACGGCTCGGGGGGCTGCAACGGGGGCTGCGCCCGGTGGGCGTGTACTCGGCACGGCCATCATGGTGTCACGGCGAAACAAACCGGCGCTAAAGGCGTGTTGACCGGGGCCGACACCGAATTGTTATGTACGATTTTGCGTCGAATTTGTGTCCGTCCGTAGACTGACGTGTTGTGTCCTTCGCCGAAGCCACGATCACGCGTCTACCTAGGGTTATGCAGCCCTATTTGCTACGCCACCACGAACTGATCAAATTCGCCATCGTCGGCGGAACCACATTCGTCATCGACTCGGCGATTTTCTACACGCTGAAGCTGACAATTCTCGAACCCAAACCGGTGACCGCAAAGGTGATCGCCGGCATTGTCGCCGTGATCGCGTCCTACGTGCTGAACCGGGAATGGAGTTTCCGCAATCGCGGCGGGCGCGAGCGCCACCACGAGGCGCTGCTGTTCTTCGCGTTCAGCGGCGTCGGGGTGCTGCTGTCCATGGCACCGCTGTGGTTCTCCAGCTATGTGTTGCAGCTGCGCGAGCCGATGGTGTCGCTGGCGGTGGAAAACGTCGCCGACTTCATCTCGGCCTACATCATCGGTAACTTGCTGCAGATGGCGTTCCGGTTCTGGGCGTTTCGGCGCTGGGTGTTTCCCGACCAGGTCGCGCGCGACCCCGAGAAGGCACTGGAATCCGCGCTTACCGCCGGCGGTATCGCCGAGATCTTCGAGGACGAGATCGAGGGCGGCAACGTCACACTGCTGCGCGCCTGGCGCAACCGCGCCAGCCGGCCAACTCAGCTGGGCGATTCCTCGGAACCCAGGGTGTCGAAGACTTCGTGATACAGCAGCGCGTGCACCTCGCGCAGCCGCGGAATGTCGTAGAACTCCAACGGATCTTGTGACGCCGATTCGATGATCAGCGTCCCGGTGCGGAACATGCGCTCGGTGATCCGGTCGCGGAATTCCACGCTGTTGATCCGGGCCAGCGGGATATCGATGCCGGTGCGGGTCAGCACCCCGTGCCGGAACATCACCCGCCGGTTTGTCACCACGAAATGCGTGGTCAGCCAGCTCAGGAACGGCCACAGCGTCAGCCAGCCCACGATCACCAGCCAGATCCCCCAGATGACGCCGTAGATGATGTTCTTGGCGAGCTGCTCCCAGTGCGTCGAGTTGAGGTATCCGGAGCCGAATGCGGCCAGTCCGGTCACCAGGATGAGAACCAGCACCGGCCAGATCAGCCGCTTCCAGTGCGGGTGGCGGTGCACGATGACGTGTTCACCAGCGGCCAGAACGTTATCCGGATAGCCCATGCCCGCCGACATTAGCTGTGTAACGCGACAATCCGCGGCTAACTAGTCCGATAGTGGCGACCCGCTGCGCCCGGCTCCGCCGCGCTTGCGATCGCCACTAGTCCGATGGTGGCGACCCGCTGCGCCCGGCTCCGCCGCGCTTGCGATCGCCACTAGCGCAAATGCACCACGTCGCCGGCTGCGACGACGACGGTCTGCCCGCCACTTTCCAGGCAGAGTCGGCCCTGGTCATCGATGGCGCTCGCGGTCCCGTCGACCTGCTTGCCGCCGGGCAGGTGCGCGCGGACCCGGGTGCCGATGGTCAGGCTGCGCGTCCGGTAGTCGGCGGCCAGCGCCCAATCGGCCCCGCGCGCGGCGCGCCAGGCCACGATCCGCCGGCCCAGCTCCCGCAGCAGGGCGGACACCAGCTGGGTGCGGTCCGGCGCGGCGACGCCCAGGTCGAGCAGCGACGTCGCGCCGGGGCCGTCGATTTCGTCGGCGGACTGAGTCACGTTGAGCCCCAAGCCGATAACGACGACGGGCTTCGCCACCTCGGCGAGGATTCCGGCCAGCTTGCCCGGCGCATCCGGCGGGCCGGCCAGCACGTCGTTGGGCCATTTGAGACCCGCCTGCGCCCCGGTCCCCGCCAGCAACGGCGTCACGGTGTCGACCACCGCCACCCCGGTGGCCAGCGGCAGCCAGCCCCATCCGGTGGTCGGGACGTCGACGACGCTGACCCCGACCGACATGGTGATCTGGGCCCGCGGCGTGGCCGACCAGCCGCGGCCGTGCCGGCCCCGCCCGGCGGTCTGGTGCTCGGCGATCAGCACGGCGCCCGCGACGTCGTCGCCCGACGCCGCGCGCGCCAGCAGGTCGGCGTTGGTGGAGCCGGTCTGCTCGACGACGTCGAGCTTGCGCCAGCCCAGCCCGGTGCCGATCAACTCGGCGCGCAATGCGCTCTCGTCCAATGGTGCTCGAAGCTGATCTCGTTCTGTCACCGCACCCAGCCTAGAACTCAGGGCCGACCCTCACGCATGTCCATCACGGCCAAATGGCTGAACAGCATGCTGGTCCCGATCGGGTTGCCGCCACCGGGATAGGCGGTGCCGCTGGGCGCGGACATCGTGTTGCCCGCGGCGTACAGGCCGGGGATCGGATTGCCGGCCCGGTCGAGCACCCGGGCCGCGGCGTCGGTCCGCAGCCCGCCCTTGGTGCCCAGATCGGAGATCCCGAACGCGGCGGCGTGGTACGGCGGCGAGTCGATGGCCACCAGCGGCGACGCTCCCGCCGAGAAGGCGCGGTCGAATGCCTCGTCGCCGCGGCCGAAGTCCTCGTCGACGCCGGCGGCGGCGAAATCGTTGAACCGGGCCACCGTTGCCGCCAGCTGCCCACCCGGAACCCCGATCTGGGCGGCCAGTTCCTCTAGCGTGTCCGCGGTGTGCCACAGGCCGGCGGCGACGTACTTCTCGGTCTCCACGATGGTGACGTTGGCCGCCTTCACCGGCGGCACCTCGCCCTCCTTGTCGTCGTAGATCATCCAGTACGGCAACGTGATCGAGCCGTCATGCAGCTGCGCGATGATCTCGCGGCCTGCCCGGTCGTATGCCCGGGATTCGTTGACGAACCGGTTGCCGGACTGGTTCACAAAGATGCCGCCGGTGAACCACAGCGCGAACGCGGACCGGCCGTCGGGGTGGGTCATGCCGGGCGACCACCAGGCCTGGTCGAGCAGGTCGGTGTCGGCGCCCGCGGCGATGCCGGCCTGCAGCGCCAGGCCCCGACTTCCCGGGCCGCCCATGGTGTCTCGCGACGTTCCCGGCACGCCGTAGCGCCGGCGCAGCTCCTCGTTGGCTTCAAAGCCCCCGGCGGCCAGCAGCACTCCTCGGCGGGCTCGGATGGCGCGGCGTTCGCCAGCGGTCTCGACGATGGCGCCGGTGACCCGACCGTCGGAGGCCACCAGCTCGACCAGGGCGGTATCGCGCCGCAGCGACGCCGTCGGGTACTGCGCGATGGCCTTGAGGAATCGCGCGATCAGGGCGCGCCCGCCCAGGTAGTAGTCGGCCGGGGGTTCGGCGCCGAGCCGGTCGGCGTCCAGCGGACCGCGGATCGCCTCGCGGAATTCGGGCGCGGCGGCCACCTTCAGGGGCTTCGCGGCGATATGACGTTCGCCGTCCAGCCGCGCCTTGGGCGCCTTGCCGAAGTAGTCGGGCCACGGCAGCGGCACGAACTTCAGGTTCGGGTCCTGCTCCAGGTACTCGATCAGCGGCGCGCCACCGCGGACATAGGTTTCCTGCAGCTCGCGAGGGGTCCGGTCGCCGACCACAGCGCGGTAGTAGGTGAGCGCGTCCTCGATGGTGTCGTCGTCCATGCCCGCGCGGACCAGCACCGGATTGCACGGGAACCAGACGCCGCCCCCGCCGGAGTACGCGGTGGTGCCACCGAATTTCGACGTCGCCTCGACCAGCAGCACATCGAAGCCTTCACGCGCCGCGGTGTACGCACCCGTCACGCCGCCGCCGCCGGACCCGGCGATCAGCACGTCGCATTCGGCCGCCCAGTCCGCGGTTCCCAACGGGCGGGCGTCCATCAGCGGAGAGTACCGCGCCGCTAAGCTCGACTCCCATGACGAGCGTTACCGACCACACTGCGGAACCCGCCGCCGAGCACAGCATCGACATCCACACCACCGCGGGCAAGCTGGCCGAGCTGCACAAGCGCCACGAAGAGTCACTGCACCCGGTGGGCGAGGAGGCCGTCGAGAAGGTGCACGCCAAGGGCAAGCTGACCGCCCGCGAACGCATCCTCGCCCTGCTCGACGAGGACTCGTTCGTGGAGCTCGACGCGCTGGCTCGCCACCGCAGCAAGAACTTCGGCCTGGAGAACAACCGCCCACTGGGCGACGGCGTGATCACCGGCTATGGCACCGTCGACGGCCGCGACGTGTGCATCTTCAGCCAGGACGCCACGGTGTTCGGCGGCAGCCTCGGCGAGGTGTACGGTGAGAAGATCGTCAAGATCCAGGACCTGGCGATCAAGACCGGTCGCCCGCTGATCGGGATCAACGACGGCGCCGGGGCGCGGATCCAGGAGGGCGTCGTCTCGCTCGGCCTGTACAGCCGCATCTTCCGCAACAACATTCTGGCCTCCGGCGTCATCCCGCAGATCTCGCTGATCATGGGGGCGGCCGCCGGTGGGCACGTCTACTCCCCCGCCCTGACCGACTTCGTGGTGATGGTCGACCAGACAAGCCAGATGTTCATCACCGGACCCGACGTGATCAAGACCGTCACCGGTGAGGACGTCACCATGGAAGAGCTGGGCGGCGCCCACACCCACATGGCCAAGTCGGGCACTCTGCACTACGTCGCCTCCGGGGAGCAAGACGCCTTCGACTGGGTCCGCGACCTGTTGAGCTACCTGCCGCCCAACAACGCCACCGACGCGCCGCGCTACGCCGAGCCGCATCCGCCGGGCGCCATCGAGGACAACCTCACCGACGAGGACCTCGAGCTGGACACGCTGATCCCGGACTCGCCCAACCAGCCCTACGACATGCACGAGGTGATCACCCGCATCCTCGACGACGACGAGTTCCTCGAGGTTCAGGGCGGTTACGCGCAGAACATCGTCGTCGGGTTCGGCCGCATCGAGGGCCGCCCGGTCGGGATCGTGGCCAACCAGCCGACGCAGTTCGCCGGCTGCCTGGACATCAACGCCTCGGAGAAGGCCGCCCGGTTCGTGCGGACCTGCGACTGCTTCAACATCCCGATCATCATGCTGGTGGACGTCCCGGGCTTCCTGCCGGGCACCGGCCAGGAGTACAACGGCATCATCCGCCGCGGCGCCAAGCTGCTGTTCGCCTACGGCGAGGCCACGGTCCCGAAGATCACCGTCATCACCCGCAAGGCATACGGCGGTGCCTACTGCGTGATGGGGTCCAAGGACATGGGCTGCGACGTCAACCTGGCGTGGCCGTCGGCGCAGATCGCGGTGATGGGCGCCTCCGGTGCGGTCGGGTTCGTCTACCGCAAGCAACTGAGTGAGGCCGCCAAGGAGGGCAAGGACGTCGACGCGCTGCGGCTGCAACTGCAGCAGGAGTACGAAGACACCCTGGTCAACCCGTATGTCGCCGCCGAGCGGGGCTATGTCGACGCGGTGATCCCGCCGTCGCACACCCGCGGCTACATCGGCACGGCGCTGCGCCTGCTGGAACGCAAGATCTCCCACCTGCCCCCCAAGAAGCACGGGAACATTCCCCTATGACCGAGCCGACCGACGACGTGCAGACCGACGGGGCCGTGGCCGAGGACGCTTCTCAGCCGCAGGTGCACGAGCCGCACATTCAGATCCTCAAGGGTGAGCCCACGGCCGAGGAGGTGGCCGCGCTGATAGCGGTGCTGGGCTGCGCCGGCGGTGCACCGGAGCCCGAACAGCCCGAGCAGACCCGCTGGGGTCTGCCGGTCGACCGGCTGCGTTTCGCGATGTCCAACTTTCAGCGGCTCACGTTCCAGCAAATGACCCACATGAGGCATTGACCCGCCTGGTGCTGGCGTCGGCCTCTGCCGGCCGGCTCAAGGTGTTGCGCCAGGCCGGCGTCGATCCGCTGGTCGTGGTCTCCGGCGTCGACGAGGATGCCGTCGCTGCCGCGCTGGGCCCGGACGCGTCGCCGGGCGACGTGGTGTGCACCCTGGCCCGGGCCAAGGCCGAACAGGTGGCGGGCGAACTGGATGGCGGCGTTGCGGCCGATTGCGTTGTCATCGGCTGTGATTCGATGCTGTCCATCGACGGCCGGCTGTGCGGGAAACCCGGTTCGGCCGACGCCGCTGCGAGCCAGTGGCGCCTGATGGGTGGCCGCTCCGGCGAACTGCACACCGGCCACTGCCTGCTGCGGCTGCGCGACGCTGCCATCACTCACCGTGAAGTCGAATCACGATGCACGACAGTTCATTTCGCCGCCCCGACGGATGCAGACCTGCGGGCGTATCTCACCCACGGCGAACCGTGGCACGTGGCCGGCGGCTTCACCCTGGACGGCCTGGGCGGCTGGTTCGTCGACGGCATCGACGGCGACCCGTCGAACGTGATCGGCGTCAGCCTGCCGCTGCTGCGATCGCTGCTGGGGCGGGTCGGGCTGTCGGTATCCGCGCTGTGGGCCGGCGACTAGCCCTGGCGGTAGGCTCGGCAGCGTGGCATTACCCCCCGATCCAAGCCCGACACTGTCGGCCTACGCCCACCCCGAGCGACTGGTCACCGCCGACTGGCTGTCCGCCAACCAAGGCACCCCCGGCCTGGCGATCGTCGAATCCGACGAGGACGTTCTGCTCTACGACGTCGGTCATATCCCCGGCGCGGTGAAGGTCGACTGGCACACCGACCTCAACGATCCCCGGGTCCGCGACTACATCAACGGGGCGCAGTTCGCGGAGCTGATGGACCGCAAGGGCATCGCCCGCGACGACACCGTGGTGATCTACGGCGACAAGAGCAACTGGTGGGCGGCCTATGCGCTCTGGGTGTTCACGCTGTTCGGGCACCCCGACGTGCGGCTGCTCAACGGCGGCCGGGACCTGTGGCTGGCCGAACGCCGGGAGACCACGCTGGACGTGCCCACCAAGACAGCCAGCGGCTACCCCGTCGTCACCCGCAACGACGAACCCATCCGCGCCTTCAAGGACGACGTGCTGGGCATTCTCGGCACCCAGCCGCTGATCGACGTGCGCTCGCCGGACGAGTACACCGGCAAGCGCACGCACATGCCCGAGTACCCCGAGGAAGGCGTGCTGCGCGGCGGCCACATCCCCACCGCCCGGTCGATTCCGTGGGCCAAGGCGGCCGACGAGAGCGGACGCTTCCGCAGCCGCGATGAGCTCGAGGAGCTCTACGGCTTCATCGAGCCGGACGACAAGACCGTCGTGTACTGCCGCATCGGCGAACGCTCCAGCCACACCTGGTTCGTGCTGACGCATCTGCTCGGCAAGCCCGGGGTGCGCAACTACGACGGATCGTGGACGGAGTGGGGCAACACCGTGCGCACGCCGATCGTGGCGGGTGAAGAGCCGGGCACCGTTGAAGTCTGATGGCGCCGCGATGACTATGCCCGCGCCGCTGGCCGAGGTGGTGTCCGACTTCGCCGAAGTCGAGGGCCAGGACAAGCTTGCGCTGCTGCTGGAGTTCGCCAACGAACTTCCGGCGCTGCCGTCCGACCTCCAGGAAGCGGCCATGGAGTCGGTGCCCGAATGCCAGACCCCGCTGTTCCTGCACGTCGACGCCAGCGACCCCACACGGGTGCGGCTGCACTTCAGCGCGCCGGCCGAATCGCCGACCACGCGGGGGTTCGCGTCGATTCTGGCCGCCGGTCTCGACGAACAGCCGGCCGCCGACATTCTGGCGGTGCCCGAGGATTTTTACGCCGACCTCGGACTGGCCGCTCTGATCAGCCCGCTGCGGTTGCGCGGCCTGTCGGCGATGCTCGCCCGCATCAAGCGCAGGCTGCGCGAGGCGTCCTGAAAAAAGGTGGACCGCCTCGTCGGGCCGAACGGCGCGGCGCTTAGACTTCCCGAGAACTCGTTGTAAGAAATTCTCTTAGAGAAGCCCCCAGAAATGCGTCTGGGGATATGCCAAACAGGAGGCGCAGTGGCTACTCACGCCAGCTCGAGGATCTCCAAGGTGCTCGTCGCCAACCGCGGCGAAATCGCTGTCCGGGTGATCCGCGCGGCCCGCGATGCGGGCCTGTCCAGCGTGGCGGTGTACGCCGAGCCCGACGCTGACGCGCCGCACGTGCGTCTGGCCGACGAGGCGTTCGCGTTGGGCGGTCAAACGTCCGCGGAGTCCTACCTGGACTTCGCCAAACTCCTTGACGCGGCGGCCAAGTCCGGCGCCAACGCAATCCACCCCGGCTACGGCTTCCTGTCGGAGAACGCCGACTTCGCCCAGGCGGTCCTGGACGCGAATCTGATCTGGATCGGACCCAGCCCGCAGTCCATCCGCGACCTCGGTGACAAAGTCACCGCCCGCCACATCGCCGCGCGCGCGCAGGCCCCGCTGGTGCCCGGCACCCCAGACCCGGTGAAGAACGCCGACGAGGTGGTGGCCTTTGCCGAGGAGTACGGCGTGCCGATCGCCATCAAGGCGGCGTTCGGCGGCGGCGGCCGCGGCATGAAGGTGGCCCGCACCATCGAAGAGATCCCGGAGCTGTTCGAGTCGGCCACCCGTGAGGCGGTCGCGGCATTCGGCCGCGGCGAGTGCTTCGTCGAGCGCTACCTGGATAAGCCGCGCCACGTCGAGGCGCAGGTGATCGCGGACGAACACGGCAACGTGATCGTCGCCGGCACCCGTGACTGCTCGCTGCAGCGCCGTTTCCAGAAGCTGGTGGAAGAGGCTCCCGCTCCGTTCCTGACCGACGCGCAGCGCAAGGAGATCCACGAGTCGGCGAAGCGGATCTGCAAGGAGGCGCACTATCACGGCGCCGGGACCGTCGAATACCTGGTCGGCCAGGACGGGCTGATCTCCTTCCTGGAGGTCAACACCCGTCTGCAGGTCGAGCACCCGGTCACCGAGGAGACCGCCGGCATCGACCTGGTGCTGCAGCAGTTCAAGATCGCCAACGGCGAGAAGCTGGACCTCACCGAGGACCCCACGCCGCGCGGGCACGCCATCGAGTTCCGGATCAACGGCGAGGACGCCGGACGCGGCTTCCTGCCCGCGCCCGGCCCGGTCACCCGCTACGACATCCCGACCGGCCCCGGCGTCCGGCTGGACTCCGGTGTCGAGGCCGGTTCGGTCATCGGCGGTCAGTTCGACTCGATGCTGTCCAAGCTGATCGTGTACGGCGCGACCCGCGAGGAGGCGCTCGCCCGCTCCCGCCGGGCCCTGGACGAGTTCCACGTCGAAGGGCTTGCCACGGTCATCCCTTTCCACCGCGCCGTGGTGTCCGACCCGGCGTTCATCGGTGACGGCGATGGGTTCTCAGTGCACACCCGCTGGATCGAGACCGAGTGGAACAACACCATCGAACCGTTCACCGGCGGCGAGCCGCTGGACGAAGAGGAGGCCCGGCCGCGCCAGAAGGTGGTCGTGGAGGTCGGCGGCCGCCGGCTCGAGGTGTCGCTGCCCGGCGACCTGGCGCTGTCCAGCGGTGGCGCGGCGGACCCGGCCGGCGTCATCCGCAAGAAGCCCAAGGCGCGCAAGCGCGGAGCGCATACGGGCGCCGCAGCCTCCGGCGACGCGGTGACCGCTCCCATGCAGGGCACCGTCGTCAAGGTCGCGGTCGAGGAAGGCCAGGAGGTTGCCGCGGGCGACCTGGTGGTGGTGCTCGAGGCGATGAAGATGGAGAACCCGGTCACCGCGCACAAGGACGGTGTCATCACCGGACTCGCGGTCGAGGCCGGCGCAGCCATCACTCAGGGCACGGTGCTCGCCGAGATCAAGTAAAGCTCCCTGAGAGTTTTTACAGACTACGTTGTCGGCCCTGGCTGTCGCGAGTAGGGTTTCGGACAAGGTTGAGTTCACAGCCGCCCGGGATACGTCGTTGACGTGGGGTAGGCGGAATTCCCAGCTTCTCCGAACTAGTTTCACGTGGCTGACGTATTTACAGCAGGAATCTCCCTCAATGGGATGGAGTCAGCGATGTCTGTGGCCCAATCTTGGCAACAAAGCCGCACGGCACAATTCACCGCCCGCTGGGGCCCGACGGGCACCCTGATCACGGTGGACGGCGAGCTCGACGCGGCCAACACCGATCAGCTGGTCGCATACGTACAGCAGAGCACCAGCCGCTCCCGGCGGGTGATCCTCGACCTGCGGGGCCTCAAATTCATTGGTACTGCGGGCTTTTCGGCCCTGCACCGGATCAATGTGGAATGCTCGGGCGGCCAGGTGTCCTGGGCCATGGCCCCGAGCCCGGAGGTAACCAGGTTGCTGCGCGTCTGCGACCCGGACGCGACGCTGCCGGTAACGACGCAGCAGGCCGAGCCGCTGCTGGAACGGCTGTGGGTTGAGGAAGAGCCCCGGCCGCTACTGCAACTGGTCACGAAGCCGCGTTAGCGACTTGGCCAGCAGCCGGGACACGTGCATCTGCGAGATGCCGACCCGCTCGGCGATCTGCGTCTGCGTCATCGACTCGAAGAATCGCAGCACCAACACCGTCCGTTCCCGCTCGGGCAGCGCCTCGAGCAGCGGACGCAACGATTCCTGATCCTCGATCCGGTCCAGGCCGGTGTCGACGTCACCGAGGGTGTCCGCGATCGCGCGGGCTTCCTCTTCCTCGCCGCCGCCACCGCTGTCGATGGACAGGGTGTTGTACGAGCTGCCCGCCACCAGCCCCTCGACCACCTCTTCGCGGTCCATGTCCAGCTCCGCGGCCAGTTCGGTCGCGGTGGGCGCCCGGCCGAGCCGCTGCGACAGATCGGCGGTGGCGGTGCCCAGCCTCAGGTGCAGTTCCTTCAGCCGCCTCGGGACCTTGACCGACCAGCTGTTGTCCCGGAAGTGGCGGCGAACCTCACCCATGATTGTGGGCACCGCGAAGGAAACGAAGTCCGAACCGGCGTCGACGTCGAACCGGACCACCGCGTTGACCAATCCGACGCGCGCCACCTGGACCAGGTCGTCACGCGGTTCGCCGCGGCCTTCGAAGCGGCGCGCGATGTGGTCGGCGAGCGGCAGGCAGCGCTCGACGATCTTGTCCCGTTGACGTTGGAATTCCATCGAGTCAAGCGTGGCAGTGGCCAACTCACGGAACATGTCCGGAACATCGGCGTATTCGTTCGGACGCGAAACCGAACCGCCCGCAGCTCGCGGTGTCACCTGCTGGAGGCCGCCCGTCGCGCCGTCAGTGTGATGCCGAAGACACTGCCGGTCTCATCGGGTTCGCGACCGTCATGGAAAGTCTGGACGTCGTCGGCTAGCGACGTCAGCACATGCCAACTGAAGCTGCCGGGCGCCACCACGTCGTGAGTGTCGCATGCCGCCGAAGCTTCCACTACCAATTGGTCGTCCTGGGGGTCGACCACGACGATCAGGGTCGCGTCGGGTGTGGCCGAACGAATCAACCGGGTGCACACTTCGTCGACCGCGAGCCGCAGGTCCGCCACCGCATCGAAATCCAGGTCCTCGAAGGTGCCGATGGCACCGACCAGGGTGCGCAGCATCGCCAGGTTCTCCAGTCGCGCAGCAACGTGAAGTTCGACGGCGCGATGGCCGCGCGGACGCTTGTTAGCGTGCATACCAGCATCGTTCATATGGTCTCCCGGCAATGTTCGACTGACACTACTACTGCTTCGCAGTCCGCCGTGGACCTCGCGTTCGAGCCGGTTAGTCATGATCGCCGCCGGGTATTCGGCCGGCTGTCGGCGGCCCTGACACGACCGACACCATCCGGAAGCGCCGACATAGGAGCTTCGCGGTGATCGCCGGGGTCATGCTGGTCATATCGGTAGTCGTCGCAGTAGGCATATATATATCGGTGTGCTCGTGATTATGTCCCCCATGATGGGGTGACCACGGAACCGTTCCGGCACTCATCATGGTGCAGACCTGATACCCACAAGTTCGCGCCCGTAACCTCGCGGTCAGCTTTCATGCGGAATATCACACCGCGCGGCGTCGGGGCAGGTCACGCAGAGAAAAGACGCGATCGACGGTCCTGTGCCGGTTACTCGGCGGCCTTCGCTAACTGGCCGGCCTTTGCCGGTGCACCTCGGGATGTTCGGTATACCAGCGATCGCAGATCCTGCGGATCCTGCGGTGCTCCACTGCCAGCCAGGCCAGCCCCAGCACCGCGGCGATGACCGCGACGATCCCCGCCGTCATGCCCTCGTGGTGATGTCCGCTGCCGAAGGCCGCGAGACTCCCGCAGGCCCCGATCACGCCCGCAACAATTAAGAGGTACCCGGGCCAGTGCAGGACGTCGATCAGCGACTCACCGGCGAGCGGCCGCGTTGTCCTCAGATGGTCGACGGGGTCGTGGTAGGTGTCTCCCATAGCTGCTCCTCACCGCACCATCAACGTTAGATCGCGGGAGAACAAACCTAAAGGGCCAGTACCGGACCGGCGATCGGTGCAACACCCATGGCGATCATCAACGCCATCACGGTCAGCAGGAACCAACCGGCGCCGTGCCATCCCCACCAGGTCCCCCGGGCTTTCCACACCAGATAGGTGCGCACGAACGCCCAGATCCCGGCGCCGAGCGCGATCAGCGGACCCCCGAAGGCCAGCAGGGTGCGCTGCGGCGGCCCACACGCCACCGTGTCCACGCCCACTCCCGGGCAGGTACTGACCCACACCGCGGCGATCAACAGGAAGCCGACGGCCGCAAGCGTGGACAGGACGGCAAACCGGATGGCGGCGTGCACCTCGCCGTCCGCCTGGCCCAAGCGGTCACCGCCTGATCGCGCGTCCGCTTTCTGCATCGTTTTTCACCTCCCCTTCCAGACCCCGGTGTTAGTTCATCGCTCGCTACGTCGCATGGGTTACAGGGCAGCAATACCGCGCTGGTAGCTGCGGAAAACGCATGGGATGAAATACCCCGCGGCAAACCGAGGTAAACGGGATCGACGTGAGGTCAAACCCCCTCGCTCAGGGCCGCAGAGCGCCGCGGATGGCGCGCAGCGCGGCGTCGATTTCCGCCTGCGAGACGCAAGGTGTTTCGTCCGCGATCTTCACGACCGACCTGCGCGAGTCCCGGCGTTCCTAGCCGAATCCGACTGCGGAATCGCCAATGTCAACATCGGCACGTCCGGAGCGGAGATCGGCGGCGCGTTCGGCGGAGAAGGAAACCGGCGGCGGCCGCGAATCCGGCACGGACTCCTGAAAGGCCAACATGCGCCAAAGTACCAACACCGTCAATTATTTCCGGTGACTTACCGCTGGTCCAGGGAGTGGAGTTCGGATGAATCCAATGTGGCTGGCGTCTCATGTCAGATGAGTACTATCTGACACATGCCAACAGCCC
>NZ_DASUHS010000138.1:0-2319 GCF_036273375.1 Mycobacterium sp. | reverse complement strand
GAGAGCATCCTCGACGCAACTAAGTCTTATGTTGCCTCGTTTGCAAAGAGTGCGCCGGAGCCGCCGGCGTGGACCGGGCCGCAGGTCGCAAGCGCGCCCGATCTCAAGCAGCTAATCGAGGACTCCTACGACTTCCAGGCCCGAATGCTTGAAGAGAACAAGAAGTTCTCGCTGGCATTGGCCGACGCCTGGGCGGCTGCGGCACCGAGCAAGAACGCCGAGCAGCAGCCGGAGCAGTAACCTTCTTGTTCGAAGCGCGGCGGGCGAGACAGGTCGTCCGCCGCCGAACCTGGCCTGGCCTGGTTGGTGGGCTCGGCGGATGCATCAAGGACTTCGCGTGCGAGACGGCAGCAAGTGACCGACACGATTGATTCATTCTGGCAGGAGCATCTGCGGCAGCTGGGTGAGTTCATCAAGGCGCAGCGCGCGCTCAACCAGCTGTCGCAACGGGAACTTGCGCGGCTGGCGGACCTGTCAGATACGTACCTCAGTCAGCTTGAGCGCGGTCGGCACGAGCCAAGTCTGAGCGTGTTACGCGCATTGGCCGACAGTCTGGGAATCCGCCCAGACGAGTTGATCCTTTACGCAGCGGGCGTCCCGATGCGAAACGATCCGGTGACCACCGAAGATGCCATCAGCGGCGATACCCGCCTAACGCAGGCTCAACGAAGCGCACTATTAGGCGTGCTCCGCAGCTACCTGGACGTCAACCGTAATGGGGCTCTTCATGATCAAGCGTGGTAGTTCGGGGTTGACACGGCGGTCTGCGTTGGCGTGTTGAGCGGCCCTGGGGCCTCAAGATTCGTGGTGCTTGGACACGAGTCGAAGGAGGCCCCAGGTGCACCACGACGGTAGCGCGGCGACGGCGATGCTCGGTCTTGCGGGCTTTGTGCTGTTGGCTGTGTCGGACCATGACGGCGAGTTGGAGTACGCGGTCGAGACAAGTGAGTGGGTGACCGGCTGCCCGGACTGCGGGGTGTTGGCCCGGTTGCATGATCGCCGCCGCACCGACGTACGGGATCTACCGGCCGGTGGCCGGCCGGTGACGCTGGTGTGGATCAAGCGGGTGTGGCGGTGCATGGAGCCGGACTGTCCGCGTCAGACGTGGACCGAGACGAGCGAGCACATTCGGCCGCGGGCGTCATTGACCGAGCGGGCCCGGCGGGAGGCCTGTCGGCGGGTCGGGCAGGACGGCGAGACCGTCGCTCGGGTCGCCGCGCAGTATGGATGTGGCTGGCAGGCGATCATGAACGCGGTCAGGGAGTACGGCACACCGCTCGTTGATGATCCGCAGCGGCTCGATGGCGTGCGGCGTCTCGGCGTCGACGAGACGGCGTTCCTCGCGGCGAACGCCTACCACTCGACTAGCTTCATCACCGGCGTGGTGGATCTGACCGGCCGGGCGGCCCGGCTACTCGACGTCGTCGACGGTCGCAGCGGGAAAGCCTTGTGTGACTGGGTATCCGAGCGCAGCACCGCCTGGCGTGACGCGGTGACCGTGGCGGCGTTGGATCCGTTCCGCGGCTACGCCACCGCGTTGTCCACGTCGCTGCCGGGCGCGGTGCGGGTGCTCGATGCCTTCCATGTCACCCGGCTCGGGTTCGCCGCCGTCGACGAGGTGCGCCGCCGCGTGCAGCAGGATTCGACCGGGCACCGCGGCCGCAAACACGACCCGCTGTACCGGATCCGCCGCCTGCTGCGCCGACGGGCCGACCGGCTCAGTGAGCTGGCCTGGCGACGGCTGCTGATCGGCCTAGATCTCGGCGACGTGGACGAGCAGATCGGCAGGACTTGGATCGCCGCGCAAGACCTCTGCCGGCTCTACCACTGCCGCAGCCGCTACGCCGCCGAACACCACCTGTATCGCTGGCTCATGCACTGCGCCGAAACGAACATCCCAGAACTACACCGCCTCGCCCGCACCCTGGACACCTGGCGCACCGAGCTGCTCGCCTACTTCGACACCGGCGGCCTATCCAACGGACCCACCGAAGCAGTCAACGCCCTCATCAAGAAGATCAAGCGCATCGGCCACGGCTACCGCAACTTCACCAACTACCGGCTGCGGCTACTGCTGCACTGCGGCGTCAACTGGCAGACTCCACAACCAGCACGAATCAGAGGCCGCCTACCACGATTGGCCGCGTAGAGCCCGTAATGGGGCTACCGGGTAAGGACTCTGCGCAGGCGGTGTCCGGTACACGCTCGGCGACGTCAGGGGTGAGGCACCGTTGGGCTAGTGTCGTGCGCCGGGGAATTCAGACGATAATTCCGGCGCCCAGACGATAATTCAGCCCAACTCCCGGCGCGGGACACTAG
>NZ_DASUHS010000137.1:0-3399 GCF_036273375.1 Mycobacterium sp. | reverse complement strand
GGTTCGCGATGATCTGCGCGGCTACGTCACCGACGCGTTCGGTGAGCCGGATGCGATCTTGGTGATCGACGAGACCGGCGATCTCAAACACGGCGACCATTCGGTCGGGGTGCAGCGGCAACACACCGGCACCGCGGGCCGGATCGAGAACGCCCAGGTCGCGGTGTTCGTGACCTACGCCGCCCGCCGCGGGCATGCCCTGATCGACCGGGCCTTGTACCTGCCGCGCGCGTGGACCGACGACCAGCAGCGCTGCGCGGCAGCTGGGGTGCCCGCCGACATCGGGTTTGCGACCAAGCCGGCGCTGGCCACCGCGATGCTCATCCGCGCGGTCGAGGCCGGCGTGCCGGCCGGCTGGGCGGCCGGTGACGAGGTCTACGGGGCTCTAATGGCTTCTGTCGGGTGGTTTGGCAGGCTCGGCGCTGGTAGCGGCTAGCGGGTCAGCACTCATGGGCTCTGATCCTCGGTGAGGTCTTGCAACAGACCGTGCGCCCGCTGGTCGTGAGGAGATGTGACCGCTGCTGGGATGTGGTGCCCCGGGTTGTTGCCGGTGAGCACTTGACCATTAGGACGCTGGATGTCTCCTCCGCGCTGCTGGGTTCTGGTCCGGGCGAGGGTGCGGAGGTTGCAGGGTGTTGTTCGTCGGTGACGACTGGGCTGAAGATCATCACGATGTGGAGATCGTCGATGAGCAGGGTCGCCGGTTGGCTCGTAGACGGCTGCCTGAGGGCTTGGACGGGATCACTCGCCTTCATGCGTTGATCGCCCAGTTTTTCCCGGATGAGTGGGCCGAGCTCGAGCCCGGTGAGGCGGCCTCGCGGGTGAAGGTCGGGATCGAGACCGACCGCGGTCCGTGGGTGGCGGCGTTGATCGCTGCCGGCTATGAGGTATTCGCGATTAACCCGATGTCGGTGGCCCGTTACCGGGAGCGGCACTCGAGTTCGGGGGCGAAATCTGATGCCGGGGATGCGCACGTGTTGGCCGAGATCGTGCGCCTGGATCGCGCGCATCACCGCCCGGTGGCTGGGGATTCCGAGCTGGGTGAGGCGATCAAGCTGGTGGCCCGTAGCCACCAGAGCCTGGTCTGGGACCGGACCAGGCATGTGCTGCGGCTACGGGGGGTGCTACGGGAATTCTTCCCCGCAGCGCTGGAGGCCTTCGCTGATCTGGACGCTGCCGACACCCTCGAGCTGCTCGCGATCGCGCCTGATCCGGATCGGGCCGCGCGGGTGTCCAAGGCGAAGATCACTGCGGCGTTGCGGCGAGCCAACCGCCGCAGCGTCGAGGAGAAAGCCGCGCACATCCAGTCGGTGCTACGGGCGCCAGCGCTGCGCCAACCCGCCCAGGTCCAAGCGGCGTTCGCGGCGATCACCGCCAGCCAGGTCCGGCTCATCACCACCCTCAACGGTGAGATCGCCCAGCTGGGCGAGGTGGTGGCCCACCATTTTGGCCGTCACCCGGACGCTGAGATCTACGCCAGCCAACCCGGCCTCGGCGTGATCCTCAGCGCCCGGGTGCTCGCCGAGTTCGGCGATGACCGGACCCGCTTCGCCGATGCCAAAGCACGCAAGAACTATGCCGGTACCTCACCGATCACCCGCGCCTCGGGAAAGAAGAAAGTCGTGCTGGCCCGGTACGCCCGCAACACGCGCCTCGGCGACGCCGCACAGCAATGGGCCTTCGGCGCGTTGAAAGGCTCACCCGGCGCCCGCGCCTATTACGACGCGCTTCGAGCCCGCAAGATCGGTCACCAAGCAGCGCTACGCCAACTCGCGAACCGGCTCGTCGGCATCCTGCACGGCTGCCTAAAGACCCGCACGCTCTACGACGAAAGCATCGCCTGGGCACCTCACCTCACCGCCGCCGCTTGACATCGAAAAACCTGGGATGTCTGTTGCATTGAGCGGGTTCGGGTGATCTTGGGCTCCGCGGGAGGCAGGAGTCCGCGGTCTGATGCAGAACGCGAGTTCGTCGAATGCGGCGCGGACGCGGTCTCGTGGCGGTTGGTCGGCAACGATCTCGTAGCGGCCGCGTCGTAAGTTCTGCACGAACGCGTGCCCGGTCACGAGGGTGCGAGCAGAGTGCACGCGCTTGAGTCCGCGCATCGGGCGCAATCTGGCTTTGAGCCGGCCGTGGTCGGCTTCGATGACATTGTTCGCCTACTGCTCGAAGGCGTGCCGTGCGGCCGGCGCGAGTTCGTCGATGACCCGCGGGTAGACCAGTGCCCGGTCGGTGGTGACCTCGACCGGAGCGGACCCGAACCTCAGCGCGCGGGTGAAGAACGCCCGAGCGGCCGCACCGTCGCGGCGCTCGGACAGTAAGACGTCGATGACCTGGCCGTATTGATCGACCGCGCGATAGAGATACGGGCAGCGGCCGACGATCTTGACGTTCGTCTCGTCGACAAACCACCGATGACCCGGCGGCATGCCGGGCTGGGCGAGCAGCATCAATAAGCTCAGCTGTGAAGGTCTGCACCCACCGGTAGATCGTGACGTGATCGACCTCGACGCCGCGCTCGGCGAGCAGTTCCTCGACGTCGCGGTAGGACAAGCCGTAGCGCAGATACCAGCGCACCGCGACCGCGATCACCCACGTGGAAACCGGTAGCCCGCAGGTGCGGACGAGGACGCATCCGATGAGATCATCGTCCCAGTCTCACCGAGCATGCCCGGACATCGTCAACGCAACAGACATCCCAGGTTTTAGTTTGTCAAGCTGCGGCCGTGTGGTGGTGGGCCCAGGCGGTGTTTTCGTCGTAGAGGGTGCCGGTCTTCAGGCAGCCGTGCAGGATGCCGACGAGCCGGTTGCCGAGTTGTCGTAGTGCTGCTTGGTGGCCGATTTTGCGGGCTCTGAGCGCGTCGTAGTAGGCGCGTGCACCAGGAGAACCCTTCAGCGCACCGAAGGCCCATTGCTGTATGGCGTCGCCCAGCCGCTCGTTGCGGGCGTAGCGGGCCAGCACCACTTTCCTGGTCCCCGAGGCCCGGGTGATCGGTGAGGTGCCGGCGTAGTTTTTGCGTGCCTTGGCATCGGCGAAGCGGGTCCGGTCGTCTCCGAACTCGGCCAGGACCCGGGCGCTGAGGATCACACCGAGGCCGGGTTGGCTGGCGTAGATCTCAGCGTCCCGGTGACGGCCAAAATGGTGGGCCACCACCTCACCTAGCTGGCCGATCTCAAGGTTCAACGCGGTGATGACCCGGACCTGGCTGGTGACGATCACCGCGAACGCCGCCTGGACCTGGGTCGGTTGTCGCAATGCGGGTGCCCGCCACACCGACTGGATCGTGGCGGCTTTCTCCTCGACGCCGCGGCGGTGCGCTCGCCGCAACACCGCGACGACCGGTCCAGCGCGCTCGTTAAGGCAGCTGCGCAGCCGCCAAGAGCCCGACGACCGTCTTG
>NZ_DASUHS010000136.1:0-42707 GCF_036273375.1 Mycobacterium sp. | reverse complement strand
CAACCAACTAGGGAACTCACCGCCGCCGGTGATGGCCAGCACCGGATCAAAGCCCAAACGGGTTGAGGCATCAAAAGATTCGTTCACGATACGTACAGCAACGCCGACGTGCACTAACCTGAACCAAATCGTATCTCAAGTGATCTGCCTGACCCTCAACTCAGGGCGGTTGCACGCGACGCACCTCCGCCGATCGGCCCGCAAATGTGACGAATGCGCCTATCCCCCGATCGGGGGACAAGCGGGCTGTCAGTCGGTCTGAGGCATGGGCGGTGAGACCAGCTGATCGGCGGCCGTGTACGGGTCCTGGTCGCCGTCGACGACCGCCTCGGCGAGCCGGTCGAGATCGGGCTGGGTACGCAGCCGGGTTTGGGCCAGCGACAGAATCTGCGCTCGGGCGCGGGCCAGCCGGCGGGCGCGGCTGTCGGTGCGGCGGTGGTCCTCGATGGCGGCCATCAGATCTTCGATGCCCCCACCCCGGGCGGCGATCAGCGACACGATGGGAGCGCTGGTTTCGGCCCGAAGATCCCGAACCGTCTGTTCGGCGCCGTCCCGGTCCGCCTTGTTGACCGCCACGATGTCGGCGACTTCCAGCACGCCCGCCTTGGCGGCCTGAACCGCGTCGCCCGCGCCGGGATTGAGAATGACGACAGTCGGGTCGGCGACGGCGGCAATCTCGATCTCGGACTGCCCCACCCCCACCGTCTCCAGCAGGACCACGTCGTAACCGATCGCCCCCAGCAGTCGGATGGCCGCCGGAACCGCGGCCGCAAGGCCCCCCAGATGCCCGCGGGTGGCCACCGAGCGGATGAGTACGTCGGAGTCGTTGATATGCGCGGCCATTCGAATTCGATCGCCCAGCAGCGCACCGCCACTGAACGGCGATGACGGGTCTACCGCCAACACTGCCACCCGGCAGCCGCGTTCGCGGTAGGCACTGACCAGAGCGGCGACCGTCGTCGACTTCCCCGCGCCGGGCGGCCCCGTGATGCCGACGACCGGCCCCATGTCCTGCGGGGCGGGGCCGATAGTCGCCAAAACCTCGTCGCGCTGCTCGCCCTCGACGAGGCTGAGAAGCCGACCGGCCGCGCGGGGAGATCCATTGCGTGCGCGGGCAATCAGATCAGCGATGATCATGTACGCATTATGGAGCCGCGACCTCGATTACCGTCGCCGAGCCCATTCCGCCTCCCGCGCACATCGCCGCGACACCGATGCCACCGCCGCGGCGGCGCAATTCGTGCACCAGGGTGACCAGCATCCGGGCGCCGGTCGCCCCGACGGGGTGTCCCAGCGAGCAGCCACTGCCGCTGACGTTGACCTTGTCGGGGTCAAGCTCGAGCAGTTTGATGGTGGCCACGCACATCGCGGCGAAGGCTTCGTTGATCTCGAAAAGATCCACCTCGGAGGTCGAAAGCCCGGCTCGCTTAAGGGCTTTCGGTATCGCCTCCACCGGCGCCAGGCCGGTGATCGCCGGGTCGACGCCGACGGATGCCCAGGACCGGATCGTGGCAAGCGCTGACAGCCCCAGCCGGTCGCTCGCGACGACCAGCGCCGCCGCCCCGTCGTTGGCGCCGCACGCGTTGCCGGCGGTGATCGAAAAGCCCTCGATTTCGGGGTGCAGCGGCTTGAGCGCGGCCAGCTTTTCCATGGTGGTGTCGCGACGCGGGTGCTCGTCGACCGAGAACAGGCCATGCGGCGTCTCGATCGGGACGATCTCCTCCTTGAAGCGGCCTTCGTCGATGGCGGCGATGGCGTTGCGGTGTGACCGCAGCGCCCAGGCGTCCATCTCCGCACGGCTCACGCCGGCCTTGACCGCGGCGTTCCAGCCCACGGTGATCGACATGTCCATGTTCGGCGCGTCTGGCCGGTTCGGATGGGTCGGCGGGAACCAGTCAATCCACTCACCGTCCACCTGGAGGCGGGAGCGCGGCGACGTCGACGCGGCATTCACACCTCCGGCGATGATCAGCTCGTCCATCCCGGCGCGCACGCTTGCCGCCGCGCTCTGCACCGCCGCCTGTCCGGCCGCGCAGTGCCGGTTGTTGGCCAGACCGGGTACGTGGGGCAGCCCGGCCGTGATGGCCGCGTGGCGGGCGATCACACCGCCGCCGTAGAGCCCCTCGCCCAGGATCACATCGTCGACCTGCGCCGGATCCAGATCTCTGGCCGCTTCGGTGACCACATGCTGCGCCAGATCGAACGCGCTGGTGTCGCGCAGAGTGCCCTTGCGGGCGGTGCCGATGGGGGTGCGCAGGGCGGACACGATGACGGCTTCAGACACGGATCTTCTCCAGTTCAACCAGCAGGTGCGGAACTCCGAGAGCAATCCGCACACTCACGAGAATCATATTCTCTCATTACGAGAGTACGAGTCGCAACAAGCGGCCGGGGTCGGTCAGTTGGTGCGGTTTGACCATCCCGGCGGGAGGCGATCGGGAGCGGTGTCGATGACGGCTTCGTCGTCGGTCCCGACGTATTCGAACAGGGTGATGTAGGCGAATTCGGGGACTTCGTAGATGGGGTAGGTCGGGCCTTCGTCACGGTACGCGCGCATCTCATCCAGGTGTTCGTTCTGGAAGCAGACGGTGCGCTCACCGTGCGTTCGGACCCACTGGGGGAAGAAGATGACCCCGTGGATGCGGCGCTTGGAGGGCAGGACGTTGACCGCCACGCAGGTGCCGGTGGGTTCGGTCCAGGAGATTTTGAAACTGTCGTCGTCGAGTTGGGCGAGGTTGACCTCCTGACCTTTGACCCAACGGCCGCCGACGTGTCCGGAGTGGATGCGGTAGTCGATGGTGGTGGCGTTCTTCACGTACATTTCGTACTGCCATCCGTTGGCGTAGGTGTAAATGAAGCGGTGCCCGACGATTCCCGAAAAGCTTTGCGGCGGAATCGGGTTTGCGACACTGGTCATTGCCGTCCCTCCTATGTGGCCACCGCTGCTGGCGGCCACGGTAAATGATCCTGCCAGGACGCGGCCCCGTCCGTGCGGCATGTTGCAATGGATTCCGGCTGATGTGCGCAACGGGACTGCGGAAAATGCGCTGATTTGCGATGGTGGGTGGATGCATCAGGGAATGGTCGCGGTCCCGGGCGGCGACGTGTGGTTCAAGCGGACCGGTGGTGGTGCGGGCCTCCCGCTGCTTGTCATTCACGGCGGTCCAGGCCTGCCGCACAACTACTTGCGGTCACTGGGGCGGCTTTCCACGGAGCGCGAGGTCATCTTCTGGGATCAGCTCGGTTGCGGAAACTCCAAATGCCCACCCAACCCGGAGCTTTGGACGATGGATCGCTCGGTGGCCGAGGTGGACGCCGTGGTACGAGCCCTGGGTCTGGATCGCTTCCACCTCTTCGGCAACTCCTGGGGTGGGATGTTGGCCCAGCAGTACGTGCTCGAGGCGCCCGCCGGCGCCGCAAGCCTGACCATTTCCAACAGCATCGCCTCCATCCCGGAGTTCGCGAAGATGGTGGCGCGCTTGAAGTCCGAACTTGACCCGGCCACCCAGGCCGCCATCGACCAGCACGAGACCGCGGGCACCACGCACGCGCCCGAGTATCAGGCCGCCATCCGCACCTGGAACGAGACCTACCTATGCCGGGTACGCCCTTGGCCGCGAGAGCTCGAGGATGCGTTTCGGAACATGGGCGCCGAAATCTTCGAAACCATGTTCGGCCCCAGCGACTTTCACATTGTGGGGACGATCCGCAACTGGGACGTGTTCGAAAGGCTCCATGAAATCGCCTTACCGACACTGGTGCTCGCGGGTAGGTACGACGAATGCGTGCCCGAACACATGTGGGATATACACCAGCGCATACCTGGTTCACGGTTCGAGCTGTTCGAAGCCAGCGCTCACATGCCGTTCATCGAGGAGCCGGACAAGTTCGATGCGGTGATGCATGACTTCCTGCGCCGGCACGACGCCTGAGGCCTTCGTGCAGCCACAACCTCAGTTCTTCCTGGCCGCGTTGAATTTCGCGACGTTGGCCCGGAAATCCTCGGTCACGAACGACTGGCTCTCGGCCGACAGCGCATAGTCCAAACTGGCGAGCACGGCCCGCTCCAGATGGATGTTGAGCACCCGCTTGGTGCTCTCCACCGCCTGCTGCGGCAGCTCCAAAATCTCTTTGGCGCTGGCAATCGCCTCGGCAACGGGATCATCCGCAATGTGATTGGCCAATCCGAGTTCGACAGCCCGCTGTGCGCTGATGCGGGTGCCGGTGAGGGCGAATTCCTTGGCCAGCAGCAGACTGATGTGCAGCGGCCAGGTCAGCGGCCCACCGTCGGCGGCCACCAGCCCAACCTGCACGTGCGGGTCAGCCAGATAGGCGCTTTCGGCGATGTAGACGATGTCGCTGAGCGCCACCAGGCTGCAGCCCAGCCCGACGGCGGGGCCGTTGACCGCCGCCACCACCGGAATTCGGCAGCGGGCCATGCCCAGCACGATCTCGCGCCCGTCCCGGATGGTTTTGGCGCGCAGCTCAGCATCGTTCGCCAGCTCTTCGAGATACGTGAAATCGCCGCCGGCCGAAAACGCCCTGCCCGCACCGGTGATCACCGCGGCGCGGGCCGTGGGGTCATCGGTCAGTCGCTGCCACAATCGCGCGAGCCCGACGTGCAGGTTGTCATTGACCGAGTTGAGCGAATCCGGCCGGTTGAGCGTGATGATGCGCAGGGCACCGTCGGCCTGAACGTCGATTTCGGTAGGCATGTCGTACACGTCAGACTCCCAATCCCAAGATTCGTGAAGCGATGATGTTCTTCTGTATTTGTGACGTCCCGCCCATGACGCTCTGCGCCCGGCTGTAGAGATAGGCGCTCAGCAGATCGGGATCGCGCGTTCCCGTTACGGCAAGGGCCGCATGCCCGACGGATTGTTCCACCCAGGTCATCAGCAGCTTGTCCAGCGACCCTTCCGAGCCGTGCGATACTCCATCGAGCTGTTCGGACAGCCGCCGCCGAACGTGATGGGTCAGCATATCCGACTGGACCGCGGCCCACGCCAGCTCAACGGGTACTTCACCGTCGTTGCGCAACAACAGCTCTCGGACGAGCTTGCCGTAGCGGGCCGCATAGCCCAGCGTGGAGGGCTCGCGTTCGTGCCCGACGACCGTCATCGCCACCGCCCAGCCATCGCCGGGAGCGCCGACCATCCGGTCCGCCGGCACCGTCGCATCATCGAAGAACACCTGACCGAACTCGTTGGTGACCCCGTTGATCATCTGCAGCGGGCGCTGTTGCACACCAGGCTGTTTCATGTCCAGGACGAACGCGGACAGACCGCGGTGGCGCTTGCCCTCGGGGTCGGTGCGCGCCAGCAACAAACACCGGCCCGCGATGTCGGAGTAGCTGGTCCAGATCTTGTGCCCGTTCACCACATAGTTGTCGCCCTCGAGGCGCGCGGTGGTGGTCAGCGACGCCAGATCCGAGCCGGCGCCCGGCTCGCTGAAGCCCTGACACCAGCGCTCGGTGCCGTTGATGATGCCGGGCAGGAAGCGTTTTCGAAGCTCGTCGCTGGCGTGCGCGCCGATGCCGTACACCAGATAACCGACGCTGGGCCGCGGCGGTGCACCGGCACGCACCAGCTCCTCGTCGACGATGACGTCGTAGACCGGCGCCAGGTCCTGGCCGCCCCAATCGCGTGGCCAGGACAGGCCGAAAAAGCCGTTCTCGTACAGGGCGCGGTGCCAGTCGGCCATGCGCAGCCAATACTCGTCGCCCGAGCCCGAAAACTCCTTGGCGTGTGCGGCAAGCCACGTGCGCAGCCGCTCCCGGAAGGCGGCTTCATCGGGTGAGTCACGAAAGTCCAAGATCGATCTCCTTCAACGCGACCGGCCACAGCTCGGTCGATGTGAGGGCCCGGCGCAGGTAGACGTGCGCCACGCATTCCCAGGTGTTGCCGATACCGCCGTGCACCTGGATGGCCGTCTCGCATACGGTGCGGGTGGCGCGGGCGCAGTAAACCTTTGCGATCTGTGCGGCCCGGATCGCTTCGGCGGGGGAAAGCTCATCGACCGCCCACGCGGCATGCCGCAACACGCTCACCGAACCCTCAATCAGCGCAAGGCTTTCGGCCAGCAGGTGCGCGATGGCTTGATACGAGCCGATCTGCTTGCCGTACTGTTCACGGATTTTCGCGTAGTCACAGGCGACGGCGTGCGCGCCCCGGGCGATGCCGACCAAGTCGGCCGTCGTGGCGACCAGCGCGAGGGCCCGCCATTGCTCGGCAACCTCGGAGGACACGTCCCCCAACGCCTCCGGCGATCCCGCGATCGTGGCGTCAGCCCGCGTGAGGTCGACGCTCTGCGGCGAACCCTGCACATCGACAGTGAGGACCGTGCCGCGCGAAAGCGACAGGGCGCGCCGGGCGCCGCGGGCATCAATCACTCGATCGCCGACGGCGACCGTCGCCGCCGATACGTCCGCACCGACATGGCGGCCCAGATCGTCGGCGAGTACGGGCCCAAGGAACGGTGTGTCAACCAGGCGGCGGCCGAACTCCTCGGCCACGATGGCTACCTCCACACCGGAGGCCCCATCGGAACGCAACGACCGCCAGCCGGTGTTCTCGATTTGCTTGTCCAGACGGGTAATCCGAGTCTGGTCGTCGAGATCCTGCACGGTTGCGGGGCCCAGATCGTCGGCCAGCTTGGCGGCGGCATCGCGTAATTGCTGTTGTTCAGCTGTCAGACGTACATCCATATCGCTCCTTCAGCACTCGACGCAGCACCTTGCCAGACGGCAGGCGGGGGATGTCGGGGACGAAGACCACCCGGCTCAGATGTTTATATGACGCCAATCTTTCCTCCACCCGGGCGGTCAATTCGGTGGTGACCGCCTCTGTGTCAATGGTTTCGGACGCGGCGACCGCGGCGATGACGGCTTCACCGTTGAGTCCTTCGGGAATCCCGAACACCGCGCAGTCTTTGACGGCGGGATGACCCTGCAGCACCATCTCGATTTCGGCGGGGGCGACCTGGAACCCGCGCACTTTGATCATCTCTTTGAGGCGGTCGGTGATTCGCAGCCAACCACCGGTGTCGAGCCAGCCGACATCCCCGGTGCGGTACCACCCGTCGCGGATCGCCTCGCCGGTCGCTTCGGCCGGTAGGTATCCGGCCATGAGCGACGCCGACCGGCCCTGGATCTCACCGACCTCACCCGGGCAGACCGGCTCGCCGGTCTCCAGTGAAACGACGCGTACGTCCACACCGGGCACCGCTCGCCCGACGGTGTCGAGCCGCGGGTCCTCGATCGGATTGCACGCTACGACAGGCAATTCCGTGGTTCCGTAGGCCGGAAGCCAACGCACTCCGGTGCGCCGGGTGACCGTCTCCGCGACGTGGGTGTTGACCGGCGTGGCACCCCACATGATGTAGCGCAGCGACGACAGGTCATAGGACTCGAGGTCGGGATGCGAGGCGATGGCCAGCGCGATGGGCGCGACCGCCATTTCCACTGTGATGCGGTCACTTTCGATGTGCTGCAGCACCCGGTCAATGTCGAAGCGGCGATGCAGCCGCACGCAGGCGCCGGTCTCCCACGCGGTCAGCAGGTTCAACAGTCCGAGAATGTGTGACGGCGGCGTCGCAACCTGGATCCGGTCGTGCTGCGTCAGTTGCAACGCTCGGCGCCAGTGCCGCACCGCCTCATTCAGCGAGGCATGGGTGTGCCGGACGGCCTTCGGCAGGCCGGTGGTGCCGGAACTGAACACCAGCGCCGCGTCGTTCGTGGGCGGCGGTGAGCCGGCTACCGGCTCTGCGGGCGGGACCGGCTCGTCGAGGTGCAGCATCGGCATCAGACCGGCCAGCACCGGGTGGTCCCCGACCGCATGCTCGGGGCGGGTCAGCGCGAGCGCATGGTCGACCTCGTCGCGCTTCCACGCGGGACTGATGAGCACCGCTGTAGCCGCCACTCGCCAGATCGCCAGCACCACGGCGAGGAACTCCGGCCGATTCGAGGCCATCACGGCGACGCGTTGACCCGCGGTGACACCGTCTTTTGCCAGGTTAGCGGCCCATCCGTCGGCTAACGCGTCGACTTCGGGCACGCTGAAGCGACGTTCCTCGAACACGAGCGCTGCCGGCTCGGTCACGTCCCGTCCTTCCCTGACAGACCGGGCTGACCCGACATCCATACAGTCTTGAGAAGATGCTATCTCTTCGTGAGAATAGTATTCTCTATACTGAAGAATGCAAGTACGGGAGAGGGGGCGGTCTCAATGACGGTCACCCGGATCATCGAGGGGACCCCACGGGTGACAGATCCGGCGACAAACGGCTCCAGTGCCGGAACGGTGACGATTCATCTCGACCGAAAGAAGGTGTCGGCACCCATAGTCCCGGGCGAGACTCTGTTGGAGACCGCGCGGCGGGCCGGGCTGGAACCGCCGTTCAGTTGCGAGGCCGGCAACTGCGGTACGTGCATGGCCAAGCTCGAAGAGGGCCATGCCACTATGCGGGTCAACGACGCTCTCGAGGAGGACGAGGTCGCCGAGGGCTACATTCTGACGTGCCAGGGCGTTCCGGATACGGACTCGGTCACGGTGCGCTACGAGTAGCAGCCAGAGAGGTGGCGACGATGGCCAAGGGCATCATCCTCGTGGAGAGCCGACCCAGCTCACCCGAGCGCGAGCAGGAATACAACACCTGGTACGACGAGGTGCACCTGAATGAGCTCGTTGCCTTGGACGGATTCGTCTCGGCACGCCGGCTGCGACCCGTCGCCGCCGACGGGCCCTACGTCGCCATCTATGAGATCGAGGGTGAGGACCTGCAGGCGATTCTGGACAACATGATCGCCAGCGCGGGGCAGCTGCACATGTCGGACGCCCTGCAGCTGGATCCGGCGCCCATTCCACGACTGCTCGAGACCACCACGGAGTGCAGCGGCTGACCGAGGTCGGCTCGGTCGCTGCGCGGGAGAGGACTGCTTGATGAAGGTCGATGACCTGATTTTGGTGAGCATTGACGACCACGTGGTCGAACCGCCGGACATGTTCCTGCGGCACGTGCCCGCCAAGTACCGGGACGAGGCCCCGATCGTCGTGATGGACGACAAGGGCGTCGACCAGTGGATGTACCAGGGCAGGCCCCAGGGCGTGAGCGGACTCAACGCCGTAGTGTCCTGGCCGGCCGAAGAGTGGGGCCGCGATCCCGCCGGGTTCGCCGAGATGCGTCCCGGCGTCTACGACGTCCACGAACGCGTCCGGGACATGAACCGCAACGGCATCCTCGCGTCGATGTGCTTCCCGACGTTCACCGGCTTCTCGGCTCGGCACCTGAACATGCACCGCGAAGAGGTCACTCTGGTGATGGTGTCGGCCTACAACGACTGGCACATCGACGAGTGGGCCGGGTCGTATCCCGATCGGTTCATCCCGATCGCCATCCTGCCGACGTGGAACCCCGAGGCGATGTGCGCCGAGATCCGCAGGGTCGCCGCGAAGGGCTGTCGGGCGGTAACCATGCCGGAATTGCCTCACTTGGAAGGACTTCCGAGCTACCACGACGAGGACTACTGGGGCCCGGTGTTCCGCACGTTGTCCGAGGAGAACGTGGTGATGTGTCTGCACATCGGCACCGGGTTCGGTGCGATCAGCATGGCGCCTAACGCGCCGATCGACAACCTGATCATTCTGGCCACCCAGGTTTCGGCGATGTGCGCGCAGGATCTGCTGTGGGGCCCCGCGATGCGCAACTACCCGGATCTGAAATTCGCCTTCTCCGAGGGCGGTATCGGCTGGATTCCGTTTTACCTGGATCGCAGCGACCGCCACTACACCAACCAGAAGTGGCTACGCCGCGACTTCGGCGACAAGCTGCCCAGCGACGTCTTCCGCGAGCACTCGCTGGCCTGTTACGTCACCGACAAGACGTCGTTGAAGCTGCGCCACGAGATCGGCATCGACATCATCGCCTGGGAGTGCGACTACCCGCACTCAGACTGCTTCTGGCCCGACGCCCCCGAGCAGGTGCTCGCCGAGCTGCACGCCGCCGGCGCCGACGACTCCGACATCGAGAAGATCACCTGGCAGAACTCGTGCCGGTTCTTCGGCTGGGATCCGTTCGCCCGAACACCTCGCGAGCAGGCGAATGTTAAGGCCCTGCGCGCCAAAGGAAGTGACGTGGACGTGTCGATCCGGTCGCGCGCCGAGTGGGCGCGGCTCTACGCGGAGAAGCAGCTGGCGTAGCCGGCGTAAGGCCTCGAACGTGAAGTTAGTTTCACGCTGGAGGTCGAACGTGAAGTTAGTTTCACACTCGCGTGGTGACTAGTCCTGCGACAACGCGGGCGGCGGCCGGTACTGCGGCTCATACCCGGAGACGTGGATGGGGCTTCCGACCAAACGGAATTCGCCCGCTGTCACAATCACCTCCGGTGTCGCCTCGAGCGCGTCGGGCAGGGTCCGGACGGCTGCGACCGGAACTCCGAGCGGGCGCAGTCGCTGCTCCCACCCGACGGCGCTGTCGGTGGCCAGCATCGCCGTGACGACCGCCAGCACTTCGTCGCGGCGTGCGACTCGCTCGGCCATCGTTTCGAAACCCCCGATGCCCGCTTCCGCGGCGAACGACTTCCAGAAGCCGTCGTGCGTGATGAACAGGGCCAGATATCCCTCGGCGGTCGGAAAGAGCTGAGCCGGAACGTAATACGAGTGCGCCCCATAGGGGCGGCGCTGCGGCTCGACGCCACCGTTGAGATAGGCGGAGGCGTGGTAATTCAGCTGGGACAGCATGACGTCGCGCAGCGACACATCCACCTGGCCGCCGGTGCCGGAAATGATTTTGGCCAACAGCCCCAGGGCCGCGGTCATTCCGGTGGAGTTGTCGGCCGACGAGTAGCCGGGCAGCGTCGGCGGACCGTCCGGGTCACCGGTCAACGCGGCGGTACCGACGCCCGCCTGCACCACGTAGTCGAAGGCCGGATCGTCGCCGCCGTACAGACCGAAGCCGGTGATCGCCACGCAGACAATCCGCTCGTTGTGCGGTCGCAACGCGTCGTAGGTCAGACCGAGCCGGCGGATGGCAGACGGCTTCAGGTTCACCAGCAGCGCGTGCGATTCGGTGACCAGTTCGCCCAATCGCTGCTGTCCCGCACCGGAATTGAGGTCAAGCGTGATGCTGGACTTGTTCCGGTTGAGGCTGGCGAAATAGGTGGCTCCGACGCTGCGGGAGATCTCGCCGCCGGCCGGTTCGATCTTGGTGACCTCGGCACCGAGATCGGCGAGCAGCATGGTCGCGTACGGACCCGCCAGCATGGTGCCGACCTCCAGGATGCGTATCCCGGCCAGCGGTCCGATGTTGCTTGCGGTCAACGCAATTCCGCGGCGAGTGAGGCGATCATCTCTCGGGTGCGCCGCTTGGAAGCGACCAGCTCATCACGGTTGTCACCAATGGGCAGCAGCCGCACCGACAGATCCGTCACGCCCGCATCGGCGAAGCGGCGCATCCGGGCCAGGATCGCCTCCTCGTCACCGGCTGCACACAGATCACCGACATCGCGGGCATCGCCGCGGTCGAGCAGGCGCTGATAGTTCGGCGACACCTCGGCCTCACCCAGGATGCGGTTGGCCCGCTCCTTGGCCGCGTCGACTTGCCCAGGCGCACAAAGGCATACTGGGATCCCCGCGACGATCCGCGGCGCGGGACGACCGGCGTCCGCGGCGGCCTTAGTGATCTTCGGTGCGATGTGATCGCCGATCGCGCGCTCGTCGGCCATCCACAGCACGGTGCCGTTGGCGAGTTCGCCGGCAATCTGCAGCATTACCGGCCCTAAAGCGGCGACGAGCACCGGCATCGGTGTATCGGCCCCGATCGCCAGCGGATTGTGCACTGTGAACGAATCGTTCTCGACATCAATCGATCCCGGCCCCGCAACGGCGGCGTTGAGCACTTCGAGGTAGTCGCGGGTGTAGCCGGCCGGCTTCTCGTACGGCAAGCCGAGCATGTCCCGGATGATCCAGTGGTGCGACGGCCCGACGCCCAGCGCCAGCCGCCCATCGGCCACCGCATGCGTCGAGAGCGCCTGGCGGGCAAGGGCAACGGGGTGCTGCGCCTGCAGCGGCACCACGGCGGTCCCCAGCTCGATGCGCGAGCTGTGGGCTGCCATCAGCGACACCATGGTCAGACAGTCGAAGTCGTTGGGCACCTGCGGCATCCAGGCGGTGTCCAGGCCCGCGGATTCGGCCCATTCGATGTCCGAGGCCAGCTTGTCCACCTTGCGGGCCATGTCGCCACGCTCGGCGCCGATCATTACTCCGACGCGCATGGTTCCTCCGAGACTGCTTCCGGCGTTCCGGTCAATGCGCGGATGTCGCGCACCAAGTTGTCCAGCGGTGTGCCGGTAGGGAATACGGCGGCGGCACCGGCAGAGAGCAGCTTGGGGACGTCGGCGTGCGGGATGGTGCCCCCGACAACGACGGCGATGTCGGCGGCATCGGCGGCGCGCAGCGCTTCCACGGTGCGCGCGGTGAGTGCCAGGTGCGCACCCGACAGGATGCTCAACCCCACTACCGCCACGTCTTCCTGGACGGCGATCGAGGCGATGTCTTCGATGCGCTGGCGGATGCCGGTGTAGATGACCTCGAACCCGGCGTCACGCAGGGTGCGGGCGACGATCTTGGCGCCGCGGTCATGCCCGTCCAAGCCGGGTTTGGCAACAAGAACGCGGACCGCCATCTAGAACACCACCGGTTGCTGGAATTCGCCCCACACGGCTTTGAGGGCGGCGACCATTTCCCCGACCGTGCAGTACGCGTTGGCGCAGTCGATCAGCTTGTGCATCAGATTGTCGTTTCCTTCGGCGGCACTCGAGAGCGCCGCAAGGGTGGCTTTCACGGCGGCCGAATCCCTTTCGGCCTTGACTTTGGACAGCCGCTTGAGCTGTAGATCGCGTCCTTCGGCGTCGAGTTCATAGGTGACGACGTCGTGTGCCGGCTCCTCCGTCACGAACCGGTTGACCCCGACGACGGGGCGAGCGCCGGCTTCAACATCCTGATGCATGTTGAAGGCTTCGTCGGCGATCAGGCCCTGCAGGTAGCCATCCTCAATGGCCTGCACCATCCCGCCGTGTCGCTCGAGGTCGGACATGATCTCGATGATGCGCTCCTCGGTGGCATCGGTGAGCGCCTCCACGAAGTACGAGCCGCCCAGCGGGTCGGCGACGCTGGCCACGCCGGTTTCGTGCGCGAGGATCTGTTGGGTGCGCAGCGCCAGTGTGGTGGTCTCCTCGGTGGGCAGGGCGAACGGCTCGTCCCAGGCCGCCGTGAACATCGACTGGACACCGCCAAGCACCGCGGCCATCGCCTCGTAGGCCACCCGGACGATGTTGTTGTGCGCCTGCGGCGCGTATAGGGATGCGCCACCACAGACGCAGCCGAAGCGGAACATCGCCGCCTTCGCTGTTTTCGCCCCGTAGCGCTCCTGCACGATGGTCGCCCAACGCCGGCGCCCGGCACGGTATTTGGCGATCTCCTCGAAGAAGTCGCCGTGGGTGTAGAAGAAGAACGAGATCTGCGGTGCGAATTGGTCGATGGTCATGCGGCCACGCTCTACCACGGTGTCGCAATAGGTCACCCCGTCGGCCAGGGTGAACGCCATCTCCTGCACCGCGTTGGCCCCCGCATCCCGGAAGTGCGCCCCGGCCACCGAAATCGCGTTGAACCGGGGAACCTCGGCCGCGCAGAACTCGATGGTGTCGGCGATCAGTCGCAGCGACGGCTCCGGCGGCCAGATCCAAGTGCCGCGCGACGCGTACTCCTTGAGAATGTCGTTCTGGATGGTCCCGGTGAGCTTGGCCCGCGGTATCCCTTTTTTCTCGGCGGCGGCGACGTAGAACGCCAGCAGGATCGCCGCCGTCCCGTTGATCGTCATGCTTGTGCTGAGCTTGTCCAACGGGATGCCGTCGAACAGAATCTCGAAATCGGCCAGAGTGTCCACCGCGACGCCGACCCGGCCGACCTCCTCGCCGAACTCAGGGTCGTCGGAGTCGTAGCCGCATTGGGTAGGCAGGTCGAGCGCCACGGACAGCCCCGTGCCGCCCTGCTCCAGCAGGTAGCGGTAGCGGCGGTTGGATTCCTCCGCGGTGCCGAATCCGGAGTACTGCCGGAAGGTCCAGAGCTTGCCGCGATAGCCGGACGCGAAGTTACCCCGGGTGAACGGGAACTCCCCCGGCTGCCGAGGCTCCGCGCGTACATCCGCCGGTCCGTATACGGGCTGCAGCGGGATACCAGACGGAGTGTGGGCCGTATTATCCATCGGTGAATAACGTACTTGCAAAAAAAGAGAATGCCAATACCATCCGTTTGACCAGGTAAAAGGAGGCTCAGTGCCCAACGCATCGCTCGTCGATCGCACCGTCGTCATCTCCGGTGGCAGCCGCGGAATCGGTCTCGCGATCGGAATCGGCGCGGCCAGGCAGGGCGCCAATGTGGTGCTGCTTGCCAAGACCGACACCCCCCATCCCCGTCTGCCCGGGACGGTGCACACCGCCGCCGCCGAGGTCGAGGCCGCCGGTGGCAAGGCGCTCGCGGTCGTCGGTGACGTCCGCCGCGAAGAGGATGTGCAACGGGTGGTCGATGCGGCGGTGCAGCGATTCGGCGGCGTCGACGTCTGCGTCAACAACGCCAGCGCCATCGCGGTGGAGCCGACCGCCGAGTTATCGGCCAAGAAGTACGACCTGATGCAGGAGATCAACCTCCGCGGCACCTTCCTGCTGACCAGGGCGTGCGTGCCGCACCTGGACAAGTCCGCCAACCCGCACGTACTGACCATCTCGCCACCGGTGAACATGAACCCGCGGTGGCTGGGCGCCCACCCCGCCTACACGCTGTCCAAGTACGGCATGACGCTGCTGTCGCTGGGCTGGGCGGCGGAATTCGCCGACGCCGGGATCGGCGTTAATTGCCTTTGGCCGCAGACGTATATCGCCACCGCGGCGGTGGCGAACATGGCCGACGGAGACAAGCTGGCCGAGTCGTCGCGCGGCCCCGAAATCATGGCCGACGCCGCGGTCGAGATCATCTCTCGTCCCAGCCGGGAAGCCACCGGCAACTGCTACATCGACGCCAATGTTCTGCACTCCGCGGGGGTTTCGGACCTGTCTCGGTACGGCGGTGGCGAGCAACCGATCCCGGACCTGTTTCTCGACTGACTGCCCTATGCGCGGCAGATGATTTCGCCGTGCGGGATGGCGATCCAGCCGTCTGGGACGGCGGCCCATTCTCGCCACGCGGCAGAGATCTCCTCGAGCTGCGCAGTGGTCGCCAGGTCGAGGCTCACCAGGTCACGCGCCACGGTCGAGTGCAGAATGCGGTCGGCCCACATTCCGCCCCACCAGTCGCGCGTCGCGGGCGTGGCATAACACCACAGGCTGCCGGTGGGCGTGATGTCGCCGAATCCCGCTTGCTGCGCCCATGACAGCAGTCGCCGTCCCGCATCCGGTTCGCCGCGGTTGGCCCGCGCGACACGGTGGTAGAGATGTCGCCACAGGTCGAGCGCCGGCAGCTCGGGGTACCAGATGAACCCGGAGTAGTCGGCGTCGCGCGCGGCCACGATGCCGCCCGGCACGCACACCCTCCGCATCTCCCGCAGGGCTGCAACCGGATCGGCGACATGCTGCAGCACCTGATGCGCGTGCACGACATCAAAGGCGCCGTCGGGAAAGTCGAGGTTGTGCACGTCAGCGGTGGCGAACGAGACGTTGGACAGATTGCGTCGCTCAACTTCGGTGCGGGCAACACTGAGCACGTCGGCGACCTGGTCGACGGCGGTGACCGGTCCGGGTGCGACCCGCGCGGCCAGGTCGGCGGTAATGGTGCCGGGTCCGCACCCGACGTCGAGCACGGACAGCCCCGGTTTCAGGTGCGGTAACAGATATGTGGCGGAGTCCTCGGCGGTACGTCGCTGGTGAGAGCGCAACACCGATTCGTGATGCCCGTGCGTATAGGTCGCTCGATATTGGTCGTTCACTGTGGCCCCTTGGTTACCGCGTCTGGTCTGGCAGCTTACGTGCGGCAGCCACATTATGAAATTAACGTCTCATATTTTGAGACACCTAGTCGACGGGCACGTTAAGAATCGGTTGGTCGACACCGGCTCCCGGGCCGTCGAAATGCCACCACTCGCCCGAATACACCTTCAACCCGCCATAGTTCATGGCCGACCGCAGCGCCGCCCGGTTTGCCACAGCGTCGGCACTGATGCCCTGCGTGTTGAAAGCGGTTGCCCGAGAAGTGAAGTCGTCGAAGTCGGTACCCATGTCGGCCAGACAAAGTCCGCTCGCGTGTAGCCCGGACGAGCACGGCTGCTGCGTCGTTGTGAACGTTACGTCAACCGAACGCCCCGACTCGTGGCTGTGCGCATACGGGCCTGGGCGTGCCACCCAAGCGGGGTTTGGGACCAGATTGAACATCTTGACCTGAACATCGTGCGGCCGATAGCAGTCCCAGAACACCAGCAGGTGGCCCTGCGGTCGCAGCGCGCCGGCAGCGGCGGCCAGGCCGGGGGCCATCGACTGGTGCACAAGGCATCTGGCGTCGGAGGGATACAGCTGCGTATGGGTGAAATTGTTGGTCGTCGCATAGCGCAGATCGAGCACCGCGTCGGGAACGACGGTGCGGACGTCCACAAACCCGGCCGCTCGTGCGGCGTCGCTCACCGGCGGCACATCCGGGCTGGCGTGCGCGATGAATGCCCAACCCACCGAGACCAGCGCCACCGCTATCGCCAACCTCAGTGCCCAAGCGAGACGCATGCGCTCATCATCCCGGTTGGTACGCCCGGATCGGGTGAATTACTAGGTGATGTCGCAGCCGATGTGGCAAGGGTCCGAAAACACCAGTGGGCTGGTGCGAAGCAACCGCACCAGCCCCACCGTGATGTATGTGAATTTCTTAGACGGCAGTGACTCCTACAGCCTGGGGCCCTTTGGCTCCTTGCTCAACCTCGAACTGAACACGTTGGTTTTCGTCGAGCGAGCGGTAGCCGCTTCCCTGGATCTCAGAGTAGTGGACGAAGAGGTCCTTCGCGCCGTCGTCAGGGGTGATGAAGCCGAAGCCCTTTTCACCGTTGAACCATTTCACAGTTCCCTGTGCCATTTACTTACTTCTCTCATTCAATGCGGATGTACCATACACACCCATGCGGGCTAAGGATAGCACGAGGCCTACTATGTTTTGATAATCGTTGTCGCACCGAGTAATTCAGCATTGTGGGGGTGTATACCGTGGTCACGCCTACCGGTGGTGAACCCGAGCGCCGAGACTGCGACGAAGCCGTCTCCTCAGGTGCGTGCGGAAAGCACGCCAAGGCACCATCTCACCGGTTGCCCCATGCACGGCGCTAGCTGTCTGTACAGTGGAGACAAACCACGTTCTAGTGGTCATCGTGAATCGTGCACGAATTGCGGATGAGATCGCCGTGCGATTCGAACGTCGTCCGACATGAGCTAACAGTGCGTGTCGGCCGAACTCTTCATTCGGAAGGACAGCCTGTGAACAAGTCGAACCTGTTTTCCCATCCCGAGGCACCAACATATGTCGCTTCGGGCGAAACCTCCGGGAAACCGGTCGAGCACCCGACGTTTTCGGATCGGCCCGACGCCGACACCCTCAATTCTGCAACGTGCCGACAGTGATCGGCCTCGGGAGCGCCCTACGCAGCGCCCGGCCCAACCAGCAGCAAGGCCAATTGGTATTACGTTCGTGCGGCGCGAGAGGGTGATGCCCGGAAGTTCGTGGAGTTCAAGTGGATTTGGTGTACCTGCGGACTAGTTCATCTTCTCCGAAAGTACTGGTTCGCTGCTGACCGTTATCGTCTCGGCTGAAAAATGTCCACTGCCCCGGACCACTCTGCGGACCACTGATCATCTTGACCGTCAGGCGCAATTCGGTGGGACGCCGCGTGCCGATGACGTCACCGACCCGGATCTGAGACGGATGGATCTCGATTGCGTCGCACCAGTTCTCTATCGCCATGTAATTCGTCCTCACCTGTTGCCGCAACCCTACCCGCAATCCTGCTCCACAGGGCAGATGGCAGGCGTCGTCCCTGAACCCTTTTGCAGCGCAAGGACTCTGTTGCGTCCTTACAACCGAGAGGTCCCAATCGTTGACGTGGGCCCAGCGCGGCACGCCGGGGCCCCGGGTGCAACTCCCACGATGCCGTCCGAGCAAGCTATGCCGCGCTTGCGCGCTGTCGCTGGTTACCCGACCGTCCGAATGGGCCGCTGGTGGCGTAGCGTCATGTACGAGCCGTTCGTTGTCAGCGGTGTACACGCGATCGCGCGATGGCACCCCCGGGCAATGTGATTCCTCCGCCGGTCCCGCGCCCGTGGGCCCGACGACGCCGAGCGCGAAGGAACCGCCCATGGGTTTCGCAGCCCCCGCTATCGTCCGACACCCAAACACTTTGACGGCCTTTGCGCACAACTGCTCCGCAATGGTTGTCGGTCGCGCGAACTGCAAATTGCGGTACCTGCAATGAACCACGCGCTCAGAACCCGACGCCAAGCCAATCCCATCCGGCTATCGGTATCTCGCGAACTCGGCCGCGGTATCGACGGCGCGTGGTGGCCGCGCGCAGATCGCATCACCAATGAATTGCCCGAGCTTGTTGCGGTCCTGACTCCTTTGCTCGGAGACGTCATATCCATCAACGTCAATTGGTCGTCGCTTCAACGACCGCCCGATCTCAACTGGCCGGGATGGGAAGGCAAACTCCAGCACGTAATGACGGTCAGCGGGGCACATGCGCGCGCTAACCTGCTGATCGTCTCGTACGCGACCCACAGCGCGTTGGCGCTGATGGTGCTGCGCCGTGCCGCAAATCTGCCCATCGAGAGTGTTGACCGCGTCAAACCTGCATTTGTGGCCGCAGACTCGATCCTGCGGGCCGCGCAACAACAACGTGAACGTGCTGTCGGCAACTAGCCGGCATATAGAGCATGGCGGCGCTGGCGCTTCGCAGGTCCAGCAAAAGCCCTAGGCACGGCAGACGGCGGCGACGACGTCACTACCGAAGCGCCGAGATGGGGACGCGTTTCGGCGAGACCATTGATGAACTGGTGGCCATCATCTATCGTCGGGTAGCCGATCGGCTAGCCTCTGGCCGTCGGCTCGAAGGAGCGATGGCGGCCCTTGCGGCACGGGACTAGCGCCCGTCAGTCGGCCTGGGTGAACTCGATATGCAACTCCTTGAGTCCGCGCAGCAAGAACGTGGACTCGTAGCGGTACCCGCGGTTGGACGGCAGGCCGTGCTTGGCCTCGCTGATCGCGATGTCGCGCGTTCGGTCAAGGAGGCGGTTGATGGTGACTTGGCCCTCCACGCGCGCCAGGGGTTCGCCCGCGCAGGTATGAATTCCGCGACCGAAAGCGATGTGCTCGCGGACGTTCTTCCGGTCGGCCTGAAATTCATTGGGGCTCTCGAATTTTCGAGGATTCCGGTTGGCCGCCCCCAGGCAGAGCATGATGACCGTGCCCGCTCCGGTCACGTTGACGCCGGGAGCATGCTCAAGTGGCTGCATCCAAGCGTGCACCCACGCTCAGGCGAGCGCCTCAAACGGTCGATGACGCCGCGAGCGCAAAGGAAGCGGCCCTGCGCAAGGTCTATTACGATCAGCCGATGCGCGCGGTAGAACGCGAGCTGGCCACATAAAACAGAGGGGTCGATCTGCGAACGAGTTCCGCTGGGCGATGGCGATGCGCGGGCTTCGAATACGCACCCCGCGTGCACTAGCGATTCCCGCCGAATCCGCCCCGGTAGCGATCGCCGACGCCGACGCAGAGAGATGGCGAGGGCAAGTCGATGACGACGAGCGAAGACCCCATGGCCACAACCGAGGCGCCTGAGGCCGAGCCCGAACAGTCAAGGCAGTCAGAAGAAGAACGCAAACCCAGACGCCGCGGCATCATCCAAGCGTTCACCGCACTCTGTGTCCGGTATGTCGAACGGCTGATGCCCGACCCCTACCTGTTCGCAGTCATCCTCACCGTCATCGTCGCCGCGCTGGTTGCGCTCTTGGTGCACGGCGCCTCGCCGAGCGGCATGCTCAGGGCATGGTATGGGGGTGTGTGGGGATCGCAGAATATCTTCACTTTCGCCTTCCAGATGGTCTTGATACTCGTGACCGGTTACACGCTCGCCGAGGCGCCGGTTCTGAAGCGGGCCATCGTCTACATCGCGAGTAGGCCGAGGAACCAGGTGCAAGGAGCCCTCCTGTGTTTCGGCTTGAGCGCCGCGCTCTCCCTGCTGAATTGGGGACTCGGGTTGGTGGCCGGTGCGCTGATCGCACGCCAGGTCGCGAAGCGCTTCACCGACACACATTTCGGCTACCTCATCGCGGCGGCGTTCATGGGCTTCATCGTCTGGACGCAGGGACTGTCGTCCTCGATCGCGCTGGCTAACACCGACGACGGCAGCCCAATCAACGTGATCCACAAAATGACTGGCGCCACCGTGCCGCTCAAGCTGACGATCTTCGAGCCCTACAGCTGGCTGTCGGTGATCGTCGTGCTGGCGCTGCTCGCGGTAGCGATCTGGCGCATGCAGCCAACGCAAAGCCTTACGCCCGATCCCGCGGTGTTCGAGGACGAGGACCAGGCCGAGGCCAAGCCCGAGGGCAAGCGATCGTTTGCCGAATGGCTGGAAACCCAGTGGATTCTCAATGTCCTCGTGTTCGCCGCGGGTATTGCCTACTTCTGGCTCAGCGGTTTTGCGCTGAACATCGCGGCGATGATCATGTTGTTCACCATCACGAGTGCGCTGTTGCACCGCACGCCGATCCGGTTCATCCGGGCGTTCACCGGCGCCGCAAAGGTCTCTGGTCCGCTGCTGCTGCAGTACCCGCTCTATGGCGGTCTGGTCGCGCTGCTCGGCTATGCGCCCGCGCAAGCCGGCGGCAAGGCCGTGCCCCTGCAGACGCTGCTGGCCCACGGGCTGGTGAGCGGCGCGACGCAGTACACGCTGCCGTTCCTGACTTTCATCGGCTCGTTGATCATCAGCTTGTTCGTGCCGTCCGGCGGCGGGCATTGGGCCGTGCAGGGCCCGATCGCGGTCGATTCGGCGCGGGCGGTAGGTCAGAGTTCGCCGGCCTACCTGGGGTTGATGTCCATGGCGGTCGCCGTCGGCGAAGGGGTGGCTAACATGATCCAGCCCTTCTGGTTGCTGCCCCTGCTCGCGATCGCGAAACTCAATGTCCGTCAGGTGATGGGCTTCACGATCGTCGCGTTCCTGATCGGGTTGGTGGTGTTGGGTACCACCACTCTGATTGCGCCCTACGTGGTTTGACGGTGCGGCCCTGGTGGCGCGAGCGCCGGTAGCGGTCTTCTACTGGATTCAGCCACCAACCAGCCAACACCCTCGAAGTGCTTGGGGTCGGCCGCGAGAGGATCCTGCTGATGGTGGTGCCTCCGACCACCGATGCAGATATTGCGCATAAGGCGATGATGACGGCGGCGGCGCCGGGCAACGCTTCCACGGTCGGCGACAGGCTCGGGACCGGCGACGGCGGCCAACAACCGCCGGGGGCGTGTTACCGACCGGCATTTCACCGACGCGTCCAAAAGTTTCGACCGTGACAGTCAAAGTGACCTGAAGAGGACCACGAGACGTGGTTTCTCGGGGGGGATCAACGCCACCAGCCGCCCAGGGCAGCGTCTTACCCGACGTTCGCGTGTAGATTGGCTGGTAGGCCATTCGCGTTGGCACGTCGTCCTAGACAGTTTCGTGTAGAGATGACCAGCTCGCGAACGATCGCTCTTCGCTCGACAGACTAACGTTTGAGCCGAAGCCAAACTGATCTGAGAATCCGCATACATGAAACCGTCCGATTTGTTTTCACACCGCTACCAGCCCGAGGTCGTGGCCCCCGCCCGTCGCGATTCAGAACCGGTGCAACTTCCTACTTTCTCCGACCGCCCCGAGAGCGATCCGGCCTCTACGAGGCCAGTGTCGTGGAGGGCTTGAGCGGGACGCGGCGCCGTACTCGAGGCGCTGGGCTCGATTCAACACGGCAGTTCGGGGCCTTATATCGACGGCGTCCGGTGACCCGACACTGGCGACGTGGCATGTGAAGCGCCGGACGGCATCGTTCCCAACGTTGTCTATTCCTGCGGTGCACTCGCGCACGTGGGACGCTGGTGGTGCCGTACGGAATGGGCGATGCTGCATCGGCGTCGCGGAAACGCCGCTGAGCGAGCAGCTGGGCCGCGATCGAGGCCTGACTGTCTGGCGATGGGGAGGGGAAGATGAGACGAGAGGTCGCCGCTGAACTCGAGGTCGAGGTGACCGCGGCGACGACTCTGGAATTCCAGATCGCCGTCGCACCGCATCCCAAAGCCGAGGTATCCGAGTCGTTGTCATTTGTGTTAGACGGAACGCCACTGCAGCCGTTGGAGATCAGTGGTATGCACGGTAACCGTATCCACAAGTTGGACGTTCCGGTAGGTAACCTCAAGGTCGACTACGGCGCGACGATCGTGGGCCAAACCGATCCGGCACCGGTGACCGAGTACGACCTATCGATGTACCTTCGTCCGAGCCGCTACGCCGAGTCCGACAAGTTCTTCGGCTTCGCCGCAACCGAATTCGGGAACTACCTCGATTCGACGGCTCTGTTGGAGAGGGTTTCGCTTTGGGTCGGCAGCCGGCTGAACTATGTACCAGGCTCGAGTGATCCCATCGATGGAGCAGTGGATACCTTGCTCTCCGGTGCCGGCGTCTGTCGAGACTTCGCGCATCTTGTGGTGGCGCTGTTGCGGGCCGTCAAGGTGCCTGCCCGTGTTGTTTCGGTGTATGCGCCCGGCTTGTACCCGATGGACTTTCATGCGGTAGCCGAGGCTTTCGTAGAGGGGCACTGGCGAGTTGTCGACGGCACGCTCTCGGCGCCGAGGCAAACCCTGGTGCGCATCGCCACCGGACGCGATGCCGCCGACACCGCTTTCCTCGACAACCACAACGGCGCGATCACACTGGACAAACTGGTGGTGACGGCCGTGGTCGACGGCGACCTGCCCAGGGACGCGATCGACCAGCTGGCATCGATCAGGTGAAGCCGGCCGCGCCCAACGAGTTTGACGTGAGCGCCAAGTCGGACCCATAGCCATGGGCAAAGATCCGCGGCCGGACCCGGCGATCGATCCTGCTGAAGTACGCCGGGTGGATAGCCAACCTTCGCTCGGTCTCCTCGCGGGTAAGCTAGGGTCCTAGGAAAGCTGTTGCGCCTCAGCGCTTCTTGTCATTAAGCAAGGCCTCGGCGGATGAGACACGAGCCGCTGTCTTGGCGTTTTTGGCGGCACGCTTCTCTTTCAGAGATTTTCCGGACTTCTTGGCCATAGTTTGCCGAGGAGATTTGTCAGACATGGCTGGCCCCTTGATCATGGGGGCCTTGGATGGTCCCGATGCCCCGACCTTACGCCCCGGTGTCCAACGCCGGGATCTAGATGCAACCAACACACGCTCGACGCACTACGCCGTCGGGGCGCCGAGACACTCGCCCTCAGCCGACGAGGCCGATTCAGCCGACGAGGCCGAGCGCGTGAGCGCGCCGCAGCTTGCCCGACGGGGTTTTCGGGATCATCCCGGGCTGAAGCACCACCACGTTGCGGGGCCGGACATCGACCTCGGCGAACACCTCGTGCGCCACCTGACGCTCGATGCGCCGCGCCTGCGCCGGGTCGTCGTACTCCTTGGATTCCACCGCCACCGCGAACGTCTCCCGCGACTGCCCGGCGTCGAGTCGCACCGCGACCGAACAGCCCGGCCGCACCCCCGTCACACGGCAGGCGGCGCGCTCGATGTCGGTCGGGTAGATGTTGCGGCCCGCCATGATGATCACGTCCTTGAGCCGCCCGCACACCACGACATTGCCTGCCTCGGTGAGATAGCCCAGGTCGCCGGTGTCATACCAGCCCCGTTCGTCCTGCGCCACGATGAACCCGGCCGCGGTGGTGTAGCCGTTGGTCACCGGTTCGCCGCGTACCTCGATGACGCCGACGCCACGCGGCGGCATCAGGCTCCCTTCCTCGTCGATGACGCGCAGCTCCAGGCCTTCCAGCGGCCGGCCCAGCGAGACCAGCCGCCGGGTATGTCCCCTGCTCGCCGGGACGGCGCGGTGCAGTAGGGCCAGCAGGTCGGCGTCCACCTCGTCGACGACCATGCCCCCGCCGCACGCGGAGAACGACACCGCCACCGTCGTCTCGGCCATGCCGTAGGCGGGGATGATCGCCTCGGGCTTGAGCCCGAACGGCGCCCCGGCGTCGCAGAGGTCCTCGACGTCGAGCGGGTCCACCTGTTCGGCGCCCGAGAGCGCCCACCGCAGCGAGGACAGGTCGAAATCCCCGGGTGTGGCCTGTCTGCGCAACCGCTTGGCGAACAGGTTGTAGGCGAAGTTCGGCGCCGCCGTCATTGTTCCCTTGTATTTGTCAATCAGCCTGGCCCACAACAACGTATCGTTCAGGAAGTCCATCGGCGTGACCTTCACCAGCTCGGCGCCGACATACATCGGCACCGTCAGGTAGCCGGTCATGCCCATGTCGTGGAAGCACGGCAGCCAGCTCACGATCACATCGATATCGATGTCGAAGTTGCAGCCGACCATCATGGCTTCGGCGTTGGCGACAATGTTGGCGTGCGTGATCTGAACGGCCTTGGGCGTCCCCGTCGAGCCCGATGTCAGCTGCAGCAGCGCCACGTCGTCGTCGCAGGTGTCGACGGGCCCGACCGGGGCGTTCGCGAGCAGCGTCTCGACAGTCAGCACCGTCATACCGAGCCCCGACAGCACCGGCGCGGCGGCCATGAACGGCTCGGAGATGACGACGGCTTTCGCCGCCAACATGCTGATGACGCCGGTGGTCTCGTCGGCCCAACGCACCAGGTCGGTGCGGGGAGTGGGCTGATGCAACATGGTCAGGCTGGCGCCGCGCATCCAGATGCCTTGTGCGGTCGGCGCGATCTCGACCGGTGCGCCGGCCAGCACCGCGACGGCGTCACCGTGTCCGATGCCCGCCGCGGCCAGCCCACCCGCCACCCGGCGGCCCCGCTCGTGCACCTGGGCCCAGGTATGCCGGGCGGGCGCATGCGGCTCCCCGGTAACCATCCCCTTGAGGCTCCACCGGGCGTTGTGGTACATCGTCTCGGTAAATCGGCTCACGGCAATCCCCTTGGCCTACACGAACTTACGATGTGCATTTGGTGTGTGCGTCACCGGCGCGTATATGCAGGCGCGCCAGCAATTTCGGGAGCCGCTGGGGGCTCCGCCGTCGTCGAGCACTGTGGTGTAGACGATGACTGCAGGAGTGCGTAAAACCTTCGTATTCACCCCAGATGCTCCCGTCGCTCCGGCATGAAGCGACACGTCGTGCGTGTCAGACAGGCTAACTGTACAGACCCGATGCGCTGCGAGCGCCAAGCACGCCGAGCGCGGCATAAATCGTGACAATCGCCGCTGAACCCGATGCCGCAAAGGGAAGGTCAGCGGCGCGCTGAGCAAATGACACGGCTCGTACCATCACGGCTCAGGAGGCCACGATGCGACACGGTCGTGAGAAGCTTGACGCTTAACCACTCACCCTTGCACTCACATCGCTGAACTGGCGAAGTATCTTCTGCCGCAAGATCATTGGGATACACCCCCGGACACCACCTAGTGACGCGCCGGCTCTACGTCCGCCAAGCGGCGCCGGAAGTGGATGGACGGATCGTCGTCGGACCGCCAAAAGGCACGCTCCGCCGTCCGGACCGTTCCACTCCCCAGATCGTCATAGATGCACTCAAGCCACGAATTGCCGGCCGTGCACCCAGCGAACGAGTGGTCACCTCATCGAACGGTGGCTTTCTCAGGTCGAACGACTGGCGTCGCCACGTCCGCTGGTCTCGTGCCTTGTGGACAACTCAACTGGCGCCCTTGACAATTCAGGACCTACGTCATACCTACGCCAGCCTGGCCCGGGCTTCCGGCGCTGACCTTCGCTACACCGCGAATATTCACAGCGATCGCTGTCACCGCGTCCGTGCAGCTCGAGTACTAAAGTGGCCAGGGGCGGGATCGAAACGCCGACCTTCCGCTTTTCAGTCGAGGATTGCCGGAACATCGCAGCAGCTGCCAAAGCGTACGTCTCACAGAGTGTTTGGCTCGCGAGACTCTTCAACAGTTCGCAAGGATTATCGGCGTGTCGCGGGTATTTACGACGAATAACCGTCGGTCGGCCACCCCTAGCGCCCCTCGGAAGACGGCCGTGATCGCGTTCAACGAGTCTCTCGTACGTCGTACCCCTGCTTGCGCGGCACCTCAGCGGTCCCCCCAGTTTGCGGCGGATAGCGGTACGCAGGTGATCTCAACCGCGGTCAGATTTCGGTGCATCGTGGGCAGGTTCCGTAAAAGTCGATCTGGTGTGTGACGTCGGTGTAGCGGTGGTCCTCCGCGAGTTGGCTTGTGAGGTGTTCAAACTCACCGGCGGTGAAGCCGATCGCGCGCCCGCACCGTCGGCACAGTAGGTAGTGGCGGTGCTCGGGTGCGGTGCGCAGCCGGTAAAGCATCTCACCGTCTTCGGCGCGCTGGGTTTCGGTGATTTTCATCTCGGCGAACGTGCGCAGGATCCGGTACACGGTCACCAACCCGATCCGGACGCCGTGGCGTTGACGGAGATCGAGATGGAGTTGTTGGGCACTACGGAAGCGATCGCTGCGACGCAGCAGCTCGAGCACCGCTCGTTGCTGGGCGGTCATTCGTGTCTGGCGTAGCGCCGGCGGCGCGGGCATCGTTGCGCTCCTAGGCTTTCCTGCGTTATTTCGCCGCCACTGCAAGCCGTGGCTCGCGGCCGCGGGCGCTTATCACGGCGGCGATTAGGTAGATCGTGGCGGCGGTGCTCATGATGGTGAAGGTGGCCGGCGCCGCGGGAACGGCGTAGGCGATGATGACGCCAATCCAGATCGCGGCGGTGGCCAAGACCGCCGACAGCCACAACCCGTGCCAGGGCCGGGTCGTCAGACGCGCGGCGGCGGCGGCCGGCGCGGCGAGCAGGCCGAGCATGACCAGCGCGCCGATGATCTGGGTGGCCTCGGCGACGGTGACCCCGACAATGACCAGGAAAAGCGTACTGAGCAGCCGAGTCGGCACGCCGGCGGCATGGGCGACGGCCGGATCGACGGTGGCGAACAGCAGCGGCCGGGCGATCACGACCACCACGACACCCACACCGGCGGCGACCGTGACTGCCAGGGTCCTGGCCTGTTCGTTGATCCCGAAGATGCTGCCGAACAACACGTTTACGTTGGCTGTGCCGTTGTTGCCGCTGCCGTGGGTGGTGTAGTAGGTCAAGAACAGCGCGCCCAACCCGAGTATCCAGGAGAAAAACGAGCCGATCGCGACGTCGTCGGCGCCGCGACGGCTGATCACGCCCAGCGCGACTCCGGCGATCATGGTGGCGGTGAACAACCCGACGCGGGGGTCCAGCCCAGCCACCAGCGCCGCCATGGCGCCGGTATAGGCGATGTGTCCTTGTGCGTCGCCGGCGAATACCTGGCCGCGCAACACCAGGAAGTAGCCGACCAGCCCGCACACCACCGCCACCGCGGTCCCGGCCACCAGCGCGTGGGTGATGAAAGGGTGGCCCAGCATGTTCGCGAAACCGGTCAGCGGCTTCGATGCGCTGGCGCGCCCGTAGACGATCGTCATGCCGCCACCGCGGGGCGAGCCGGAGAGCGCCGTCGATCGATCCGCCGCAGGGTCCGCTCGACGCTTGCTCGGTAGCCGGCGGCCAGCAGATACACGCCAAACGCGAAACTGCTCACCCAGAACCCAATCGGATACGGCGAATAGAACGCACAGCCGATCCCGACCCAGGTCACGGCGACCGCGATGAGGAGCGAGATCGCAATGCCCAGCGCGGGACGGGCAGTGAAGTGGAAAGCGGCCGCAGGCGGGGCCACCAACAGCGCGAACACCAAGAGGCTGCCGGTGATCTGGCTGGCACCGGCCGCGGCGACGCCGAGCACCAGCAGGAACACCCCGGCGACCAGTCGGATCGGGACACCGTTGACGGCGGCGGCATCGGGATCGATCGAGCCCCACAGCAGGGGGCGCCCGATCGCGGCCAACACGATCAGGCACACCGGTGCGGCGATGAGGAGCACGTCAAGCTGCTGGGAGCTGACCCCGGCGATGGTGCCGAACAGCAGGCTGGTCAACCCCGACAGAAATCCGTGATACAGGCTGACGAACAGGAATCCGGTCGCCAGTGCGAGGGCTTGAATCGTGCCGATCCCGGCGGACTCCTCGCTGAAGCCGCCCAACCCGCCCCCCTTGGTCGGCGCGGGCAGTAGCGCGATCACCGCCGCGGCGCCGATGCAGGCCGCGAAGTAGCCGTAACCGGTGGCCACGCCCAGCCAGGCGGCGGCGGCGGCGCCGGGGAAACCGACGACGGCCAGGGTGTGCCCGGCGAAGCTTTCCTTGCGCAGCACCATCACCCAGCCAACAACACCGGCGAGGACGGCGACGACGGTGCCGGCACGCAGCGCGGTGACCATGAACGGGTAGGCCCACATCTGCCGCACATCGGTAATAAGATTCCAGGTCAACTGCGGATTCATTCACGCGCTCCAGCGGTGTGGACGGGAGGAGCGTCGGGCTGGCCGACGACGAACAGGCGCCCGGCCCGGTCATGGAGCACTTCGATCGGGATGCCGTAGAGCGCGCTGAGCTGATCGGCGGTGATCACCGACTCGGGCGTTCCGATCACAGCCGACCCGCGGGCGACGTAAATGACGCGATCCAGGTAGGGCAGGATCGGGTTCACGTCGTGGGCCACCATGACCACCGCGACGCGGTCTCGGCGGCAGATGTCGCTCACCAGGGCGCTGATCCCGGCCTGGCTGGGTACGTCCAGGCTGTCGAGCGGCTCGTCGAGCAACAGCAGTTCAGGCCGGCGAATTAGGGCCTGCGCGATCAGCAGCCGCTGCTGTTCACCACCAGAGCAGCGGCCGATCGGACGAGTCGCAGAGTCAGCGGCGCCGACCACCTCGATCACCTGCTCGAGCCGTCGTCGCCGTTCCGCGAACCGTCGCGGGGCCAGCAGCCGGGTCAGCCACGGCACGGGCGTTCCCCAACGCGCGCCGTCCAATCCCAGGGACACCACATCGATGCCGCGGATGCGCACGCTGGCGTCGAACGCGCGCCGTTGCGGCAGATACCCGATCCGGTTGTTGCGCCGGCCCGGGCGCGCGCCTAGCACCTCAACCATGCCGTCCGACGGTGTCAGCCCCAGCAGCACCTTCAGCAACGTCGATTTTCCGCAGCCGTTAGGTCCGAGCACCGCCACGAACTCCCCCGCGGCGACGTCGAGGGACACATCCGACCAAACCGTCGTCCCGCCCACCACGGCCGAGGCGCCGCGCATCCGGACCGTGAGCCCATCGGCAACCGGCGTCGGGACCGCCTGCTGGCTGGCGTTTCCGGGGACCGTGCTGGTCATCTACTTTCCTGTCGCGGTGTGCAGAGCGTCGGCCAAGCCAGACAGCTGGGTGGATTGCCAATCTTGAAACGACGCGCTCGCCGGCGACAGTGTCTCGGTCACGGTAGTAACTGGAATGCCTTGCTTCTTGGCCGCGTCGACCTGGGCCTGCACATCTGGGCTGTTGTTTTGGCTGTTGAACACATACACCTTGATCGTTTTCGTGGCGATCTGCTGGTCGATGGTCGCCTTGTCCACCGGCGACGGATCGGTGCCCTCACTGATCGCCTTGAGGAATTCCGGCGGCGTGATCAGGTTCAGCCCCAACGCATCCGAGAGCGGGGAGAAGATCGATTCACTGGCACCGACTGGCGTCCCGGCGTACTTGGCTTTGATACTGGCGATGAATCTGCGGTAGTCGGACAGGCCCCGGTTGAGGAACTGCTGGTTCTGCTGGTCGAAATATCCCGAGTCATTCGGGTCGGCTTTCTTGTAGGCGGCGGTGATCGCGTTGGCCACCTTGGCGACCGAGTCGGGCGCATACCACTGGTGCGGGTTGCCGCCCTCGGCAACCCCGACGGTGTCGGCGACACTGACCACTGTGCGCTGCGGTTGCGGGTCGGACGCAAGCATTTTGTCGGCCCAGGCGTCGTAGCCGATGCCGTTTTCGACCACGACCTTCGCGTCCGCAACCATGCGGGTATCAGCGGCCGACGGCTCATAGCTGTGCGGATCGGTGTCGGGATTGGTGACGATGCTGGTCTCCTGCACCCGGTCACCGCCGAGCTGCGAGGCGATGCTGCCCCACGCGTTGATCGTCGCCACAACGGCGAGTTTGGGGCCGGCCCCCGTGCTGCTTGTGCCACTAGGCCCGGATTGCCGTGCGTTGTGACTGCTACACGCAACCGCGCCCAGCAGTACCGCGGCCGTGCCTACCGCTGCCCATATCGCCGCCCTGCACCGACCAGGTCGACCTTCCATAGCCGATCCACCGCCTGTTATTGAAAATGGTTTTCATTAATTATGTGGCGGAACGGTAGCACGACACTGCGCGGTTCGCACCCAGCGGCCCGGACCGCCCCCAAGCCGGTAGGCACCGGCGATCCTCGTTGGGCAACCTGAAGTTTGGTGTCGCTGATTTGGTGAAAAGTTCTACACGGCCGGTCGCAATTGTCGATGCTGGTGACCACAGGCTTACGTCCATGTCGGGCGCGACGCGGCGCATGGGCGGTGGAGGCTGCGGGGCGTGCAAGGTAGGACACGCAGATGGCCTCCGCTAGGGGAAGGTCATCGCGGCCTGACGTTCGTGGGCTACTTGCCGCCACCGCCACCGCCGTCAGTAGCGGCCCCGCCGCTGTCCGCCGACAATCGTTCAGGGCAGTACACGCTGGCGGCCGCCTTGGCGAACTTGGCGGCGCTGATCATGGTGAATCCTGGATTGAGATCTTTGATATCCCTGATGATGTCGAGCTGCGAGGTCCCCGAGTTGGCCAAGTCGCACACCTTTTGGCCGGCTGTTACGGCGCGGTCGGGGTTCCGATAGCTGATCCCTGCCTGGGTGAGCGCGGCGAGGAAGGCATCGTCATCCGAGTCGGCGTGCGCTGGTATGGCCATGGCGATTAAGCTGCCGACGCTTGCGAGAAACGGTAGGACTTTCATATCTCAGGACTGCTGTCGTTAACCGGCGGCGGGTGGGCGTCCGATGAAGCGTGGGCGGAACCCATAGATCGGGTCGGCGAACTCATCCTGATGCGGACCGGGAATGCCTGCCAGGGGCAGCCCGGGCATACCCACCGCCCCAGCCTCTTCCATCACCATCGGAGTGGCGGTGCCAAAGCTGTGGTACGCCCCAGCTCCGACCTGAGTCGTCGCCGCGACCGTGCTGACCGTTGCCCCGGTGCCAGCCCAGGCCTGCGGGACCGATAAAGCCCCAACCAGGCTCGCCTGTCCCACCCCTACTGTTGCCGCCGCACCGGGCACGCTCACTGCCGATGCCAGCGATCCGGCATTACCCAGGCCGGCGGCCAGGTCCTCCAGCCCCGACGTGGTATCGCCTACTGCGCTCAGAGAGCTGACCGTCCTCATCGAATCGACGAAAGTGTTCGGGTTCATAATTCCGTTGGTGGTGAACCCGTTAAGGATGCCGGACCAGGAATTATTGTTGAGAAAGGCCCCGGTCAGATTCTCGTTTGAATTGCTCAGAAAGTTCATGACGCCGGCAAGTCCGGTGGTGGACGTATTCGAGTTGGGCGCAAGACCAAGCCAGTCCCAGATACTCGTCGCCTGAGTCGCGGCCGGGGCGGCCACGGCGTTGTTGGTGGCGCCGCGAACCGCGTTGCTCTGCAGTGCCGTTGCGCCGGTGGTGGTGTCGGACTGCGGTGCGCTGAACGACGTCATTTCGCTGGCTGCGCGCGAGGCGGCGGTGTAGCCGGTCATCGCCGAGGCATCTTGAGCCCACATCTCGCCGTATTGGGCCTCGGTGGCCGCGATAGCCCCGGTGTTTTGGCCGAAGATGTTGCTCGCCACCAGGTTAGCCTGCAGGGTGCGGTTGGCCGCGACAACGGGCGGGGGCACCGTCGCGGCGAACGCGGCCTCGTACGCGGCGGCGGCGGTGCTGGCTTGAGCGCCGGCCTGCTCGGCCTGAACGGCCGTGGTGTTGAGCCATTCGAGATACGGTGCGATCGCCGCCGACATCTTCGCCGAAGACGGGCCGAGCCAGCCCTCGCTGACGAGCGACTTGATCACCGAGTCGTAATTGGTTGCTGCGGAACGCATTTCAGCGGCGGCGGCGTTCCATGCGGCCGCGGCGGCCAGCAACGATCCCGATCCAGGTCCGGCGTACATCTTGGCCGAGTTGACTTCCGGCGGTAATGCCCCAAAATTCAGCATGACATTTTTCCTGAAATCTTTTATCCGGCGGCCGGCGGACGCGGCATGACGGCGGGGCGAAACCCGTACCTTGGGATGGCGCGGCGCAGCCTCTTGCCGGTACCGCCCGGCGGCCCCGCAACGCCTCCCGGCCCGCCCCCCGCCGGCGCCGCGGATGTCCCGATATCACTGAGACCACTGACCGGCACCGCCGTTTGACCGGGGCTGATATTGGCTGCGGAGCTCCAGCTCTGCGGGACCGACATCGAACCCACCAGATGCGCATTGCCCACCCCGGCAGATGCGCCGGTGAGGCCCGCTGACCCCACCGTGTTGGACGCCAGGCTGCCGGCGGATGCGGTGGCTTCCGCGCCGGCGGTGAAGTCGTCCAGACCCGAGAGTGTCGTGGGGCGTGTCCCCATGGCGCCCACTGCCGTTGCCAGGATGGTTTGCGGGTTGAACGGGCCGCCGGCGATCGAACCGTTGAGGATGTTGTTGCTGACGAGGTTACTTTGCAGGAAGCTTCCCAGCGCCGTGTTGTTCGACCCGTCCAGCAGGCCTGTCAGGTAGTCAGTCGTCGATCCGGAGGTGGGGGCGGCAGCAAGGTCATTCGCCGACAAGGTGTTAGCCGACAACAGCGATTGCGTTTTCCCGGCTGCGGTATTGGCCGCCTGCGCGACTGCCTGATTTTGTCCGGTCACCGCGTCAGGGGTGGTGTTCGTTTGCGGCGCGGTGAGCGGCGTCAACTGCGATGCGGTTGCCGAGGAGCCTGCATAGCCGTACATCGCGGCGGCATCTTGTGCCCACATTTCCGCATACTGGGCCTCGGTGGCCGCGATCGCCGGGGTGTTCTGGCCGAAAATGTTGGTCGCGACCAGCGTCGCCAGCTGAGTCCGGTTGGCCGCGATGACCGGCGGTGGCACCGTCATGGCAAACGCGTACTCGTAGGCGGCAGCGGCCGCGTTTGCTTGGGTGCCGGCCTGCTCGGCCTGGGTGGCGGTGGTGCTCAGCCACGCCAGGTAGGGTGCGGTCGCGACCGACATCGACATCGACGATGGACCAAACCACCCCTCGCTGGTCAGATCCGACACCACCGAACCGTAACCGGCTGCCGCCGAACGCATTTCAGCGGCCATCGTGGTCCACGCAGCGGCGGCGGCCAGCATCGGCCCCGGTCCGGGGCCGGAATACATTCTGGCAGAGTTAATTTCCGGCGGTAACGCCGCGAAATCAAGCATTGGTCCCCCGTGGGCGCTCAGCGGGTCGCAGCCGCGTTGGCTGCCTCGGTGGCCGCGTACGATCCGGCACTGGTCTGCAAGGTGGCCACAAACGCCTCGTGCATCGCGGTCGCTTGGGCGCTCACCGCCTGAAACGTCTGGGCGTGGCTTGCGAATTGTGCCGCCGTAAGCGCCGACACCTCATCGGCGGCGGCGGGTACGACACCGGTCATCGGCGCTGCGTTGGCCGCATTCTGGGCGACCAGCGACGAGCCAATCAACTGCAGGTGGCTCGCGGCGGCGGCCAGCATCTCCGGCTGCACAGTGACATAAATCATCAGAGTTCTCCTCCCGAAAATAAGCCGAGCCCGAGGGCGGTGGTCGTGCTGGGGCGTGCCTACCACGCGGCCGCTGTCCCCCTAAGCAGCCACAAGGACCGCCGGGGTACGCATTGCCCCTCCCAATATTGAAAACGATTATCATTAAGACGGCCTGAGCGTACCGACTGCGGTGGGCGTTGTCCACAATGATTGTCATTGTCATTAGGAGCACTTGCACCGGCAAGCGCCACGTGTCGGCCCACTGCTGGCTCCGGGAGCCCAACTCGGTTTCAACACACTGGGGCCGATCGTCACGTTCGCGTCGATGCACATAGGGAGGCAATTGCCGAAAAGCGGCTGCGCGGGTGCAATAACCGTTCCCAACGCCGCCGATGCCACAGTTCTGCCAGTGCTGACGGGCGGTCGCGGTACGCATCAGCGGTCACCCAGGGCATTGCGGCGTACCTGGGTTCCACGACCCCGGCACATCTATGAAATCTGTTGTGCCAGAGGGGTTTTACTCAAGAATGTGCGTTGATACCGGTAGTTCGTTTCGGTAACTCGAGCAGGACGAAGACGTTGGCCAGGATCGGTGGCAATGCGCTGACATAATGAGACGGTGGCGACGCTGAGGTGGGGGCGCGGACTGCACGTCGGGTCGACCGAAGTGTTGGTATGCATTCTGCTTGCTTGCGCCTTCTCTGCGACGATGTTGCGAAATGCGGTCTTCGACAGTCAGGCATTGTCGACCGCAGGCACGGTGTTCTGTGGGGTGTTCGTGCAAGCGGTTCCGTTTTTGGCGCTGGGGGTAGTGGTCAGCGGGTTGATTGCGGTGTTTGTGTCTCCGGAGCGGTTGGCGCGGTGGTTGCCCGCGTCGTACCGCAGTGGCGGTATTGGCCGCCGGTGTGGGTGGGGCGGCGTTGCCGGGCTGTGAATGCGGGTCGGTCCCGGTGGCGCGGCGGTTGTTCGGCGAAGGAGGGGCGACAGGAGCCGCGGCTTTGACCTTCATGCTGGCCGCGCCGGCGATCAACCCGGTGGTCTTAGTCGCCACCGCGGTGGCGTTTCCGGGTGCGCCCAAGATGGTTTTTGCCCGGATGGGGGCGTCTCTGCTGACCGCGGTGATCATGGGCTGGGCATGGTCACGTTGGGGCCGAACGGAGTGGATCACCCGCCGGCTTCCCCCTTCAGACGTACAGACACAGTCACGCTGGGAGGTGTTCGCAGAGGCGGCCCGCCACGACTTCCTTCAAGCCGCATCTTATTTGGTATTAGGTGCCGCCGCGGCCGCGATACTTCACGTGGTGGTGCCGCGGTGGGTCTTCGAACGTTTGTCGGCACACCTGATCGTTGGTGTGGTCGTGATGGCCGCGTTGGCGGTGGTGCTCGCGTTGTGTTCGGAGGCCGACGCGTTCGTAGCCGCCAGCATGACGATGGTGCCGCTGCTGCCCCGGCTTGTGTTTCTGGTTGTGGGGCCGGCGGTTGACGTGAAGCTGTTCGCGATGCAGGCGGGCATGTTCGGCCGCGCTTTTGCGGCGCGCTTTGCCCCCACCACGTTGTTGGTTGCAACGGCAAGCGCGTGCGCCGTCGGGTTGTTGGTTCTCGGTGGTGGATAAATGAGCCGCGAAACCGAGAACATCGTTCTCTTGCTGGTAGGCACCAGCATCGGGGCGATCATCGTGTCGGGCGCGTTCACGCGCTACGTCAAGCCTGGGCTGCTGCCTTGGCTGGCCGCGTCCGCGCTGCTGCTGATTGCGTTAGCGCTATTCGCGATCATTAGGGATGTCCGCCGGGGAGGACCGCGGCCCAGTGATTGCAGTGAGGCACACTCCCACCGGACCGGCATCGTGTGGCTGCTCGTCGTCCCTGTCTTGATTTTGATCGTCGTTTCGCCGCCGGCGCTGCGGCCCTCAGCCGCTGCCCCGTCTGTGACCACCGTGTCGAACGCTGTCCTGAATCGTGTTCCATTTGCCCCACTACCGCCGGGCAACGCCCCGGAAGTGTCCCTCCCAGAGGTACTGGAGCGCGAGGTGCAAGACTCCACCGGCTCGTTGACTAATCGATCGATCACGGTGACTGGTTTTGTCCTCAGCGAGGCACAGGGCGTCGACCTTGCTCGCATCGTCATTACCTGTTGCGCCGCCGACGCTCAGCTGGCCCGCATCCATCTGCGTGGCCCGGCCGCCATACACGCCGCCGGGCTGCCCGACAACACATGGCTTCGGGTCGAGGGCCGAGTCGAACCCCTTATTGGACAGTCGAATTACCTCATGATCCCGACGCTGGAAGCCACCATGGTCATGCGCATCGATACTCCGGCCAACCCTTACGATTACCCGCATTGATGACGCACGCTTCAATCGCCTCATCGTGAAGCCGCGACGCGGTCAGGGTTGGTGGGGCTAATCGGCTCGGTAGTCGCCGGCCGTCATGACCTCACTACTGCCAGCTTGCCGGGACGCTACCCACGCTTGGACAGCGTGCTCAAAATCGCCACCAATCGGCGAGCAGCGGCTGGTTTCGTCGCTGCTCGCGCGGAGTCGTCGAGAATGCTGGCCAATGCTAGCGCTGCCGCGGCCAGGCCGGGCCGTTCGGCAGCGGCCGGCGCGGGCCTCGAGCTCGGCGCGCACAGCCTCAACCACAGAACCCTCATGTGATGAAACCAGCTATGGATCAACCACACTCAGCTTCGGGGGGTCTGGCGGGTCGATGGGAAGCCCGCGCTGCCGCCTGTAGCGACTGCGCTGGTAGTCGCGCTCGGCAGCCTTGCAAATACCACAGCGGCATCCGCTGGTGTAGCGGGTGCGTCCGTGCTCCAGTGCCATCGTTTGCCCTTAATCCGTTGTGCTGCAATGCATGTCCGAATCCCACGATGGTTCGCAGGGTGAGGGCGGGCAGATCTCAAGAGGGAGAGGGCTACTTGGAGTCGACGGCCCCTAGCATTTTTCGCAAACGCTTTTCGACTACACATGTGTGACCCGCATTGTCGTTGGCGCGGCTCGAGCTGACCATGAAGTTAAACGAGGTCAACCAACTCCTCGACATCCAGCGGCACAACCTGTTTCAGGTGGAGTCGGCGTTGCAGACCTTCGATGCCCGAAGCGTTCAGGGAACGTCAGCAGGAGACAGTGAAACACAGGCGGGAATTCATTAAATCGCTTGAGAATCAACGCGATGAAATCCTTTACAGCTTCGGCCAGAATCGGAATCACGATGGCGGGTAAACCACCGCTGCGCATCGGGCAGCACGGGAAGGTCAGCCGGAAGTACCTCGGTGGCTTAGTCCGGATGGCACGATGCCGATTTCGCGACGTCGATGGCGTAACGCGGCGCATCGAACGTGTGACACCGTTTGGAATGTCCGACGAATACGGCGCACGCGCGGAGGAAGCACTACGAGACGCGCTCGCGGGCCGGCGTCCACCGGGCACTGGAACGGTCAGCCGTGCAACAACACTCGGGACGCTGCTCACCAGATACATCGAGCGTTGTCGGCAGGACGGAGAGCTGGCACCAAAGAGTATTGACACTTACGCCGCCACCCTAGACAAGGTGCGGCCTCGTCTCGCGGACATCGGTGTTTGTGAGGCGACACCAGGCCTACCGGACGAACTCCGGGGCGTCCGGCGGGACCACGGAGCAACCCGCGAACGGCATACGAAGGTTGCGTTGAACTCGGTGCTCACCGACACCGTGTTGGCGGGCGCGATTGCCGCGAACCCGGTGCGAGAGCTTGGGACGCGCCGGAAGCGGAAAGCCGATAAGAAGGTGCAGGGTGCGCCGGCCCTTGATGTGGACCAGGTACGCGCACTTTTGCGGGCCATCGGCGAATCAAAGGTCTGCGAGCGGAAAGATTTACGCGACCCGGTGATTGTGCTCGCAGCGACCGGGATGCGGCGCTCAGAGCTGCGGGCGCTGCGGTGGGAGGACGTCGATCTGGATGGCCGGGTGCTAACGGTGACCGGCGCAGTGGTGAGGTTGAAAGGCCGGGGCTTGGTTCGGCAGGACACCACCAAAGGCGGTGACGCGCGGTCGGTTCCGCTCCCCCAGTTCGCCGTGGATGCGCTCCACCGTCGCAAGGGTGGCCGCCAAGACTCAAACACTGCCGGAGTGATCTTTCCGTCGTCGACGGGGACGTTGCGCGACCCTGACAACTTCGGTAAGCAGTGGCGGGAGGTACGCGAAGATCTGGGCGTAGCTGCCGTGTCGTCACACAGTTTCAGGAAGACGGTCGCAACGCTCATCGACGACAGCGGTTTGTCTGCACGGGTGGGGGCCGACCAACTCGGAAACGCCCGGCCGTCGATGACCCAGGACATCTATATGAGCAGAGGCCATGTACACATGGAAGTGGCTGCGGTGCTGGACAAAGCGGCCGGTATATCCGACGGATAAACGTCGAATGACATAGGGAAGCAACGCAGAAATGGCCTTTGATGTGGCCAGGGGCGGGATCGAACCGCCGACCTTCCGCTTTTCAGGCGGACGCTCGTACCGACTGAGCTACCTGGCCGGAGGGCAGCGAGGGCCTCGCCGCGCTTGGCGACCCTGACGGGACTCGAACCCGCGACCTCCGCCGTGACAGGGCGGCGCGCTAACCAACTGCGCCACAGGGCCTTGCTGCTGCTCCGCGTCACCGCGTCGCGTACCCCCAACGGGATTCGAACCCGTGCTACCGCCGTGAAAGGGCGGCGTCCTAGGCCACTAGACGATGGGGGCCAGAACCGAATCACTCCGGGGTACTCGCAACGTGGTTTCGTTGGGAGCCACGTCAGCTTAGGTCACGGTGTGCCCAATCCTCAAACGAGCCTGGTTTTCGGTCCAAGTATCCTGAATCTCCGCGGCCCCTATAGCTCAGTTGGTAGAGCTACGGACTTTTAATCCGCAGGTCCCAGGTTCGAGCCCTGGTGGGGGCACCACAACGCGCACGGCCGGAGCTGTGCGCGCCGGCATGACGGCTCATCGCCCGAGCACCGCGCTGCTGTACGTAACATCGGCGAAGGCCGCAGCGACGTCGTCGTCCACGTAGACAAATCCGTTAGCCGCATGCAACTCCGCAATGGTCTTCGATGTGGTCTGCCAGCCGCGCTGCCTCAAATGGTCGACGATGTGGCTGCGCTGGCCGTGGTAGACGAGATCGTTGAAGTCGATCTCGAACCCGAGTTCGCTCATCCGGTCATGGTGGGCGCGCCACCGCGGGTCGGCGAAAACGGCAGTGTCAGGCACGAATTCAAAGGCGAGACGGCTGCCGGGGGCACTCAGCGTCGTGATGTTGTCGAACAGCGCATCTTGAGCCTCGTCCGGCAGGTAGACCACCAGACCTTCGGCGCTCCATGCCGAGGGAGCCTGCGGGTCGAATCCGGCCGCCTGCAGGGCCGAGGCCCAATCGTCGCGCAGGTCGATGGCGACGGTGCGCCGCTCGGCGGTCGGCTCGGCTCCCAGGTCGCCCAGCGTCAGGGTCTTGAATTCGATCACCTCTGGCATGTCGACCTCGTAGACGACCGTCCCTGCCGGCCACGGCAGCCGATAGGCGCGGGAATCGAGGCCCGACGCGAGGATCACCACCTGACCGATGCCGCTGCGGGTCGCGTCCAGAAAGAACTGGTCGTAGAACCGGGTGCGGCAGGCCATCCCCTGCGCCATTCGCTGCGGATCGAACTCCGTGTTCCCGTCGGCCGCGATTTCGCCATTCACCAGCCGGACGTAGACGTCGATCCCGACCGCGCGCACCAGCGGCGCGGCATACGGATCGTCGATCAACTTCGCGTCAGAAGACAGGGCCCGCTGGGCGGCCACCATGGTCGCCGTCGCCCCGACACTCGTCTCAAGGTCCCAACGATCACGTTCGGTGCGCGCCATGGTGCCCCCTCAAATGGGTCCGAAAAAACATAGACAATCTAGTTAGTATCACAAGTTCGCATCCCGGCCCGCGGGACTACTCTCCGAGTTATCTGCTCCCCGTTCTATGCCGGAGGACCCGATGACCGATTTCGCACAGCGAACGATCGACCTGGCCAGCCGCAACGTGACGGAGGGCGGCCGCCCCTTTGCGACGGTGATCGTCCGGGACGGCGCGGTGCTCGCCGAGAGCGCCAACAAGGTGGCCCAGACGAACGATCCCACCGCCCACGCGGAGATCCTGGCGATCCGCGAGGCCTGCATGAAGCTCGGCACCGAGCACCTCGTCGGCACCACCATCTACGTGCTGGCCCACCCGTGCCCGATGTGTCTGGGCTCGCTGTACTACTGCTCGCCCAAGGAAGTCGTCTTCCTGACCACCCGGGACAGCTACGAGCAGTACTACCTGGATGACCGCAAGTACTTCGAGTTGTCCACGTTCTACGACGAATTCGCGAAGGAATGGGACCAGCGACGCCTGCCGATGCGCTACGACCCCAGAGATGACGCCGTGGAGGTCTACCGGCTTTGGAACGAGCGCAACGGCGGCCCCCGGTCGACGGTCGTTCCGTCGGCCTGAACCGCGTCCTTGGCAGCACAGCCGGCTTTCGCTAGTATTTGCGTATGCATGCAGATAACAGCACAGGCCGGCTGCCTGACGACCAGGCCAACCTGGTGGTCGAGGTGTTCCGGATGCTGGCCGATGCCACTCGCGTGCAGGTGCTCTGGACGTTGACCGACCGCGAGATGGCGGTCAACGAGCTCGCCGAGCACGTGGGCAAGCCGGCACCGTCGGTTTCCCAGCACCTCGCGAAGTTGCGGATGGCACGGCTGGTTCGCACCCGCCGGGAGGGCACGACCATTTTCTACAGCCTGGAAAACGATCACGTCCGTCAGCTCGTCATCGACGCGGTCTTCAACGCCGAGCACGCCGGCCCCGGGGTGCCCGGTCACCACCGCGGCGACAGTGGGCTGAAGGCCGTCGCCGCGTCGTCTCGCCCGTCGAACCGGCAGCGCAGCGCGCTGAGCGAGCAATCGCCACAAGGCATTTCATTAAGGAGAAAGCACCAATGAGCGAACAGCACACCCACGACGCGCCGCACGCGCACGACCATCAGCACGGCGACGTGACGCATGCCCATGCGCACACGACCCACGAGCATGACCATGTCGAGCACGAACACTCACACGCTCACGCCGACGGGACCGAACACACCCATCAGCACGTGCATCAGGCCGGCCTGGAAGAAGTTCACGGTCACCCCCACGCATAGCGCGAGCGGCGCCTCGGCTGCTCAGGAGACCATCGGGCAATAATGCTTGGGGTTTCCGCGCTCGTCTTCGGGCGGCAGGTTGCGCGCCGGGGTTTGCATCAGTGGCGTATCGAGCGGGATCCGCCCGCTGGCGCGGTCCAAGCCGGCCCGGGCCCGCGGGTGCTTGCGGAATCTGCTTGGCACCAGGGCGAACACGCCACGGACGAGGTCGCCGAAACGCCGGTGCAGCCACTCGTCGCGGCGTGACCAGCGGTAGCCCATCAGTTCCCGCACCGGTGGGTCGTACAGGCCGACCGTCACCCAGACGAAGAACGGCGCCAACAGTTTGCGTTGCGCAGCCCACAACGGATCCGGAATCCATTGCGCGAACGGGGGTTTCGGTAGCTCGGTCAGATCGAGCACGGCCCGGGCCGCCCAGTTGTTCTCCAGCACGTTGCGGCACATGTGGTCCCAGTAGACCTGGAATTCCTGCCAGGAACCCGGCACCGGCCGCATGCTCATGCCGTACATCCGGTACCACTCGACGTGTTCTTCGAACAGCTGCTGCTTCTGCTCCTCGGTGATCCCGCCGCAGAATCGTTCGGCCACATGAATGGTGCCCATGAAGAAGGTGGAGTGCGCCCAGTAGAAGACGTCGGGGTTCAACGCGTGATAGCGCCGGCCCCGTTCGTCGACCCCCTTGATGTCGGTGTGGTAATCGCGGACCTCGGCACCGGTGCCCGGGGCGCGATCCCCGTCGAACACGACCCCACCAATGGGGTACAACGAGCGCAGCAGGCGCGGCCAGCGCTCGCGGAAGAACGTGGAGTGATCGATGACCGCCGCGCCCAGCTGAGGGTGCATGTTCTGCATCGACCCCGCCCACGGACCCTGAAGCATGCCCCGCCAGTCCCCGAAGTACCGCCAGGTCAGCGAATCGGGCCCCAGCGGTGCTGGCGGTGCGTCATACCCCGCCGGCGAGACCGGACAGCCACCCGCGACACCGTCGGACGCTTCGGCCGGCCCAGCCGAAACTGACTGCTCAGCGGTGCCGACGACATTGCTACCTGCGACGTCGCTGGTCAGAGGGGGCGATGCGGACGTATCTTGAGTCACTATTAGGCCCCTGTTGGTATCGTGAATTTTGACTACAACCGTTGTCAATCTCAAGCTTAGGAGCGATGTGCAGGCGGGTCAACGACGGGGACGCTGGACCGGCGTCCCCTTGGAGAGTCGACTCGCGCTCCGCCGTGACAACCTCGTCAGCGCCGGCGTGCAGTTACTCGGCAGTGCCGGGGGGCCGGCGCTGACCGTGCGCGCTGTCTGCCGTGAGGCCGCCCTGACCGAACGCTACTTCTACGAAAGCTTCGCCGACCGTGACGAATTCGTGCGCGCGGTGTACGACGATGTCTGCACGCGCGCCATGAACACCCTGACGTCGGCGACGACTCCGCGGGAAGCCGTCGAGCGATTCGTCGAGCTGATGGTCGACGACCCGGTCCGTGGACGCGTGCTGTTGGTGGCGCCGGCGGTGGAGCCCGTTCTGATTCGGTCCGGCGCGGAGTGGATGCCCAATTTCATCGATCTACTGCAGCACAAGCTGTCCCGGATCGGCGATGCCGTGCTGCAGAAGATGATCGCCACCAGCCTGATAGGCGGGTTGTCGGGCCTGTTCACCGCCTACCTGCACGGGCAGCTGGGCGCCAGTCG
>NZ_DASUHS010000135.1:0-33093 GCF_036273375.1 Mycobacterium sp. | reverse complement strand
AGCCGTGGACCTACGACTACGAGAACCTGACCACGGCACCCGCGGGGGACACCTTCCCGACGGCCGCACCCAAAAGCCTGATAACCGGTGAGCCGATGAAGATTTCGTGGGGGCCGAACTGGGACGACAACCTGGCCGGGTCGCCGGAGATCCTGGCCGAGGACCCGATCCTGAAGAAGGTCAGCGAAGAGATCAAACTCTCGCTCGAAGAAACCTTCATGTTCTACCTGCCCCGCATCTGCGAGCACTGCCTCAACCCGTCCTGCGTGGCGTCGTGCCCGTCGGGTGCGATGTACAAGCGCAGCGAGGACGGCATCGTGCTGGTCGACCAGGACCGCTGCCGCGGCTGGCGGATGTGTGTGTCCGGATGTCCGTACAAGAAGGTCTATTTCAACCACAAGACGGGCAAGGCCGAGAAGTGCACGCTGTGTTATCCGCGGATGGAGGTCGGCCTGCCGACCATCTGCTCGGAGACGTGCGTGGGGCGGCTGCGCTACCTGGGCGTGGTTCTCTACGACGTCGACCGGGTGCTGGAAGCAGCGTCGGTGGAGAAGGAGACCGATCTCTACCCGGCGCAGTGCGAGATCCTGCTGGACCCAGGCGATCCGGACGTCATCGCCGGCGCGCGGGCGGAAGGAATCCCAGACGAGTGGATCGAGGCCGCGCAGCGTTCCCCGGTATACGCGCTGATCCACACCTACAAGGTGGCGCTGCCGTTGCACCCGGAATACCGCACCATGCCGATGGTTTGGTACATCCCGCCGCTCTCGCCGGTGGTCGACGCGGTCAGCCGCGACGGGCACGACGGGGAAGACGTCGGCAACCTGTTCGGCGCGTTGGACGCGCTGCGCATCCCGATGCAATACCTGGCCGAACTGTTCACCGCCGGCGATACCGAGGTGGTCGAAGGCGTGCTGCGCAAGCTGGCGGCGATGCGCTCCTACATGCGTGACATCAACCTCGGCCGCGAAACCCAGCCGCACATCCCGCATTCGGTCGGCCTGACCGAAGAGGAGATCTATGAGATGTACCGGCTGCTTGCCATCGCGAAATATGAAGAGCGCTACGTCATTCCGACCGCCTTTGCGCCGCAGGCCCGCGACCTCGAGGAGATGGGCTGCTCGTTGACGGGTGACGGCGGGCCGGGCATGTATGAGTCGGATCCGGTGCCGGTGTCCGTGGAGACCTTCCACACCCTCCAGCAGCGCGGCGACGATCCCGCTAATACGCGGCGGTCGACGCGGGTGAACCTGCTCAACTGGGACGGCGGCCAGGTGCCCACCGGAATGTTTCCCGAAGAGCAGCAGCGATGAAACTGCTTTCGGCGCTCCGGGAGCGCTCCACCAACCGGGCGATGCAGGATCGCTTGGTGTGGCAGGCGGCGTCGCTGCTGCTGGCCTACCCGGACGACGGGTTGGCCGGGCGGCTGGACGAAGTCGACGAGCTGGTCGGCCACATCAGCGGTCCGCCGGCGGCGCTGCTCGGGCAGACGGTCGCGGCGCTGCGCGCCCGTGAGCCGATGGCCGCCGCGATGGACTACGTCGCCACGTTCGACATGCGCCGGCGCGCCACGATGTATCTCACCTACTGGACCGCGGGGGACACCCGTAACCGAGGCCGCGAGATGCTGGCGTTCGCCACCGCCTACCGGGAGGCGGGTGTGCAGCCGCCGGGCGGCGAGGCGCCCGATCATCTGACCGTGGTGCTCGAATTCGCCGCCACCGTCGATCCCGAGGTCGGCCGGCGACTGCTGGACCAGCATCGGGTGCCCATCGACGTGCTGCGCGGCGCCCTGGCCGACGCCAAGTCGCCATACGAGCCGACGGTGGCGGCTGTCTGCGAAACCCTGGCCGCGGCAACCGATCAGGAAGTGCGCCGCGCCGAGCGACTGGCGCAAGCTGGGCCGCCCGCGGAAGCCGTTGGGCTGCAACCGTTTACCTTGACCGTGCCACCCCGCAAAGGAACGCCAAGTGTTTAGCAACGTCCTGTTCTGGGACATCGCGCCCTACGTCACGTTGTCGGTGCTGATCGTGGGCACCTGGTGGCGCTACCGCTACGACAAATTCGGCTGGACCTCGCGGTCCTCGCAGATCTACGAGTCGCGGCTGCTGAGCGTCGCCAGCCCCATCTTCCATTTCGGGATCCTCGCGGTGTTCGCCGGACACGTGATGGGCTTGTTCATCCCGCCGAAGGTCACCCAGATGCTCAAGATGAGCGACCACTTCTACCACCTGCAGGCGGTCATCGCCGGGTCGATGGCCGGCATCGCGACGCTGATCGGCATCGCGCTGCTGGTCTACCGTCGATTCACCCGCCCGGGGGTAAAAATGGCCACCAGCCGCAGCGACAAGGTGATGTATGTGGTGCTGCTGCTGGCGATCGTGGTCGGCCTGTACTGCGACCTGATCGGCACCGGCCCGCACGGCGGCGAGTTCCACTATCGCTACACCGTCGGTTTGTGGTTCCGCCGCATCTGGATCCTGCAGCCGCACGGCGAGGTGATGATCAACGCGCCGCTGGACTACCAGCTGCACGCCCTGATCGGCATGGTGCTGTTCACGCTATGGCCGTTCACCCGACTGGTCCATGCGTTCAGCGCCCCGGTCGTCTACCTGTTCCGGCCCTACATCGTCTACCGCAGCCGTGAGGCGGCGGACAAGGGCGAACTCGTCGGTACGGCGCCGCGCCGGCGGGGCTGGTAGCGACCGTCTTGCGCTGTGGTTGTGCGGCTAGGGCGACGACACGCCGACCCGGCCCGCCGCCACCGCACACTCAACGCCGCCACCGCACACTCGACGCCGTCGACGATGCGCAGGGCGCCCGGTCACCAGCCGGTTCGCTATCCCGGGCCCCCACTGCCACAATCACCGACGTGCTATTTCGCAACGTCGCCATCGTCGCCCACGTCGACCACGGAAAGACCACCCTGGTTGACGCGATGCTGCGGCAGTCGGGCGCGCTGCATCACCGGGGTGACGACACGGTCGAGCGCCTCATGGACTCTGGGGACCTGGAGAAAGAAAAGGGCATTACGATCCTGGCCAAGAACACGGCCGTGCATCGCAAGCATGCGGACGGAACGACGACCGTAATCAATGTCATCGACACCCCGGGCCACGCCGACTTCGGCGGCGAGGTGGAGCGCGGGCTGTCCATGGTGGACGGGGTGCTGCTGCTGGTCGACGCGTCTGAGGGCCCGTTGCCGCAGACGCGGTTCGTGCTGCGCAAGGCGCTTGCCGCCCACCTGCCGGTGATCCTGGTCGTCAACAAGACGGACCGGCCGGACGCTCGGATTTCTGAGGTCGTCTCGGAGAGCCACGACCTGCTGCTCGACGTTGCATCAGACCTCGACGAGGAAGCACAGAAGGCCGCCGAGGACGCCCTGGACCTGCCGACGCTGTACGCCTCGGGACGGGCAGGCATCGCTAGCACGACGGAACCGGCCAATGGCGAGAATCCCGAGGGCGACAACCTCGATCCGCTGTTCGACGTCCTGCTCGAGCACATCCCGCCGCCGCAGGGCGATCCCAAGGCGCCGCTGCAGGCGCTGGTTACCAACCTCGACGCCTCGGCCTTCCTCGGCAGGCTCGCGCTGATCCGCATCTACAAGGGCCGGATCCGCAAGGGCCAGCAGGTGGCCTGGATGCGCGAGGTGGACGGGCATCCCGTCATCACGAACGCCAAGATCACCGAACTGCTCGTGACCGAGGGCGTGGAACGTACGCCCACCGACGAAGCCATCGCCGGGGACATCGTCGCCGTCGCCGGCATTCCGGAGATCATGATCGGCGACACGCTGGCCGATCCGGACCACGCGCACGCGCTGCCGCGGATCACCGTCGACGAGCCCGCCATCTCCGTGACCATCGGAACGAACACCTCGCCGCTGGCTGGCAAGGTGAAGGGTCACAAGTTGACCGCTCGCATGGTGAAGTCGCGGCTCGACGCCGAACTCGTCGGCAACGTCTCCATCAAAGTCGTCGATATCGACCGACCCGACGCTTGGGAGGTGCAGGGCCGCGGCGAGCTCGCGCTGGCGGTGCTCGTCGAGCAGATGCGCCGCGAGGGCTTCGAGCTCACGGTCGGCAAGCCGCAAGTCGTCACTCAGACGATCGACGGGAAGCTGCACGAGCCCTTCGAGGCGATGACCATCGACTGCCCCGACGAGTTCGTCGGCGCAATCACCCAGCTGATGGCCGCCCGCAAGGGCCGCATGGAAGAGATGACCAACCACGCGGCGGGCTGGGTGCGGATGGACTTCATCGTGCCCAGCCGCGGCCTGATCGGCTTCCGCACCGATTTCCTCACCCTGACCCGCGGCACCGGCATCGCCAATGCCGTGTTCGACGGCTACCGGCCGTGGGCGGGGGAGATCCGGGCCCGCCACAGCGGGTCGCTGGTGTCCGACCGCGCGGGCACCATCACGCCGTTCGCAATGATCCAGCTCGCCGACCGGGGCCAGTTCTTCGTCGAGCCCGGCCAGGACACCTACGAGGGCATGGTCGTCGGAATCAACCCGCGCGCAGAGGATCTCGACATCAACGTCACCCGCGAGAAGAAGCTGACCAACATGCGGTCGTCGACCGCCGATGTCATCGAAACGCTGGCCAGGCCGCTCGAGCTCGATCTCGAACAGGCCATGGAATTCTGCGCGCAAGACGAATGCGTCGAAGTGACCCCGGAGATCGTGCGGGTGCGCAAGGTCGAGCTGGACGCCACCTCCCGGGCCCGCAGCCGGTCGCGCGCCAAGGCCCGGGGTTAACACCGGGTGGTCGGACGGGCCGCTGTGCGGCTGCTCGATACCCTGAGCAGCGTGCCGAGACGAGTCCGCCGTTGGTTGATGGTGCTCGCCGGCCTGATCTCGCTGGTCGGACTCGTTCTCTCGGCCTGCACGGTCAACCCGCCGCCGGCGCCGCAGAGCACCGATACGCCGCACAACTCGGTGCCGCCGCCGCCCCGGGTCAGCGAGATCATCATGGGCATCGACTCGATCGGGGCCGGCTTCAATCCACATCTGCTGTCCGACCTGTCCCCGGTGAACGCCGCGATCAGCGCGCTGGTGCTGCCGAGCGCGTTTCGGCCGGTCCCCGATACCAACACGCCGACCGGCTCACGCTGGGAGATGGACCCGACCCTATTGGTGTCGGCCGAGGTGACCAGTCAGAATCCGTTCACGGTGACCTACAAGATCCGGCCCGAGGCGCAGTGGACCGACAACGCGCCGATTGCCGCCGACGACTTCTGGTACCTGTGGCACCAGATGGTCAGCCAGCCCGGGGTCGTCGACCCGGCGGGGTATGACCTCATCACCGGCGTGCAGTCTCTGGAGGGCGGCAAGCAGGCAGTGGTCACCTTCGCCGAACCGTATCCGGCGTGGCGAGAGTTGTTCAGCAACATCCTTCCGGCGCACATCGTCAAGGACGTGCCGGGAGGGTTTGCGGCCGGCCTGGCCCGGGCGCTTCCGGTCACCGGCGGGCAGTTCCGCGTCGAGAGCATCGACCCGCAGCGCGACGAGATCCTGGTGGCGCGCAACGACCGCTACTGGGGACCACCGGCCAAACCCGCGCTCATTCTCTTCCGGCGCGCCGGAGCGCCGGCCGCGCTGGCCGATTCCGTGCGCAACGGCGACACCCAGGTGGCGCAAGTGCATGGCGGCTCGGCGGCGTTCGCGCAGCTGTCCGCCATTCCCGATGTCCGGACCGCCCGGATCGTGACGCCGCGGGTCATGCAGCTCATGCTGCGGGCCACCGAGCCCAAACTGGCTGACACGCAAGTCCGTAAGGCGATCTTGGGGCTGCTCGACGTCGACCTGCTCGCGGCCGTGGGCGCGGGCAGCGACAACACCGTGACCCTGGATCAGGCCCAGATCCGCGCGCCGAGCGACCCGGGATACGAGCCGACCGCGCCACCGGCGATGACGACGCCGGCGGCGCTGGCGTTGCTCGAGGGGGCCGGCTACAAGGTGGAACCCAACTCCTCGGCATCGCCCGCGCCCGTCCCGCCGAACACTGGGCCGCCCGAGGTCATCCGCGGCCGGATCAGCAAGGACGGCCAAGAGCTCTCGCTGGTCATAGGGGTCGCGGCGAATGACCCGACCGCCGTCGCGGTGGCCAACACGGCCGCCGACCGGTTGCGCAACGTCGGCATCGCCGCGACCGTGCTGGCGCTGGACCCGGTCACCCTCTACCACGACGCGCTGAACGACAACCGCGTGGACGCGATTGTCGGCTGGCACCAGGCGGGCGGAAACCTGGCGGCACGGCTCGCCTCCCGATACGGCTGTCGCGCACTGGAATCGACCCAGGTGCCGATTTCCAACGGGCCGGCGCCCACGCCGTCGGCTCCCGCCGGTCCCACGCCATCCACCGGGCCGGCCGCCACGTCGACGACACCGACGACGACACCGCCGCCCAGCCGCCCCGCCGATCCCAACGCCCTGGTGCAGGCGCCATCGAACCTGACCGGGATCTGCGATCGCAGCATCCAGTCGAACATCGACGCCGCCCTCGACGGCACCAAGAACATCAACGACGTGATCACCGCGGTCGAACCGCGATTGTGGAACATGTCCACGGTGCTGCCGATCCTGCAGGACACCACCATCGTTGGGGCCGGCCCGAGCGTGCAGAACGTCAGCTTGTCCGGTGCGGTTCCGGTCGGCATCGTCGGCGACGCCGGCCAATGGATCAAGACCGGGCCGTAATCCGCGTCGTCAGCCGGCGGCCTGCGTTGACCGCGACGGGATCACGGTGTCGACGATCAGCGCCAGCTCCCGCCGGTTCGGTGGCGACCCGTTCAGCAGGAAGTGCTGGTTGATCAGGGCCGACCCGATGCGGGCGGTGAGCGGAGTGACGACCTTCGGATCGAGGTCGCCGTCTTCGATGGCGGCCTCCAGGATCGATTCCACGATTCGCATGCGTGGCCGCACCACCGCATCGGCGAAGATGGCCCGCATCTCGGGTTCGTGCAACAGCTGATGGATGACATCCAGACTGGGGAAGCCGGTCTTTCCGGCCAGCAGGTCACGCTGGGCGGTGAACATCGCCAGTAGGTTCTCTCTGGCCGAACGGCCGGAACGCAGTTCGGGCAGCGGCGGCAGCGCGAAAACCAAAGCGGCATGCACCAGCTCGCACTTGGTGTCCCAGCGCCGGTAGAGCGCGGCCTTGCCGGTGTGGGCGCGCGCCGCGATTCCCTCCATAGTCAGGCCCCCGTAACCGACTTCGGTCAGCTCGGCCAGGGTGGCTTCGTAGAGGGCGCGTTCGAGGACCTCACCTCGCCGGCGGCTTCGGTTGCCGGTGTGGTCTGCGTCCGTGAGCTGGGGCACTCCTCGATAGTAGCCGTGCGCGTTCCTATCCGCCGAGATCCCGGCGACACGGCCACCCGGCGACGAACATAAGAAACGGTGCCGGTCACTAAACCTGACTGCCGATTCGCCGCCGCTGACGGTAGGGTGCCGTCCATGCCTGAGACGCCACGGCTGCTGTTCGTCCACGCGCACCCCGACGACGAAAGCCTGGGCACCGGTGCGACCATCGCCCACTACGCCGCCCGCGGGGCGGATGTCCGCGTCGTCACCTGCACGCTGGGCGAGGAGGGCGAGGTGATCGGCGATCGTTGGGCCGAACTCGCCGTCGATCGGGCGGATCAACTCGGCGGCTATCGGATCGGCGAATTGACCGCCGCGCTGCGGGCGTTGGGTGTCAGCGAGCCCCGCTATCTCGGCGGCGCCGGCCGGTGGCGCGATTCGGGCATGCGTGGCACTCCCCATCGACACCGGCAACGATTCATCGATGCCGACGAGCGCGACGCCGTCGGCGCGCTGGTGGCCGTTATTCGCGAGCAGCGCCCGCACGTGGTCGTGACGTACGACCCTGGCGGAGGCTACGGCCATCCCGATCACGTGCACGCGCACCGGATCACGATGGCCGCCGTGGCGGCGGCCGGCGCCGCAGACTTCCCCGGTGAGCCCTGGGCCGCACCGAAGTTGTACTGGTCGGTCTTCGCGAGGCGCACATTCGAGGCGGCCATGGAGGCGCTGACAGCCCAGGATCTGCGGCCCGAATGGTCGATCCCACCCAAAGAAGAGTTCACCTTCGGCTACGCCGACGACGACATCGACGCCGTCGTCGAGACCGGCCCGCAGGCTCGGGCGGCCAAGCGGGCGGCGCTGGCCGCGCACGCCACCCAGGTGGCGGTCGGGCCGACCGGTCGGGCCTGCGCGCTGTCGAACAACGCGGCGATTCCGATAGTGGGGGACGAGCACTACGTCCTGGCCGCGGGCGCCGCGGGCGAGCGTGACGAGCGCGGCTGGGAAACCGACCTGCTCGCGGGGCTTGGTTTCCCCGCGGCGTCGACGCGGTAAGCTGCCAATCAGGCAGCCACGGAAGGAATTCGCATGGACCCCGACCTGGACCCTAATCTGCAGCACTGGCAGGACCGGCTGGACAGCCTGCAGTTTGTTATCGGCTCCATCATGTCCAACATCGACAGCGTCCCGACCTGACCGAAACCAAGCCACGCGTCGCGTCCGTTGACGACAACGGTGCCACCGACCCCGCGATCCGCTTCGTCGTGTTGGCCCTCTTGGCGGTCGACGGGGTGCTCTCCGCACTTGCCGGAGCTCTGCTGTTGCCGCTCTATCTCGGGACGATTCCGTTCCCCATCAGTGGACTGATTTCTGGACTGGTCAACGCGGCGCTGGTGTGGGCCGCCGGTCGCTGGACCGGCTCATCCCGCCTGGCGGCCTTGCCGTTATGGACGTGGCTGCTGACGGTGGCGGTGGTCAGCATGGGCGGCCCGGCCGACGACGTCATCCTGGGGGGCCGCGGCCTGATGGCCTACGGGGCCTTGTTGCTGCTGGTCCTGGGCGTTGTGCCGCCCGTATGGGTGCTGTGGCGGCGCGGCCGGGGCGCCTGACGTTCGGCCGGGATGTCGCCCGTGTGGCCGCGCGGGTGTGCCGCTACTGTTGACTGTTGCCCAGACGGGACCCGCCGGCGGGTGCCACGATTTCACATGTTGGGACGCACGGATGAAATTCGATCGTGGGGAAGTTACACGAAGGTGCTGTTGACTCCGGGCGAGGAGCCTACCGCTTTGCCCAACCCTGTGGTTCCGGCCAAGACCTCCGCTGAGGTCAGTGCCTCGGCGCTGCGACGGGTATTGCGACGGGCTCGGGATGGCGTTGCGCTGAACATCGATGAGGCGGCGGTCGCGATGACCGCGCGCGGCGCGGATCTCGCGGATCTGTGCGCCAGCGCGGCGCGGGTGCGCGACGCGGGTCTGGAGTCGGCCGGGCGGCGCGGCCCGGGCGGCGGGCTGCCGATCACCTATTCACGCAAGGTTTTCATCCCGATCACCCACCTGTGCCGGGACAGCTGTCATTACTGCACCTTCGTCACGGTCCCGGGAAAGCTGCGCGCCCAAGGGGCCGGCATGTATCTCGAGCCCGACGACATTCTCGACATCGCCCGCCGGGGCGCCGAACTCGGTTGCAAGGAAGCACTATTCACCCTCGGTGATCGGCCCGAGGACCGCTGGCCGGAAGCACACGAGTGGCTGGAGGCGCGTGGCTACGACTCCACGCTGTCCTACGTGCGGGCGATGGCGATCCGGGTGCTCGAAGAGACCGGGCTGTTGCCGCACTTGAATCCGGGCGTGATGAGTTGGTCGGAGATGGCGCGGCTCAAGCCGGTGGCGCCGTCGATGGGCATGATGCTCGAGACGACCTCGCGCCGGCTGTTCGAGACGAAAGGGCTTGCGCACTATGGCAGCCCGGACAAAGATCCGGCCATCCGCCTGCGCACGCTGACCGACGCGGGCCGGTTGTCGATTCCGTTCACCACCGGCCTGCTGGTCGGCATCGGCGAGACGCTCGCCGAACGTGCCGACACCTTGCATGCGATCCGCAAGTCGCACAAGGAGTTCGGCCACGTGCAGGAAGTGATCGTGCAGAACTTCCGGGCCAAGGAACACACCGCGATGGCAGCCGTTCCCGACGCCGGCATCGAGGATTACCTGGCGACGGTGGCGGTCGCGCGGTTGGTGCTAGGGCCCGGGATGCGCATCCAGGCGCCGCCGAACCTGGTGTCGCGCGACGAGTGCCTGGCGCTGATCGGCGCCGGAGTGGACGACTGGGGCGGGGTTTCACCGCTGACGCCCGACCACGTCAATCCGGAGCGACCGTGGCCGGCACTGGACGACCTAACCGCTGTCACCGCCGCAGCCGGTTACGAGCTGGTTCAGCGGCTGACCGCACAGCCCAAATACGTGCAGGCGGGCTCGGCCTGGATCGACCCACGCGTGCGGGGACATGTGACGGCGTTGGCCGATCCGGCGACCGGACTGGCTCGCGACGTCAACCCGGTAGGCATGCCCTGGCAGGAACCCGACGACGTCGGCTCCTCGGGCCGGGTCGACCTCAACGCGGCGATCGACAGCGAGGGCCGCAACACCGATACCCGCAGTGATATCGACAGCGCGTTCGGCGACTGGGAATCGATCCGTGCCCACGTTCACGAACTGGCCGCGCGTGCTCCCGAGCGCATCGACACCGACGTGCTTGCCGCGCTGCGCTCCGCCGAACGCGACCCCGCCGGGTGCTCCGACAGCGAATATCTGTCGCTGGCGACCGCCGACGGTCCGGCCCTGGAAGCGGTTGCCGCCCTTGCGGATACGTTGCGCCGCGAGGCCGTCGGCGATGACGTGACCTTCGTGGTGAACCGCAACATCAACTTCACCAACATCTGCTACACCGGGTGCCGATTCTGTGCGTTCGCGCAGCGCAAGGGCGACGCCGACGCGTACTCGCTGTCCACCGACGAGGTCGCCGCCCGCGCGTGGGAAGCGCACGTCGAGGGCGCCACCGAAGTGTGCATGCAGGGCGGCATCGACCCCGAGCTGCCGGTGACCGGCTACGCCGACCTGGTCCGCGCCGTCAAAGCGCGGGTGCCGTCGATGCACGTGCACGCGTTCTCCCCGATGGAGATCGCCAACGGTGTGACCAAGAGCGGGTTGAGCATTCGTGAGTGGCTGACCAGCCTGCGCGAAGCGGGCCTGGACACCATCCCCGGCACTGCCGCCGAGATCTTGGACGACGAAGTGCGCTGGGTGCTGACCAAGGGCAAGCTGCCGACGTCGGTGTGGATCGAAATCGTCAGCACCGCACACGAGGTGGGGCTGCGGTCGTCGTCGACCATGATGTACGGCCACGTCGACAGCCCGCGGCACTGGGTCGGCCACCTCAATGTGTTGCGTGACATCCAGGACCGCACCGGCGGTTTCACCGAGTTCGTGCCGTTGCCGTTCGTGCACCAGAGCTCACCGCTGTATCTGGCCGGCGCGTCGCGTCCCGGGCCCACCCATCGTGACAACCGGGCGGTGCATGCGCTGGCGCGAATCATGTTGCACGGCCGCATCTCTCAGATCCAGACCAGCTGGGTGAAACTCGGTGTCGAGCGCACGCAGGTGATGCTCAACGGCGGCGCCAACGACCTGGGCGGCACATTGATGGAGGAGACCATCTCGCGGATGGCCGGTTCGGAATACGGCTCAGCCAAGACGGTGGCTGAGCTGATCGCGATCGCCGAGGGTATCGGTCGCCCGGCGCGGCAGCGCACTACCGACTACACGACCCTGGCCGCGTAGTTCGCTTTTTTGTCACAGGCGGCGGGTATACCCGAAGCCGTGAAGCGACGAATCGACGACGATAGATTTCCCGAGTGGGCGCCGTTCGTGGATGCGGTGCGCAGGCACGGTCCCGACGCCGGCACCTGGTGTGAGGCCTGGACGGTACGCGACATCGTCGTCCACCAGGCCGGAAACGCCGAAGAACTCGCGCGGGTGCTCGGCGGCCACCTGAACGGTCAGCCCGTGGCCACCCGCGGCTTCGAGGAGCGCGAGGGCCCGTTGCGCGCCCTGAACGACGCGGACCTGTGGGATGCGCTGCTGGACAGGATGGCCACCCTCAACGATGTCGCCGCGGCGGCCGAAGGAGTGCCCGCCGACACCGATGTCGCCTGGACCGGGCGCACCATGAAGGTGCCCTGGTTCGCCGAGCACATGCGCGAAGAGCTCGTCCTGCACAGCTGGGACATCACCGGCGACGAGCCGGCCGCCCAGGCCCAGCTGGCCGAGCCGTGGATGACCACCCATAGCGTCGTCGCGGTCGGCAGGCCGTTGCTGGCGAAGGGGGCCAAGCTGCTGAGCCCGGGCGAGCGGCTCGAGGCTCGCCTGCGAGCCGACGGCACCGACGACGTCGTCCTGGCCGCCGATCCGGATCAGGTCACCATCGGCTTTGCCGAGCCGGAAGGCCCCGCCACACTGGAAACCGACGCGGCCGCGCGCGTGCTGCTGCTCTGGGGCCGTAGGCCCGCCGATCCATCACGCATGCGCAGCCGCGCCGGCGCCGAAACCTTAGGACGGGTACGCCGACTGCTCAGTGGCTACTGAACGGTAAGCGCGGGTCGACCTAGTAGTTGTTACAGACGGTGGCGACTTGCTGGATGGTCCCCATGAACCCCGCAGCCTGCGGCATGGCTTGGATCTCCTGCTCCATCTGCACGCGCTTCGCCGGCGGTGCGGCGAGGAACTTGCGCAAGTAGCTCTGTGCGACCGGCGATTGGTTGAATTGCTCGGCAGTGGCCGGGTCGGTCGCGTTCAGCGCGGCCATGACCTGCCCGTAGTTGCAGGTTGTGTCGGTGACCGGGTCGGCGGATGCGACCCCGGCCGCGGCGCTCAACGCCACCGCTGCGCTGCCAACGGCAACGCCCAATTTGCTCAACGACAGCCTCATGTGTGGAACCCTTCCCCAAATTGCACCGCCGCTACGGCGGTGACACCTGCCAAGCGGTTGCCGGCTCTCGACCGAGATTACCAGGCCCCGCGAGGGTGCTTGCGACGCAACGGATATCGAAGGCCGCCGCTGGGCCGTTACTCTGTGCAGGTCAGCGGCTTGTTCACGGCGTTCGCGCTGGGCGAACAGGGGTCGCCTCGCAGGGACCGAGACTGACGGTCTTAAATCTGTGCATCGACATGCGCGCCGACTGGTTGACCTGTATCTGCGACGTCTAGTATCAGTAACCGAAAGCTTAACCGGAAGCGGCCGGACGCGCCGGTGCGAGCTGAACAGCAGCCCACATTTTCATCGGAGTACATGGAGGAGACGTCTGTGACGTACACGATCGCCGAACCCTGTGTCGACATCAAGGACAAAGCCTGTATCGAGGAGTGCCCGGTCGACTGCATCTATGAAGGCGCTCGGATGCTCTACATCCACCCCGACGAGTGCGTCGACTGCGGGGCGTGCGAGCCGGTCTGCCCCGTCGAAGCGATCTACTACGAAGACGACGTGCCGGACCAGTGGGGCCAGTACACGCAGATCAACGCCGACTTCTTCGCCGAGCTGGGGTCGCCCGGCGGTGCGGCCAAGGTGGGCCTCACCGAGAACGACCCGCAAGTGGTCAAGGATCTGCCACCGCAGGGCGAAGGCGACTGAGCGGCACGGTGCCCCACCAGCTCAAAAGGCGCCGACCGGCTGTCTCGGCGTCCCTGCCGGAGTTCCCCTGGGACACCCTGGCCGATGCGAAAGTGCAGGCCAGTGCCCATCCAGACGGGATCGTCGACCTCTCCGTCGGCACCCCGGTCGACCCGGTTGCCCCGGTGATCCAGGAGGCGCTGGCCGCCGCCGCTTCGGCGTCGGGATATCCGGCCACCGCCGGCACCGCCAGGCTGCGCGAATCGGCGGTCGCCGCGCTGGACCGCCGGTTCGGCATCACCGGGCTGACCGAGGCGGCCGTGCTCCCGGTGGTCGGTAGCAAGGAGCTGATCGCGTGGCTGCCCACGCTGCTGGGGCTGGGACCGGCGGACGTGATCGTGGTGCCCGAACTGGCCTATCCCACCTACGACGTCGGGGCCAGGCTGGCCGGGGCGCGCGTGCTGCGCGCGGATTCGCTGACTCAGTTGGGCCCGCAATCGCCGTCGCTGTACTACCTGAACTCGCCGAGCAATCCGACCGGACGCGTCCTGGGCGTCGATCACTTGCGCAAAGTGGTCGGATGGGCGCGCGACAGGGGTTGCCTGGTGGCCTCCGACGAGTGCTATCTGGGGTTGGGCTGGGACGACCAGCCGCTGTCGATCCTGCACCCCTCGGTGTGCGACGCCGACCATGGCGGCCTGATCGCGATCCACTCCCTGTCGAAGAGCTCGTCGCTGGCCGGGTACCGGGCCGGGCTCGTCGCCGGGGACCCCGCGCTGGTCGCCGAGCTGCTGGCCGTGCGTAAGCACGCCGGGATGATGGTGCCGACGCCGGTGCAGGCGGCCATGGTGGCCGCCCTGGACGATGACGCCCACGAGCTGGCGCAGCGGGAGCGCTACGAACGCCGCCGCGCGGCCCTGCTGCCCGCGCTGCGTTCGGCCGGCTTCGCCGTCGACCATTCCGAAGCCGGTCTCTATTTGTGGGCCACTCGCGGCGAGCCATGCCACGACAGCGTCGCCTGGCTGGCGCGGCGCGGCATCTTGGTGGCCCCGGGTGATTTCTACGGGCCGCGCGGTGCGCAGCACGTGCGGGTCGCGCTGACCGCCAGCGACGAACGGATCGCCGCGGCCGTGCAGCGGCTCGCCTAGCCCGGCGACGATGCGCGCCGCTTCGCGGCGCAAGGAGGCGGGCGATCCGGCCCAGCCGACCCGCACCGCCTGGGCGCCCGAGCGTGCACAATGCATCTTCAGGCGTTTCACGTTCTCAACCTCGGGTAAGGACGGTGCTCGTGACCAGTTCGACCGGCAAGCTGCGCATCCCGGTGTCGATCGGGGATCTAGCCAAGCGTGTGTTGTTGGGAAAGCCGCTCATCACGGACAACCTAAGTTCGGAGAAGCTGTCGAACCCCGTTGCGCTTGGCGCGCTTTCTCCGGATGCCATCTCGTCGACCGCTTACGGCACCGAGCAGATCTTGATCGAATTGCTGCCGGCTGCCGGGCTTGCGGCTTTTGCGCTGCTGCTGCCTATCACCGGCGTCATCTTGCTGATTCTGGTCTTGGTGGCCGCGTCGTATCGGCAGGTCGTCATGGCCTACACCCGGGCCGGTGGGTCCTACATCGTCGCCCGGGAGAACTTCGGGCCCCGGGTGGCGCAGATCGCCGCGGCGGCCCTGCTGATCGACTACGTCGTTACGGTGGCCGTGCAGGCGGCGGCGGGCACGGTTGCGGTGGTCTCGGCGATTCCCGCGTTAGGTCCCTACAGCCTGACAATCACGGTCGGCGTGGTGCTCCTTATTTGTTACGCCAACCTGCGCGGATTACGGGAAGCGGGCCGGCCATTCGCGGTGCCAACCTACTTGTTCGTCGCCATGATCACTCTGATGATCGTGACCGGTGTCATCCGCGAAATATTCGGGGATTTACCGGTATACGACCCGACTCACATCGCCGGAACGGTGCCGGTCCATCAGGGCAACGGCTTGGTGATGGGCGCCACGATCCTTGTGTTGCTCCGTGCGTTCGCCAACGGCGGTTCGTCGCTAACGGGAGTCGAGGCGATCTCCAACACGGTCACCGTTTTCCAGAAGCCGCAGGGCCTCAACGCGCGTCGGGTGCTCACCGCAATGGCCTGCATCCTCGCATTCCTGCTCGCAGGTGTGGCCTACCTGGCCCACGTCACCCACGCCGCTCCCTATGCCGCGGGGTATCCCTCTGTGTTATCCGAGGTTGCCCGTTCGGTCTTTGGCCATGGGGTAGTGGGCAATGTTTTCTACATTCTGGTCCAGGTGTCGACGGCTGCCATCTTGTTCACCGGCGCGAACACCAGTTTCAACGGCTTTCCGGCGTTGGCCAGTTTCGTTGCCGAAGACCGCTTCCTGCCCAGGCAGCTGATGAAACGCGGGCACCGGCTGGTGTTCTCCAACGGAATCATCGCGCTGACGGCGCTCTCGGTGCTCTTGCTGCTGGTGACCGGCGGCTCGGTCAACGCGCTGGTCCCGTTCTATGCGATCGGCGTGTTCACCGGGTTCTCGATGGCCGGCTACGGCATGACCAAACATCATCTCACGCAGCGGGAACCGCGTTGGCGACGCCGGCTGGCGATCAACCTATCTGCGGCGATCTTGTCGACGATCGTGGTGGGCATCTTCGCGGTGGCGAAGTTCACCGAGGGCGCGTGGTTGGTGGTCGTCGTCTTCCCGATATTGGTGTTACTGCTGATGCGGCTCAACCGCGAATATCGTGCCGAGGCAGCCATTCTCGAGATGTTCCGCACCGACCGTCCGGAATTGGTGAAGTACGCCCGTCACAAGGTCTTCGTCTTTGTGAACTCGGTTGACCTTGCGGTCATCGAAGCACTGCGCTACGGCAGGGGTTTACGGGCCGACGAGCTGGTCGCGGTGCACTTCATGGTCGATGAAGCCCATGCCCAGTTGATCCGAACACGTTGGGACCACTTCGAACTCAACACTCCGTTGCGGGTGGTGGACTGCCCGGACCGACGGATCACCCGGGCCGCGCAGGTGTTGGTGGCCAAGGCGCGCGATGAGCAGCGGAATACCAACGTCACGGTGTTGCTGCCACGCCGCACGTATGCGCCGCTGCTGGGTCGCCTGCTGCACGACCGCACCGCGGACAAGGTGTCCCGCGCGGTCAGCCTGATACCCGACGCGGCGGCGACGATCGTGCCCTATGACGTACAGACCCGGATCCAGCAGGCGTACCCGGATAACTTCGAGCAGCGGGTCGCGCGCGAGCTCGACAAAGTAGAAGCCTGGGTTAGCAAGGACGAAGAGCAGGATGTCGACGCCTATGAACACCCTGACCGGAGCCCGGCGCTGATCACAGTGTCGGGTCTGATACCCGGCCAGCGCGCCACCTTTGAAGGGCGGGTGAATGAAATTGAGGACATCAACGAAGGCAAGCGGAGCCGCCGCCAGGTCGTCATCGGCGACAACAGCGGCGACGTCAGCATCACGTTCCGTTCCGGGCGTGGCGGGGCCGACATCGCGCCCGGTCAACTCCTGCGAATCACCGGCAAGCCCAGGCAGACGGGCAACCGGCCGATATCGATGATCGATCCGGCATATCAAGTCATCGAGGATCCCGCCGAGGACGCCGAGTCTGAAGACTCGGAACAAACCAGCGACACGTAGCCTCCGCGCCCGGCCCGCCTGCGCAGCCGCGAGGGAAAAAATTCCGTAAGTTGGCCATCTTTACTTGTGGACTGGTTCTAATCCGGATTGATTGATAAACAATATGGGGAAGGTGTGTGGCCGGGATTGATACGGCGAGGTTGCCGCGCCGAAGCTGGGCTCGTATCGGCAGGTACGAATTCCTGTTGAACGGACGCGGTGCCGGTGCTTGACCACCACTGCGGCTAATGGTGATGCGAAGGATGTTAAGTGGCCGTGAGGATTTCGTCACCGCCTGTCATTGAGACAGGTCGCTTCCGCTTCGTGCGCACGCGTCCCTGCGCGGCTGAAACGTTGTGAACAGGAGCTGGAAATGGCCAACAACATCACTTGGCACGAACATCAGATAAGCCGCGCCGAGCGCGAGGGCCTCAATGGGCACCAGGGCTGCGTCATCTGGTTCACCGGCTTGAGCGGCAGCGGCAAGAGCACGGTGGCCAACGTCGTCGAGCAGAAGCTCTACGAGCGGGGCATACGCAGCTTTCTACTGGACGGAGACAACGTCCGCTATGGGCTCAATGCCGGCCCGGAACTGCTCGAAGAACGCCACGGGCCCGAGTTCGCGAAGCGGTTCGGTCTGGGATTTTCCGCCCAGGATCGCGAGGAGAACATCCGCCGTATCGGCGCGGTCGCGAAGCTGTTCTGTGAGTCCGGCGTCATCGCCTTGACGGCCTTCATCAGCCCCTACGTTCGTGACCGTGACGCTATCCGCGCCACCCTGAACGACGGTGATTTCCAGGAGATCTTCATCGACACCCCGATTGAGATTTGCGAGCAGCGCGATCCGAAAGGGCTCTACAAGAAGGCCCGGGCCGGGGAGATCAAGGGATTCACCGGAATCGACGACCCCTACGAGGCGCCGGCGCAGCCCGAGCTGCGGCTCCAAGGCGGCGACAAGGACGCGGACACGCTGGCCGAGGAGGTGATCACCCATCTCGAGCAGGTGGGCGTCATCTCGGCCCCGGAACGACGAGACGCTTAGCGGAAGGGCCAGCAGCGACGGCGTCGGGCGCCTTCCAATCGCTGATTACCGAAACGAGGTCATTGCATGAGCTACCAGGGGCATAACGGGAAGCCGATCGTGGAACGGGTTTCCACGAAGGATGCGGCGAGTCAGATCGAGGGGTTGCCGCGGATCCCGATCTCGAAAGCCGCCGCGCACGAGGTGATCAGCCTGTCCTACGGGTTCTTCACCCCGCTCTCGGGGTTCATGGGCCGGCGCGAAGTGGACGCCACACTGGACGACTTCCAGCTGCCCGACGGCACGCTGTGGAGCATCCCGATCGTCTTCGATCTTTCCGCTGAAGACGTGGAAAAGTTTGGGGTGAAAGCGGGCGAACGCGTCGTTCTCGAATATCTCGATGCCCCAATGGCGATCTTCGACGTCTCCGAGATCTACGATTACGACTTGGAGCGGATGGCCGAAAAGACCTACGGGACAACCGATCCGCGGCACCCGGGTGTCAAGAAGACGTTGGCTTACGCGAATCGATTCATCGGCGGCGACATCACGCTCATCAACGAGCCGGTGTTCAACGAGCCGTTCAAAAGCTTCTGGCTGACACCGAGGCAGCACAAGGATGCGCTGGCGAAAAAGAACTGGAAGCGTGCCGTCGCCCATCAAACCCGAAACGTTCCGCACACCGGCCACGAGGCTTTGATGAAGCAAGCCTGGCTGGCGGCGAACGAGGACCAGCCCGTCGACAACCTGAACACGGGCGTGCTGGTCAATGCCATCATCGGCCAGAAGCGTGTCGGAGATTACATCGACGAGGCAATCCTGTTGGCGCAGAACGAATTGCGAACGAGCGGGTATTTCCGCGAGGAGGTCCACCAGGTGTCGTTCACGCTGTGGGACATGCGCTACGCGGGACCCCGGGAGGCCATCTTCCACGCGATCCTGCGGACGAACCTCGGCTGCACACATCACATGTTCGGACGCGACCATGCGGGCGTGGGCGATTTCTATCACCCGTACGATTCCCAGAACATCCTCAAGCAGCACCGGAGCGAGCTGGGGATCAAACCGGTGTTCCTGCGGGAGAACTGGTACTGCCCGGTCTGCCAGGAGGTCACCAACTCTGCCCTGTGCGGCCATGACGAACAGTCACAAAGCTTCAGCGGCAGCCTGATTCGAAGCATCCTGACCGACGAGGTCAAGCCGACCCAAAAGGTGATGCGCCACGAGGTGTTCGAAGTGGTGATGGACAGCGCCGCCAAGTACGGGCAGGGTTCGCCGTTCGTCACCGAGGAGTATCTGAAAGACAGACGGCCGGTCTTTACGCTGAACCAATTGGAGAACTCATGAGCACTGCCGAGAAGAAGATCAAGGTCAACGTCTGGATCAACGAGGAACGGCTGGAAGCGCTGGCCAATGCCGATATGGCGGATCTGGCGATCGAGGCGTTCGCCGGCATGAAGCTTCTCGAGATCTACACCACCGACGAGCAGAAAGACGTTCTGCTGCAGCGTTTTCCCGGGGCGAAGTACGACTCGGCCACCACTCGCTCGATCGAACTGCTCCCTAAGCAGGCCAAGGACAGGCTGCTCGAGCTGTCGATCAAGATGCACTCGACCGGCCCGGATGTGGTGGGTCACTTTCTCGACGAGTCCCAGACGGCGAATAGCCAATAGGGGGCGTCGTCCGCGCGCGTTACTTACTCGCCAGAACCCGTAATCCCAGCGAAAACAGCAGCCGCACCTCGGGATCGGCCAGCGACGTCGACAACAACTTCTCGATCCGGCGCACCCGGTAGCGAACCGTATTCGGGTGCACTCGCAACGATTGCGCGGCCGCGGCGATGTCGCCGAAGGCATCCAGATAGGTCCGCAACGTCTCGGCCAGCACCGGATCGTCATCGCGCAGCGCCACGATCCGGGGATCGATCAATCGCTCGTCGCTACCGATCAGGGTCACGATTTCATCGAGGAGCACGGTGGTACGCGCTTCGGCCAACGACGTGACCTGCCCGAACGAAATCGGGTGTCGCTCAGCGCTATCCAACACGCGGTCGACCTCGATGCGTGCCGCGGCGGCCCCGGCGAGCCCGCCGATCGGCGCGGCGATGGCCGCCCGTAGTTGCACCCCGAGTTCGGCGCGCATGGCGCCGATGGTCCCGCGCACCCACGAGGTGACCGCCCGGTTGTGCGTCTGCGTGAGGAGCACATACGTTCGCGCGCCGGACGAGGCGACCTGGGCGTCGCGACGAAAAGCGCTGGCGCTCAGCGCGATGACATCAGCGAGCCGAGCGTGACGGGGTGAACTGTCCGCGGCGTCCCAACCGATCAGGGCCGCGTCGCCGTCGGCGGCAATACCCAGTTCGCGGGCAACGGCAGCTACGTCGACATGCGCGAGGGTCTCGGCATCGGCGAGGCCGAGAAGTTGCTGCACCCGGCGGGCATGCGTCGACGGCCGGGCCGCGAGCCGCGACATGATGCGGGCAGCCAGCACCGCGGCACCCCGCACCATCTCCTCGGCGTCATCGGCCAGCGGTTGCGAGCCTTGTTGTACCCAGATGGTTCCGGCGAACACCGGGGATCGCCGCGCATCGGGAGCGGGCTGGTGGACCCCGACGGCCAGTCGCGGGCGCAGCCCCAACTCAGGCCGCTCGGCGACGCGGACCACGTCGCCTCCCGATCGCAACGCATCGAAGATGCCCCACTGGCCGATCCACTCGAGATGCTCGGGTGGACCCGCCCTGCCCAGGATGGAGAGGCGGCGCAGTTCGTCGGCTTCGTCGTTGGACGCCGAGTAGGCCAGAACGTGCGATTGGGCGTTTTCGATGCTGACCATGCCGTGAATGCGGTCGGCGAGCGACTGCGCCAACCCGAACAGGTCGGTGCCTGAGTCATCCATCGCGTCCGCGCGTTCCCCGTGATGCTCCAGGACGTGGTTGACCAGCTGATAGAGCCGCTCCCAGCGGGCCTGCGGGTCGGCGGCCACCACGGCCGAGCCGGCTGCAACTGCCCTGGCCACCAATGCATTCGACGGCTCCTTGACGAAGATGGCCACCGGCACGCGTTCGCGCGCCTGTTTGTCCATCCACCGCAGCGCCTCGTCGTCGGGGATGCCCAACAGGAAAAAGACATCGGCCGAACCCGCCGCGGCCGCCAGCCCGAATCGCACGTCGTCGGAGTCGATCAGTGCCACCGACCCCACCGGAAGGTCCAGACCCCGGGGCGCGTCAACCAGGCTCACCAGGGTCGCATCCAGCGCGAGTAGCAGTTGTCCCAGCCCCACACCGGCCATGTTGTCCGATTCTACTGCCAACGGCACCTTGTATTGTCCGATCCGCTAATTCACTGTGGGGCCGCCGCGAGGATCCTTGCTGCATGGATGCGATAACCCAGGTCCCCATGCCGGCCAACGAGCCGGTCCACGACTATGCACCGCACTCCCCGGAGCGCACCCGCCTTATCGCCGAACTGGCCGCGCTGGCCGATCAGCCCATCGAACTCCCACATGTCATCGGTGGTAGCCACCGGACGGGTGACGGCGAGCGCATCGACGTCGTCCAGCCGCACCGGCACGCCGCGAAGCTGGGCGCCCTGACCAACGCCGGGCATGCCGACGCGGCGGCGGCGATCGAAGCGGCGATGGCCGCGAAAAGCGCATGGGCGGCAATGCCGTTCGATGAGCGGGCGGCGGTATTTCTGCGCGCCGCCGACCTGCTGGCCGGGCCGTGGCGGGAGAAGATCGCCGCCGCGACGATGCTCGGCCAATCCAAGTCGGTCTACCAGGCCGAGATCGACTCCCCGTGCGAGCAGATCGACTTCTGGCGATTCAACGTGAAGTTTGCGCGGCAGATCTTGGCGCAGCAGCCGATCAGCGGGCCGGGGGAGTGGAATCGCAGTGAATACCGCCCGCTGGACGGCTTCGTGTATGCGATCACGCCGTTCAACTTCACCTCCATCGCGGGTAATCTGCCGACCGCGCCGGCACTGATGGGCAACACCGTGGTGTGGAAGCCGTCGATCACCCAGACGCTGTCGGCTTATCTGACCATGCAATTGCTCGAGGCGGCGGGATTGCCGCCCGGGGTGATCAACTTGGTGACCGGCGACGGCCTCGGCGTTTCCGATGTGGCGCTCGCCGATTCGCGGCTGGCGGGCATTCACTTCACCGGATCGACGGCCACCTTCCAACATCTGTGGCAGCAGGTGGGCGCCAATATTGGCCGCTACCAGAGTTATCCGCGGCTGGTCGGCGAGACCGGCGGCAAAGACTTCGTCGTCGCGCATGTCTCGGCGCGCCCGGACGTGTTGTGCACGGCGCTGATCCGCGGCGCGTTCGACTACCAGGGCCAGAAGTGCTCGGCGGCGTCGCGGGCCTTCATACCGCAGTCGGTGTGGCGCCGCATGGGTGACGACTTCCTGGGCAAGACCGCGGCGTTGCGCTACGGCGACGTCACCGATCTGACCAACTACGGGGGAGCGCTGATCGACCGGCGCGCCTTTTTCAAGAACGTCGACGCCATCGAGCGGGCCAAGGGCGCGCCGCACGTCACCATCGCCGTCGGTGGCGAATACGACGACAGCGAAGGCTATTTCGTGCGGCCTACGGTGTTACTGTCCGATGATCCGACCGACGAGTCGTTCGCGACGGAATACTTCGGCCCGCTGCTGTCGGTGCACGTGTACCCCGACAACGATTACGAGCGAATCCTCGGCGTCGTCGACACCGGGTCTCGGTACGCGCTGACCGGCGCGGTCATCGCCGACGATCGCAACGCCGTGCTCACCGCACAGCACCGGCTGCGGTTCGCGGCCGGCAATTTCTACGTCAACGACAAGCCGACCGGTGCGGTCGTCGGGCGTCAGCCGTTCGGGGGGTCGCGTGGTTCGGGGACCAACGACAAAGCCGGATCGATGCTGAACATGTTGCGCTGGACGTCGGCTCGCACCATCAAGGAAACCTTCATCCCCGCAACCGAGCACACCTATCCGCACATGGGCGCCGACTGATGGCCGGACTGTTCGCCACCACCCTGCGCCCGGTGATCATGGCCGCGAGCCGCCGCGAAGGCTTGTGCCGCACCGCCGAGCGGCTGTCGGTCACCCGTAAAGTGGTGCACCGGTTCGTTCCCGGGGAGACGATCGGGTCGGTGCTGAATAGCGTGGCAGTCCTACGTGATTCGGGTCGACTCGTCAGCATCGATTATTTGGGCGAGGACGTCGCAAACGCCGACGAGGCCGATGCGGCCGTGCGGATCTACCTGGATCTGATCGACACGCTGGGCGGGCTCGGTGCAGCGCCCGGCGTAGTCCGGCCTTTGGAAGTCTCGGTCAAGCTGTCGGCGCTGGGGCAGTCGCTCGAACGCGACGGGCACAAGATCGCGCGGGAGAACGCCTGGTCGATCTGCGCTGCCGCCCAGCGGGCGGGTGTGTGGGTGACCGTCGACGGCGAGAACCACACCACCACCGATTCGACGCTGCGCATCGTGCGCGACCTGCGGACCGAATTTCCTTGGCTGGGCTTGGTTTTGCAGGCGTACCTGCGGCGCACCCTGGATGACTGTGAGGAATTCGCCGCCGCCGGCGCCCGGGTCAGGTTGTGCAAGGGCGCCTACGACGAGCCCGCCTCGCTGGCCTACCGCGGGCCCACCGAGGTCAATGACTCCTATCTGGCTTGCCTTCGGGTGCTGATGGCCGGGTCCGGCTACCCGATGGTGGCCTCCCACGATCCGGAGATCATCAGCGCGGTGCCAGAGATGGCGAGCGAATCAGGCCGTCGCAGCGGCGAATTCGAATACCAGATGCTCTACGGCATTCGCGACGACGAGCAGCGGCATCTCGCGGCGGGCGGCAACCAGCTGCGGGTGTACGTCCCGTTCGGCACCCAGTGGTACGGCTACTTCATGCGGCGGCTGGCCGAGCGGCCGGCCAATTTGACGTTCTTCCTGCGGGCGCTCGCGCAACGCCGTTGAGTGTGCCCTGACGGCGTCGAATGTGCGCTGAGGGCGGGAAATGCGCGCTTATCCCGCCGTGGATGCACGCTCGACGGGGGACCGGGCGCCGGCCATCACTGCGCGCGACGCGGCCGCGGACGATCACTGGCAAAGCCGCGCACCACGTGGGAGCGAACGAATTCCGCCGCCACGTCGGGGTTATCCATGTCCAGCGTCGAGGACGGCGTGCTGAAGAGCGAGAACAAAATGCGCGCAAACCATTCACCCGCGGCCTCGATGTCGAGGTCCTTGCGCACCTCGCCCGTGAGCCTGGCGGCGGACAGATAGGGGGCGAAGAACTCGACGCATTCACGCAGCAACACGGCGGCGTCCTTGGTCAGCAGCAGGCTGATCGCATCCTCGTCGAAGTACTTCTCGGACGCGATGACCCGCCGCGCCTGCGTGACGAATACCGCTGCCGAACAGAGCTTGTCCTCCAGGGTGCTGCCACGGTCCATCGCCTTGGTCATCTCGCGGTAGAACCGCTCCGACGCGTGTTCGGCGCACGCCTCGACGATCGAGGCCTTGTCGGAAAAGTATTCGTAGATGGTGCTGCGGGACACTCCGGCCCGCTTGGCGATGTCGACGATGGTTGCCTTCTGCAATCCCTGCTTGCCGAAACACGCGAACGCGGACTCCACGATGAGCTCGCGGGTGTCGGTTATCTGAGTCGCCTGAGTTGTCACGGAATCAACGCTCCCCGAGGGACCAACCCGGCATCGGCCGAGGCGAACGCGGCGTTGACGTCGGCCAGATGGAACGGCGTGGGCATCAGCCGCTCGAATGGAAAACTTGTGTGCTGCAAGAACGATAGACCGGTGGCCAGGGTGACCGGGTCGTATAGCATCACGCCGCGCACGGACTTATTGCCGTAGACCAATGCGCTCGGGTCGAGCTCGAAGGTACGCCCCATCCCGACATTGCCGACCTCGAGCAACGCGCCGCCGTTGTTGAGAAACCCGATCCCCTCCGGGATGACGTCCGGCACGCCCACAACCTCGAGCACCCAGTCCGCACCGATGCCGTCGGTGTGTTTGTGCACCCGCTCGGTGACCTCCGCGGTCGAGACGCCGCTGGCGTCGATGCAGTGGGTGGCGCCGAAGTCAGCGGCGACGTCGAGTCGTTCGGCGATCTTGTCGATGACGATGACCGCGCTGGCGCCCGCTGTCCGAGCCACCGCCGCGGCGTTGATGCCCAGCCCGCCGGCGCCCTGAATGACGACGGTGTCCCCGAGCCGCACATCGCGCAGCGCGAAAAGCACCTGGGCAAGCGCGCAATTCAGCGGCGCGACCGCCTCGTCGGGCAGGTCTGCGGGAACCTTGTACAACGGCTGACGGCGGCTGGTGTAGTAGTACTCGCCGTAGGCGGCGACGAAGTGCGGAGCCAGCTCGTGGGTGCGGTATTCGCCGGCCATCAGGTTCTGGCAGGCATATGACCGTCCCCGCGCGCACGCGTGACAACTGCCGCAGAACCAAAAGTAGGGCGCCACCACACGATCGCCGATGGCCAGCGGCTGACCAGTCGCGTCGGTGGTCAGACCCTCGCCGAGTTCGGCGATCTCGCCTACCATTTCGTGACCCATGGCGAACGGGCACGGCAGTGGCAGCTCGCCGCGGAAGATGTGCAGGTCGGAACCGCAGATGCCGGCCATCCGCAGCCGCAGTGCCGCGGTGCCCGGCGCCGGTGTGGTCAACGGGAATTCGGTCAGCTCGATGGGACCGCCGTAGGCGGTCAGGAGCGCGAGCCTCGGCATGATAGGTCCCCTCAGCCGGCCGGTGCGAGAATCAGACCACTGGTGGGCACGCCGGTGCCGGACGTGACCAGTACGTGTTCGACGTTGTCGACCTGGTTGTGGGAAGTGCCGCGCACCTGGCGCACCCCCTCGGTGATGCCGTTCATGCCATGGATGTAGGCCTCGCCGAGCAGGCCACCATTGGTGTTGATGGGGAACTCTCCGCCCAGCGACAGCCGCTCGATGGTGGCGAAGTCCTTGGCCTCGCCGCGCCCGCAGAATCCGAGTTCCTCGAGTTGGGCAAACACGAACGGCGTGAAATGGTCGTAGATGAAGGCGGTTTGGATGTCTTGTGGCTTCAGCCCTGAGTCACGCCACAGCTGGCGGGCCACCACGCCCATCTCGGGCAGCCCGGTGATCTCGTCGCGGTAGTAGCTCGTCATCATCTCGCCGTTGTGGGCCGCGCCCTGGGCGGCCGCGGCGATGATGGCCGGCGGCTGCCGCAGGTCGCGGGCGCGCTCGGCGCTGGTAATGACCAGCGCCACGCCACCGTCACTCTCCTGGCAGCAATCCAGCAGACGGAGCACGGGTTCGACGATCCAGCGCGAATTCTGGTGGTCTTCCAGGGTGATCGGGCGCTGGTAGAACCACGCGTCGGGGTTGGTCGCCGCATGCTTGCGGTCGACGACCGCGATCCTGCCAAAGTCCTCGTTGGTGACGCCGTACGTCGACATGTACCGCTGGGCATGCACGGCGACCCAGGCCGCGGGGGTGAGCAGCCCGAACGGCGCATAGTGCGCCATGAATAACGGTGTTTCGGCCATGCTGCGACCGCTGCCACCGAACCGGAAACCGGACCGCTCGTTGAACGCGCGCCAGCAGACCACGACATCGGCGACACCGGTGGCGACGGCCATCGCCGCATGTACGACGGTGCCGGCGGCCGCGCCGCCGCCATGGTGCACGCGGGAAAAGAAGCTGAGGTCACCGATGCCCACGTTGCGGGCGATGTCGATCTCGTCGCTGGAATCCATGGTGAATGTGACCATGCCGTCGACGTCACTGGGGGCCAGGCCGGCGTCGTCGAGTGCGGCGCTGACCGCCTCGCACGCCAATTGCAGCTCACTGCGGCCCGATTCCTTCGAGAACTCCGTCTGGCCGATCCCGACGATGGCCGCGGCGCCCGGCAGCGTCCTGCTCACGCGTGCCTCGTTTCCAAGGACCCGTCGAGCAGGCTGAGCACCGCTTTGCCGGAGACGTGGTCGCCCAGGCTGTTGGCGCCCGCGAAGGTCACCTCGACGAAGTTCTCACCGTCGGATCCTTCGGTCTTGCCGGTGACGCTGCCGGTGAACCGCAGCGGGTCGTCGGGGAAGCACGGCACCCCAAGGCGGATTGACAGCTTCTTCACCATCGCCTCGGGCCCGGCCCAGTCGGTGAGGAAGCGCACGCAGTAGCCGTTGGTGGTCAGGATGTTCATGAACAGATTGGGCGAGCCCTGCCGCTTGGCGTACTCGCGGTCGTGGTGCACCGGCATGAAGTCACGGGTGGCGATCGCGCCGGCGACGATCATCGTTGTGGTGATCGGGATTTCGAGCGGCGTGACCTCGTTGCCCTCCGCGATGTCTTGCCACCGCAGGGTTATGGTTCGGCTGGAGATGGTCGTCATGCGGGCCCTTCCGAATAGGCTGCGCCCAGGTTGGCCAGCTGGGCCGAAGCCGGACCGAGGGTCAGCTCGTTGTGCTTGGCCCACAGGAAATAGCGGTGCAGGGGATAGGTGACGTCGATGCCGATGCCGCCGTGTACGTGCTGGGCGGTGGCGGCCACCCGGGCGCCCGCCTCTGCGGCCCAGAATTTCGCGATTCGCGCCGCCCGGTCGGCGGGACGCCCGTGCGCGACCAACCAAGCCGCCTGCCAGGTGGTCCACCGAATTGCCTCGACATCGATGAAGGCGTCGGCCATGCGCTGCTGCACTGCCTGAAAGCTGCCGATCGGGCGGCCGAATTGCTCACGCGCGGAAGTGTATTCGGCGGCGACGCGCAGCGCCCGTTCGGTAACCCCGAGCTGGATCGTGCACAGCGCAACCAGGGCGCACGTGTAGAGCGACTCGACCAGCCCGCCGCCGACAATGACGTCGGCCGCGGAAACGATTGCGCCGTCCAGGAATACGTCCGCGTGTGGTTCGCGGCTGGTGGTGGGCGCCGGACGAATTTCGACACCGGCGGCGTCTGCGGCGAGCAGGAACAGGCCCACGCCTTCATCAGTAGTGGCCGGAATGAGCACCGTGTCGGCGAGCTGCGCGGCCGGCACCAACTCTTTGGCGCCATCGAGGCGCCAATTCGGGCCATCACGGCGTGCGGTGGTGACCGGGTGTGCCGGGTCCGAGCGGCCGGGTTCGGCCAATCCCGCTGTCAGGATGCGGGATCCGGTGACCACACCGGGCAGGTACCGCTGTTGCTGTTCGTGGTTGCCGTGCCGCGCGATCGGGTCGGCGCCCAACGCCAGCGTGGCATACGCGGGTACCGGCGCGACGCTGTAGCCGACCTCGGCCAGCAGCACCCCGAGTTCCACGAAGCCCCCGCCGTTACCGCCCACCGATTCCGGCAGCGCGGTGCCCAGCAGGTCGGCTGCGGCCAGCCCTTCCCAGAGCGCGGCGTCGTAGCGGGTGTCGCCGGCTTCCAACTCGGTCAGCCGTTCCGGGGTGGCGCGGCGCTGGAACAGGTCGCGGGCGAGCTTGGTGATCGTCTCTTGCTCTTCGGTAAACGAGAAGTCCATGACAGACCTAGGCGCTCGGCCGGAACTGGTGCAGCACCAGTTCGTTGTCGAAGGTTTGGTAATAGACCTCGACCGGCATTCCGGGCGTCACGGCGTCCGGGTCGATGCCGGTCAGGTTGGACACCAGCCGCACCCCGTCCTCGAGTTCGACCAGCACGACGACGTAGGGGTACTCGAAGAACGGAAACTTCGGCTCGTGCGGCATCACGTAGCTGTAGACGGTGCCGCGGCCCGAAGACTCGATTGCCTCCCAGTCCAGCGACCGGCAGTGCGGGCACATCGGGCGAGGCGGATGGCGCAGCTGTCCACAGTCACCGCAGCGCTGGATCAAGAGTTTGTTCTCCCGCAACCCATTCCAGAAGAATTCGGTGTCAGGGGTGATGGCCGGAGCCAGACGGGCTGTCATCAGCTGGCCGGCCTGAATCGCAGTACCCGGAATCGCTGCCGCCCCAGCACTTCACCGTTCTGGTCGGTGTAGGTCGTCAGCCAGGTCAGGAAGAAGCCGGTGCCCAGCGCCGTCTTCTTCTCGTCGGACACCGACTCGTAAACCGTCGTCGCGCTGATCACATCGCCCAGTCGCGGGTACCGCTCGATCTCGAACTCCGAATTCGTCGCCACGGTGCTGGTGTAGCCGGCCTCATCGAGAAATGCCGTTGGATTGCTGTGGATCTCGATGGGAGCCCCGCCCCGCTCGCCGATTCCCTCCAGCTTGGGCGACGGCATGGTCCAGGTCTGCAGCATCACCGGCGGCGACACGATACCGCCGAACCGTGACGACGCGGCGAACTCGGGGTCGATGTAGACGGGGTTCATGTCGGCCAACGCGTACGCCCAATGCCGGATCATCGGCTGGTTCACCGGGTCCGGCGCCAGCGAGGGCTTTCCGGTGCCACCGGTCGGCTGGCCGACGAGGGCCTGCACCTTGGCGCTTACGGTTTCTGAATCGGTCACACTGTCTCCTGACTATTTCGCGGCCCGAAGGTCGCGCGGTGCCCGGGGCAGGCCCAACCCGGCCATGGCGATGATGTCACGTTGAATTTCGTTGGCGCCGCCACCAAAGGTATTGATGACGGCCTGCCGGTAGGCGGATTCCAGCGCGCCGCGCAGCGGAGCCTCGGCGCCGCGCCGCACCCCGTTGCCGTCCAGCACTTCGAGCAGCTCCCGGGCGACCTGCTGCGTGAGCTCGGTGCCGAATACCTTGGCCGCCGACGCCTCGCCCATGCTGAGCACCCCCTTCGTCATCGCCGCATTCACCCGCGAATTGACGAGTTTGTATGCGGCGACCTGGGCTTCGACCCGGGCCAGCGCCTGCTGCACCCAAGGCTGGTCGATGACGCGGCCGCCGTCGAGTTCGGTGGTGACGGCCCAGTTCAGGGTTTTCTCGAACAGCGGCTCGAGCGCGCCGAGATTGCCCAGGGCGGCACGTTCGAAGTTCAACTGCGTGGTGATCAGCTGCCAGCCCTGGTTTTCCGCGCCCACCAGCGCGCTGACCGGCACCCGGACGTCGTCGTAGAACGTATAGAAGGTCGAGATGCCCGGCATGGTGTGCAGCGGCTGCCAGGAGAATCCAGGCGAGGAGGTGGGCACGATGAGGATGGAAATGCCCTTGTGCTTCTTGGCATCCGGATCGGTGCGCACGGCCAGCCAGATGTAATCGGCGTAAGCGGCACCGCTGGTGAACATTTTCTGGCCGTTGATCACATATTCGTCACCTACCCGGACGGCCGTTGTCCGCACCGAGGCCAGGTCGCTGCCCGCACCGGGCTCGGAGTAGCCGATGGCGAACTCCACGGCGCCGTCGAGAATCGCCGGCAGAAAACGCTGCTTCTGCTCCTCGGTGCCGTAGTGCATCAAGGTCGGCCCAACGGTGTTGAGCGTCACCAGCGGGATCGGCGCGCTGACGCGGCGCGCCTCCTCGGAGAAGATGAACTGCTCGATGGCCGAGAAGCCCTGTCCGCCATATTCTTTAGGCCAGCCGACGCCCAGCAGGTTGGCCGCGGCCAGGGCGCGGACGCATTCACGGACCGCGGGTCCGCCCTCCATCCGCTCGCTGACCGCGGCGACGCGCTCCGGCGTCATCACGGTTTCCAGCGTCGCGCGGATCTCGGTGCGCAGCTTCTCCTGCTCTGGCGTGTATTCGAGGTCCATCGGCTCAGACCCCCATCCGCACCGGCATGCGTTTCACCCCGGGCACCATGGTGGCCCGCATTCGGTCCACGTTGCCTACCAGCTCCATGGTGGGGAAGCGGCGCAGCAGCTCCTCGAAGAGGATCGTCGCCTCCAGGCGCGCCAATTGGGCACCCACGCAGGAATGTTCACCACAGCCGAAGGCGATGTGCGGGTTCGGGTGGCGGGTCACGTTGAACTCCTCGGAGTCGGGGCCGAACACGTCCTCATCGCGATTTGCCGAGCCGTAAAGCATCACGACCACCTCGCCGGCGCGGATCCGCTGACCGCGGATCTCGACGTCGGCGGTCGCGGTGCGGGCCATGTGCACCACGGGACTGTTCCACCGCAACATCTCCTCGACGGCCAGCGGGATGCGGGCGGGATCCTCGACGAGCAGGCGGCATTGGTCGGGATGCGTGATCAATGCCAGCGTTCCCAGCGCGATGAGGTTGCGGGTGGTCTCGTTGCCGGCCACCAGCAGCAGGAAGGCGAAATTGAGCAGGTCTTCGTCTGTCAGCCTGTGCTCGTCGATTTCGGCATCGGCCAGGACCGACAGCAGGTCGTCCCGCGGTTGATCGCGGCGCGCGGCGATCAGCCTCCCGAAGTACTCGTAGAGTTGCCCGGCCGCCACCATCGGGTCGAGCTCGATCTCCGGATCGGCCGTTCCGGTGGCCGCGTCCGACCAGGCCCGGAATTGCTCCCAGTCGTCGGGAGGGGCACCGATCAGTTCGGCGATCATCCGGGTGGGCAGTGGCGCGGCGATCTGTTCCGCGAACTCGTGCACGGAGCCGGGTTCGATGCCGTCGATAATCCCGCGCACGATCTCGCGGATTTTCGGCTCGAGCACGGCCACTCGCCGCTTGGTGAAGCCCGCGTTGATCAGCCTGCGCATCTGCCGGTGTCGCGGCGGGTCGGTGAAGATGAGACTGCCCTGCTGCACCGGGTTGGGCATATGCGGGTCGGGGATCGTGATGCCCTTCGTCGACGAGAACAGCGCCGGGTTGCTCGATACGAAGCGGATGTCCTCGTATTTCAGCAGGGCCCAGAATTTGGTGACTTCGTTCCAGCACACCGGCGCCGTCGCGCGCAGCTCTCGGTAGGCGGGATATGGGTCGCCCGCGTAGAAGTCGGGCGAATGCAGCGGATAGCTCGGCGAGCGCAGCGGCGGATGAGTCTGCACGGCAAGCCCCTCTCGCAGGACACCCGATCCGACAGATTGGCGCAATCTGTCTGCCGACTCTGTCTACTCCGTGCCGCCACACGCTGTCAATACGACACCAAAATAGCGAAATAGCTCGGATTTGACAGGATTGATGATTGACGAGGGACACGTGGGGGTGTACACAAAGTGATCAGATGACCGGAGGAAGCACATGTCCGATTCGCCCGCTCTCGTCCAGACCTATCAGCTCTACATCGACGGCAACTGGGTCGAGCCGCATGGCGGCCGCTACGACGACCTCTCCCCGTCCACCGAGGCCGTCATCGCCACCGCGCCCGACGCGAGCGTCGCGCAGGTTGGCGACGCAATCGCGGCCGCGCGGCGCGCCTTCGACAGCGGACCTTGGGGCAAGATGTCCGCCGAGCAGCGCGCCGGGTGCCTGAATCAGCTGGGCGAGGCGCTGACCAAGCACGCCGACGACTTCTTCGCGCTGTCCCAAGTGGAGTGGGGCTGCATCGCCAACGAGCGCATTATGCAGATCGACGGCGCCGGGTTCATGTCCATGCATGCCGCCCAGCTCGCGACCCAGCTGGTCGACCAAGAGGTCACCGGCATCAGCGCCGGAACCACGTTGCTCCGGCATGCGCCGCTGGGTGTCGTATCGGTGCTGACGCCGTGGAACTTCCCGCACTGCCTGAACGTGATGAAGCTGAATCATGCTCTGGCCGCAGGAAATACGGTCGTGCTCAAGCCCTCGCCCCTGACACCCCTGGCGGGGCTGGCGCTGGCTCGGCTCATCGACGAGCACACCGACATCCCGCCCGGGGTGGTCAACGTCGTCACGCCCTCGGGGGTCGAGGCGGCCAAATTGCTGACCACCGATCCGCGCATCGACATGGTGAGCTTCACCGGCAGCTCGGTCGTCGGTCGCCAGGTCATGTCCGCCGCCGGGGACACGATGAAGCGAATCCTGCTGGAGTTGGGCGGCAAGTCGGCCAGCATCGTCCTCGACGACGCGCAAGTCACCGACGAAATGCTGCAGCAGATGCTGTTCGAATCCTGTTCGCTGCACGCCGGACAGGCCTGCATCCTGCACAGCCGGCTGCTGTTGCCTGATTCGCTGCACGACGACGTTGTCGATCGGATTTC
>NZ_DASUHS010000134.1:0-59677 GCF_036273375.1 Mycobacterium sp. | reverse complement strand
ACCAGCCATGACGCGGACAGTGTGCAGCTGTATCTGCAGGAGACGCTGACTTTCCTGTGCTACACCGCGGAGGCGTCCGTCCCGCTGAGCCCGTAGGAATAAACGCCGACGGGTTTTCGCTAGAGATCGAGCACCACGTCGGTCCCCGGTGCCGCCGAGCAGATGAGGACAGACCCGTCACCGGGCGGCTCCAACGGCTGCTGAATGTAAATGGTCGTGCCGGCGACGATTCCGGTGACGCACAGGTGACACACTCCGCTCCGGCAGGAGAAACGCGTTGGCACGTCGCACGCTTCGGCCAGATCGAGGATGCTTCGGTATGCCGGTGACCAGTTGACCGTTAATTCGCTGCGCGTGAAGGTGATCGCCGGTCCGATACCCGGCGGTCCGACCGGTGGATGGGGCGGCTTGCGCTCCCCCGTCTCGACAACGCCCGGGTTGATCGCGGGCAGCGCGCCGAACAGCTGGCTGCGGGTCGGGTCGAATCCCATACCGGCCAAGGCGTCGCTCATGTCTGTCATGAATTGCGTTGGACCGCATAGGTAAACGGTGGCGTCGGTGGGCAGGCCCAATTTCGCGATGGACTCTCGGCGCAGGCGGCCCTGCGTTTCGGTGTAGAAGACCTGCTGCCTGGCGTGCGGAAACGATTCGATGAGTGTCGTGACTTCTTCTGTGAAGGCTTGGGTTTCCCGGTTGCGGGTGGTGTGCAGCCACCAGATGTCGCGCCGACTCCCGGCGGCGGACAGGGCATGCAGCATCGCCAGCACCGGTGTCGCCCCGATTCCGGCGGAGAACAGGATGACCGGACTTGTGTCACCTCGAACCAGCTCGCCGTTGCGCCGAGCCCCAACTGGGATGGATGGCCCACAATATGGCACCCGGATGCGCTCGGCAACATATCCGACTTCCGGGACTGTCATCGAGGGCAGGCTTGGTGCATAATGGGTCATCTAACCCATAAATCTGGATTGGGTTTCGCGATTTCTCCGTCGGACGCCGCTGCGGCGCTCGCCGGTGAATCACGTTGATTCAGGAGGGATGTCATGCCTGCTGTTCATCATCGATACGCCACCGTCGACGGCCATCGGCTCTTCTACCGCGCGGCCGGCGATCCGGCCGCTCCGGCGGTAATTCTTCTGCACGGGTTTCCCACGAGCTCTTACATGTTCCGCCATCTGATCCCGGCCCTCGCCGACCGTTACCACGTGATCGCGCCGGATCACCTGGGCTTCGGGCTGTCCGCCGCCCCACCGGTCGACGAGTTCAACTACACGTTCGACGCGCTGACCAACCTCACGGCGGGTCTGCTGCGAACCCTGGGCGTCGACCGGTACGCCATGTATGTCCAGGACTACGGCGCGCCGATCGGCTGGCGACTCGCACTGCGCGACCCATCCGCGATCACCGCGATCATCAGCCAGAACGGCAATGGTTATGACGCGGGTTTCGTCGAGAGCTTCTGGAAGGTTGTACAGGCGTACCAACAGGAGCAGACCGCGGACACCGAGGCGCCGGTGCGGCAGTTCCTCACCCTGGATGCGACCCGTTGGCAGTACCTGACCGGTGTGGCCGACGAGACGTTGGTCGATCCCGGGTCGTGGTATCACGACTACGCGCTGATTTCCCGACCCGGGAACGATCTGGTGCAGCTGAAGCTGTTTCGCGATTACGCCACCAATTCGCCCATGTATCCACGCTTGCACGAATACTTCCGTGACAGCCGGGTGCCGTTGCTCGCGGTGTGGGGCCGCGGCGACGAGATCTTCGGGCCGGCCGGCGCCGAGGCGTTCGCCGACGACCTCCCGGACGCCGAAATCCACCTGCTCGACGGTGGCCACTTTCTGTTGGAGTCCGCGTGCGACGACGTCGCCCAGCTGATCCGGAACTTTCTCGCCAATCGAGTTAACGCCTGAGCGATGTATGGGCTGGAGATCCCATAAATGGGGGCGCTGCCGGGTTAGCCTGACGCGATGGCCCATCCCGATGTTCTTGACGAACAACGGTTGACCGCCAAGGGGCGTGCCACCCGCGACCGGATCGTGCAGGCCGCCGCCCGGCTGATCGTCACCGAGGGTCTTTCCGCGGCCAACATGGACAACGTGCGTCGGGCGGCTTCGGTCAGCGGCTCACAGCTTGCCCACTATTTCGCCGACAAGGCGGCGCTGATACGTGCGGTGATCCGGCGCCAGATCGGCGTGGTCTTGGACTTTCACCGCCAGCCCGCGCTTCGGGGCCTGGCTTCGTTTGACGATTTCGAGCGATGGATCGACCTCAACATGCGCTACCTGCGGCGCATCGGATATTTCGGCACCCCCACCTATCACGCCCTCGCCGCCCAGCTGGCGAAGTCGGACGACGCCACGCGTGATTCGTTGGCCGCCGGTTACCGGCAGTGGATCGAGTTGTTGGAGCACGCAATTGCGCGAATGAAAGACGACGGGCTGTTGGTTCGCCATGCCGATCCGCGGCAGCTCGCAATGGTGATCATCACCGCGCATCAAGGAGGTGGCGTGTTGACGTTCACCTATCAACAGGCGTGGCCGCACGCCGATGCGATTCGTTTCGCGGTGAACCACCTACGCCTGTTCGCCAACGACAGCGCCGAACGAGCACCCCGTCCACCGCGCCGGACGCGGGAGCGTCGCCCGGCATGAAAAGCCGGCTGACCTCCGCGGCAAAGGCGACATCGTGACTGGAAACCCCCCATCGCGGTTCACTCGCAAGGGACTCGCAACGCGTGCGCGCATCATCGAGGTCGCCGCCCGGCTGATGTTCGAGCATGGCGTCGCCAACACCAGCATCGACACGGTGCGGCGCGCGGCCGGAGTGGGGGGATCGCAAATCTCGCACTATTTCAGGGATAAACGCGACCTGACCCGCCATGTCGTCGATGCGCGCCGCACTGACGTGCAGAACTTTCACACGCGACCGCAGCTCGCCGGACTCGACAGCCTCGATGCCCTGCAGGCGTGGGCCGATGCCTGCGTCTCCGACATCGACGCCGTATACCGGGTTGGGGGCTGTGTCTATGGGTCCTTGGCCGGTGAGCTGATCGAGGCCGATACCGAAATACACCGTGACCTTTCCGCGGGATATGACCAATGGATTGGACTGTTTCGGGCCGGCATCGAGTCGATGCGCGATCGGGGCGACCTGCGTCCGGAAGCCGACTCGCAACATCTGGCCGTATCGCTGGTCGTCGCACACCAGGGCGGTGCGATGCTCACCCACGTCACCGGTGATCCGCAACCGCTGCGGACCGCCGTCAACGCCGCTGTCGACTACGTCCGCTCCTTTGCGGCCCAGCCCCCGCCGCGCAAGGGTCGATCCGCGTCGTCTCGCGGTCAGCGCAAATCTTGAGCGGTGGCATCCGCTGGACATCGCGGGTACGGTCGAACATAATAATGGGTCAGCTGGCCCATTATTAGTGGCCGCGCCACCTGGTGTCGTCGCCGGCCAACGATTGTGAAAGAGGCAGTCGATGTCCATGCTCGAGTCACCTGAGCTGCCAACCGCGCCGGCAGTCGTACGCGAGCAACCCGGTGGACAAACCATGCGGGCGATCATCTTGGAAAAGTTCGGCGGCCTGGACAGCCTGGTCTACACCGACATCCCCAAGCCGCTGCCCAAGGACGGCGAAGTCGTCATCGCGGTAAAGGGTTTCGGCATCAACCACGCCGAGATCCATATGCGTCGCGGGGAATGGGCGGAGGCGGCCGAGGTCAGCGGAATCGAATGCGTCGGCATCGTCGACTCGTGTCCGGGACGCGAGTTCCCGGTCGGGGCCAAGGTCGTGGCGCTGATGGGCGGTCTTGGGCGCACCATCAACGGTAGCTACGCCGAATACACTCGAGTGCGCGCGGCTAATGTGGCACTCGTCGAATCCGACCTGCCGTGGTCGCAGCTGGCGGCGCTGCCGGAAACCTATGCGACGGCGTGGACCTGCCTGTACCGCAACCTGAATCTGACCGCGGGACAAACATTGGTGATCCGTGGGGCGACTTCGGCTTTGGGTCAGGCCGCACTGAAGATGGCTGTGATCACCGGCGCGAATGTCATTGCCACGGCACGCAGCCGTGAACGCTTCGGCATGCTCGAAGAGCTGGGCGCGACCCGTGTGGAGGTGGAACGCGGTGACCTTGCCGCCCACATCGCGGAAGCCAACCGTATCGACGCCGTCCTCGACCTCGTCGGCAACAGCACCATCCTCGACTCCCTGGACATGCTGCGCCGCGGCGGCACCGCCTGCCTCGCCGGATGGCTGGGTGGTCTGGCACCCATCGGCGATTTCAATCCACTCGCGCGAATGGCCAGCGGCGTGAGCTTCAGTTTCTTCGCCAGCCCCGTGTTCGGAGATCCCGGATTCCCGGTATCGGATGTGCCGTTCGGGGAGATCGCCCGGCAGATAGCCGACGGCAAACTCGACGCGGCCCCGGCGCGGATCTTTTCGTTCGACGACATCCGCGAAGCGCATCGTGTCGCCGAGGCGGGTGAAGCCGCAGGAAAGCTTGTCGTCGTGATGGAGTAGTGCCGGCGCGAAATGTCACTGCGCGAACGGATTTCAGGAAGGACGGGCTTCACATGGGTCTGGCATGGCAGCAAGGCCCGCTGGCGGCCGCACATGTGTGGGACACCATCGGTGCGCAGAAGGTCGGCTTTGGTGGGGCTTTGATCACCCGGAGTGGCAACGCACCGCTGCCGGTGGACGGTCTGCCGCAGCCGAATATCGTCGTCAATGATCTGCGCCAGCTCGCCAATCAACTCATCAACGGATCCGCTGACTGCTGAGAGGTGCACTCGGCGCCGCGGCCACCAAGCGAAAGGATCGTCGACCATGGCAGCAGCTGGCGGAGGAGACTTCGACGTCGTGGTGCTCGGCGCCGGCCCGATCGGCCAGAACGCCGCCGAACGCGCGCGGGCCGCGGGACTGCGTGTTGCTCTGGTCGAGCGAGAACTCGTCGGCGGTGAATGCTCCTATTGGGCATGCGTGCCCAGTAAAGCGTTGCTGCGGCCCGTCATTGCGCTTTCCGACGCGCGCAGGATCGACGGCGCGCGGGAGGCGGTCACCGGGTCCCTGAACACCGACGGCGTGTTCGGCCGCCGCAACCGCTACGTGAGCGACTGGGACGACAGTGGCCAGGCCGATTGGGTGAGCGGTATCGGCGCGACCCTGGTGCGGGGGCACGGGCGGTTGGACGGCCCGCGCCGCGTCGTCGTCACCGACGGCACCGGCGAGCGGCTGGCGCTGACGGCACGGCATGCGGTGGTCATCTGCACCGGGAGCCGCTCAGCATTGCCCGATTTGCCCGGCCTCGCAGAGGCGAGGCCATGGACCAATCGGCGGGCCACCGATAGCAGCGCGGTCCCAAAGCGGCTGGCCGTCGTGGGCGCCGGGGGGGTGGGTGTCGAAATGGCTACGGCATGGCAGGGGTTGGGCTCCCAGGTGACGCTGTTGGTGCGCGGCCCGGGACTGCTGCCGCGGATGGAGCCCTTTGTGGGCGAGTTGATCGGGCGCGGGCTCACCGAGGGCGGCGTCGACGTGCGGGTGGGGGTATCGGTTCGCGCGCTGCGCCGACCGGACGATTCCCACGTTGTCCTCGACTTGGACGACGGCACCGAGTTGCGGGTCAACGAGGTGCTCTTCGCCACCGGCCGCGCACCGCTGACCGACGACATCGGTTTGGAGACAGTGGGATTGAGGCCGGGCAGCTGGCTCGATGTGGACGACACCTGCCTGGTGCACGGCGCCGTCGAGGGCGGCTGGCTCTATGCGGCGGGCGACGTCAATCACCGGGCCCTGCTCACCCACCAGGGCAAGTATCAGGGCCGCATTGCCGGTGCGGCCATCGGCGCCCGCGCTGCGGGGAAGCCGTTGGACACCAAACCGTGGGGCGCGCATGCGACGACCGCCGACCATCATGCGGTGCCGCAGGCCTTCTTCACCGACCCCGAAGCCGCCGCCGTCGGACTGACGGCGCAGCAAGCCGACAAAGCCGGACACCGGGTCCGCACGGTCGACATCGAAATCGGCGATGTGGTGATGGGGGCCAAGCTTTATGCGGACGGCTACACGGGCCGCGCGCGGATGGTGGTCGACGTCGATCGCGGCCACCTGCTCGGTGTCACCATGGTGGGCCCGGGCGTGACCGAGCTGCTGCACTCGGCCACCATCGCCGTCGCCGGCCAGGTGCCCGTCGACCGGTTGTGGCACGCCGTGCCGTGCTTCCCCACCATCAGCGAGTTGTGGCTCAGACTGCTCGAGGCGTATCGGGACGCCTCGGACGATAATTGACCGATGGCCACCGCAGACGGATTCCATCCAGACTTCGACGACACGGCGCCGGTCACGCGCAACCGGGTACGCCACATCAAGGCGTCCGAGATCAGCTCCGACACCGCGCAGTCGGAGGGGCTACGACGCTTCGCCGCCCTGTCCGGCAGCTCGGTCGGCGCGGAGAAGCTCTGGATGGGCGAGACGCACGCGTCGCCGCAATCGGCTTCGGACAACCACCATCACGGTGACTCCGAGACCGCCATCTATGTGCGAAGCGGCAACCCGGAATTCGTCTTTCATGACGGCACCGGAGAGGTCCGCATCGCCGCGGCACCCGGCGACTATGTGTTCATTCCGCCGTACCTGCCACACCGGGAGGAAAATCCCGACCCCAACACCACCGCCGAGGTGGTGATCGCACGCAGCAGCCAGGAAGCCATCGTGGTCAATCTCCCGGCCCTGTATCCGCTGACCGACCCTCGGTAAACGGCGATCTCGATCAGGTTGCCGTCGACGTCACGGCAGTAGTGCGACGTCATCTCACCCAGCGCCCCCACCGTGGTGACCGGTCCGGAGATCACCTCCACTCCGCACGCGGCGAGATGGGCGCGAACATCATCCGGGCTATTCATGCGCGAAAACCATTCGCTGCCAGAGTAATCCGCCCGCTCACTCAGCAAATTCTCAACCGATTCTTCGGTGCCGCTTGGCTTGGCTCCTAGCATTCCCATAGTCACAGGCCGCACCATCGAACTCATGACGAATGAGCAGCTGTGCGCGAACCTGGTCGAACGTTACCTGCGCACCCGCGGGCGACGATTTTTTCGCGGCCACCACGACGGCGAATACTTCTTTGTCACCAACGCTCCGCGGCGCCTGCATGTTCACTTCGAGATCTCTCCCGCGCACGACGACGTGTTGATCATCCGCGTCAGCCCTGGGTGCTATTTCCCGGCGGTCGATCGCCCCTGGGTGACGTACTTCTGCGACCGATGGAACCGTCTTGACCGCCAGGTCACCGCGATCGTGCACGGTTCGTCGGATCCGCAGCGCATCGGCGTGGTGGCCCGCAAGTCGCAATGGATCCGAAACGACGTCTCCTTCAACGATTTCGCTTCCTTCGTCGACCAGACCATCGCGGACGCCACCGAGCTCTTCGAGGAGCTGAACCCCCTGATCGAATTGCCGCCCATCGAACGGCCGTTGCTGCGCGACGCCGGCTGAACTACGGGCGGGCTAACTACCAGGCGGAGCATCCGGGCGCGGGTCACCCAATCTGGCCCGGATCGCGCCCCACGGGTCGGCGTAGCGTCCGGGCGTATCCCGGTAAGCTGCACGGCGTTTGAGGAACCGTCGCGCCAGCGGCGAGATCAGCCGCATCGGGTAACGCCGCCACCCCGCGGCGGCTCGCATCTCGGTGAGCATGTCCGGCCACGAGTGCCGCTGGAATTCCAGAGCCTGCTGGGCGCGAACCGTATCCATCCAGTCCGTGACAAACCAATCGTCGTCGCTGTCCGGATCGCCCGGCCGGCCGCCGGGCAACACATCGACCAGACCGCGTGCGGCGGCCAGCGCCTTACCGACCTCCCCCTGCCGCAGCAGGTGCGACTCGTCACCGGCGATCAGCAGCGTCTCACCGGCGACGTCGGCCGTGACCGCTGCGGCGAACGCGCGCGCGACATCACGGACATCGACGGTGTGAATGCGGCCATCGGCCGGCAGGGCGCTTTCGAAGAACAACGCATCGACGCTGAACGGCATGGCCTCCGGTTCGACACTGATCACCCCGGCCAGACGCAAGATGACCCACTCGAGATTCGATGCTCGCAGGTGCTGTTCCGCTTCGGACTTGTGAGCGCCGTAGAGGTCGGCCGGGTTCGTCGCGGAGTCCGGTCGTAACAGCTCGTGATGCCGGTGCGGGTTGCGCGCGCCATACACGGCGTTGCTCGACGCCAGAATGAACCGCACCGGCTGGCGCCTCGACTGCACCGCGCGCAGCAAGGTCACCGTCGCGTCGACATTGACCCGGCGTCCCAGCGCCGGCTGCCGATAGATCACCGGTGGAATCACCGCGGCCAGGTGAACGATGGCGGTGGGCGACGTCTCGGCGAGTAGCTGATCAACCTGACCCGGATCGGTCAGATCCGCCCAGTGCGGCTCGGCGCCGGCCGGCAGCGCTTTCGCGGCTTTGCGCTGGGCGGCAGTGCCCAGGTCGGTCGCGACGACGCGGTGGCCGTCGGCCACCAGGCGGCGCACCGTCTGCGAGCCGACGAGCCCGAAACCTCCTGTTACCAAGACCTTTTCGGACATGCTCCCCCATCAGCTGTTCGCCTTCCAGCAAACGGATATGACATTCTCCTAAACGGAGAGTAGCATATGTCAATCGGAGTCTCAGGTTTGAGACTGGCGTCACACCGGCAACAACTAGTGAAGAGCAGGAACAGACAGCGGGGAGCCATGAAGGGCAACGGTGTTGACGCGGCGGACAATCACGAAACCGCCAAATGGGATCCGGCTTTTACCGAACAGGTGGCAAAGGTGCTCGGACCGGCCATCAAGCGGTACTACCGGGCCGAGGTGCGAAACATTGACAACGTCCCGTCCTCGGGCGGAGTTCTGGTGGTCTCCAACCACTCGGGCGGCATGCTGACCCCGGACGTGCTGGTCTTCTCCCCGGCCTTCTACGACAGGTTCGGCTACGACCGCCCCGTTTACACACTGGGCCACTACGGGCTGTTCATGGGGCCTTTGGACGGCTGGTTGCGCCGCCTCGGGGTCATCGAGGCCAGCCGCGAAAACGCCGCCACCGCCCTGCACTCCGGCGCGGTGGTGCTGGTGTTCCCCGGCGGCGACTACGACTCCTACCGGCCGACCTTCAGTGCGAACACCATCGACTTCAATGGCCGCACCGGCTACGTGCGGACCGCCATCGAAGCTGGGGTGCCGATCGTGCCGACCGTGTCCATCGGAGCCCAGGAGACCCAGCTGTTCCTGACCCGGGGCAACTGGCTGGCCCGAAAGTTGGGGCTCACCAAGGCGCGCGTGGACATCTTGCCGGTCACCTTCGGCTTCCCGTTCGGCCTGAGCGTGGTCTTCCCCCCCAACGTGCCCCTGCCGGCAAAGGTCGTCACTGAGGTTCTCGAGCCGATCGACATCACCGCGCAATTCGGCAACGACCCCGACATCGACGAGGTCGACGCCCACGTACGCGCCGTCATGGAAGCCGCGCTCACGCGGCTCGCCGATCAGCGCCGCTTCCCGATCCTGGGCTGACGGTGTCTGGGGCCGCTGGGGGTGGCGTGTGAAAAGACTCAATGGCATGGACGCGATGCTGCTCTACAGCGAAACGCCCAACCTACACACGCACACGCTGAAGGTGGCCGTGATCGACCCCGCCGACTTCGACGGAGAATTCGGTTTCGAGGACTTCTGCCGCCACGTGCGTCGTCGGCTCCATCTACTAGAACCGTTGCGCTACAAGCTCGTTGACATTCCCTGGCATTTGCATCATCCCATGTGGCAGGAGAATTGCGACGTCGACCTGAACTATCACCTGCGGCGGGTGCAGGTGCCCGCACCGGGCGGTCGGCGCGAGCTCGATCAGGTGATCGGCGAGGTGGCGTCCACTCCCCTGGACCGCAGTCGGCCGCTGTGGGAGTTTCATTTCGCCGAGGGACTGGCCGGTGGACGATTCGCCTTGATCGGCAAGATTCACCATGCGCTGGCCGACGGCGTCGCATCAGTCAACCTGCTGGCCCGCGCGATGGATCTGCGCGACGGGCTCGCCAACGAGCGCGACAACGACGAAGCCGGCGTCACCACGTCCAACACCGACCTGCTGCGCGGGGCGGCCCGCGACCACGTCCGGCAGATCGGCGCACTGCCCGGGCTGCTCAAGGACGCGGCCGTCGGAATGATGCGGGTGCGCCGCCGGTCCCGGGAGCGCGGGGATCACCCCGACCTGGCCGACGCGTTCGACGCGCCGCCGACCTTCCTCAACCATCTCGTCTCGCCGCGGCGCTGGTTCGCCAGCACGTCGTTGTCGCTGCCGGAGGTGAAAGCGACGGCAAAGGCGTTGGGCGTCACGGTGAACGACGTGGTGCTGGCCATGGCAACCGGCGGATTGCGAACGTTGTTGCTGGCTTATGACGGTGCGGCCGAACGCCCGATCATTGCCTCGGTGCCGACGGCCACCGACAAGTCGGACCGCATCACCGGCAACGAGATCAGCGGGCTGATGGTCTCACTGCCGGTCCATGTCGACGACCCGATTGAGCGGGCCCGACTGGTCGCCCTGGCCACCAAGATCGCCAAGGAGGACCACGAAGTCCTGGGCCCCGAGCTCTACGGGAAAATGATGGCCTACCTTCCGAGCGCATTCGCCCCCGCCGCATTCCGGTGGCTGGGCCTGCGCGACGCGCCGAACAAGCTGATGAACGTCGCGGTGTCCAGCGTGGTGGGGCCCCGCGCGCGGGGCCACTTCGGCGGCGCGGCCGTCAGCGAGATCTATTCCACCGGCGTGCTGTCGCCCGGCGCCCCGGTCAACATCACGGTGTGGAGCTACGTGGACCGACTCGGCGTCGCGGTGCTCACCGACGACCGGACCTTCAACGACCCGCACGAGGCGACGGACGCCATCGGCGCGTCCTTCGCCGAATTACGGGATGCCGCAGGCGTTTCCGCTCAGCCGGCGAGCACGCCGTCCAGCACCGAATAGAACAGGCCCAGGCCGTCATCGGACGGCCCGGTCAGCGCCTCGATGGCATGCTCGGGATGCGGCATCAAACCCACCACGCGGCCGTCGGCCGAACTGACCCCAGCGATGTCATGCAGCGAGCCATTGGTGTTCTCGTGGTATCGGAACACCACCCGCCCCTCGCCCTCGAGCTCCTCGATCACCTCGGCAGGCGCCACGTAACGTCCCTCTCCCGATTTCAGCGGGACCAGCAGGTCGGCGTCGGGCTCGAAACGCGACGTCCAGGCCGTCGACGTCGAGGCCACCCGCAGCCACACGTCGCGGCAGATGAAGTGCAGACCCACATTGCGGGTCAGCGCCCCGGGCAACAGTCCGGCCTCGCAGAGCACCTGAAAACCGTTGCAAATGCCCAACACCGGCATGCCACGCCGTGCGGCCTCCACCACCTCGGTCATCACTGGGGCGAACCTGGCGATCGCACCGGCCCGCAGGTAGTCGCCATAGGAGAACCCGCCGGGCACCACCACGGCGTCCACGCTCTTCAGATCGGCGTCGGCATGCCACAGGTTGACCGCCTGGGCACCGACACGCCGCGCCGCGCGGGCGGCGTCCACGTCGTCGAGCGTGCCGGGAAAGGTGATGATCCCGATGCGTGCCGTCACTGCTTCTCCCGGCTGATCGTCCAGTCTTCGATCACGGTGTTAGCCAACAGCGATTCCGCGATCTCGGCGAGCGCCGAATCGTCGACACTGTCGTCCACTTCGAGCTCAAATCGCTTGCCTTGCCGCACTTCTGAGATTCCCGGATGTCCGAGGCGACCCAGCGCGCCCACAATCGCTTGACCTTGCGGGTCGAGAATCTCCGCTTTGGGCATCACGCTTACGATCACCCGGGCCACCGGCGCTCCTCCTCAGTTGGCGTTCCGGCGCCACTCTACCGGCGAAAGCGCAGCTCGGGCTCACGGGCACGAGGCAATGTAGGCCTCGCACAGGGGTGCGCTCATGGCATTGAGCACCGGATCGTCCGCCATCGCCGGCCAGGCCGCCTGCGGCGGCGCTGTCGACCAGAGCGTGACCTCGCTGATCGTGCTGCTGGCCGGTTGGGCGAACAGATAGGTGTGCATCACCACCGGGCCGCTGATCACGGCGGCCATCCGATTCGCTTCGTCGCTGGTCAGCGACGGTGACTCCAGCGGTGCGCGCTGCTGGCAGGCTCGCAAAGCGGCGACGGCATTATTGAAAACCGTGGTCGCGACCGTCCCGCCGCGGGCGGTGTCACCCCGCCAGTGCAGGATCTGGGCCTGCAGTTGCCACTGCCCGTCGGGATGCTGAACCGTCGAGCGAGCCGCGACGGCCGAGTCGCGGGGATCCTGGGGTATCGCCGGCGCGGCGCACAACTCCTCGAACCGGAACCGCGGGCCGGGGACCGAACCGGTCGTCTGCACGGCCAAACCGGCGAGCGCGGGCCAGTGGTACAGGGCGTCCAGCGGCACGGCATGCTGATCGATCCACGCCGTGTTGGGGATCCGATCGCACAGGCCCGGGCAAGTCTCCGGCTCTGCGTGTGCAGGAATGACGACGATTAGAGCAACTGCAAAACTGCCGGCGACCAGCATCGTGGCCAGGATCATGCGTATCGGCAGCTTGTCCATCAAGGCACAATCGTAGATATGCAACTGACGCATTTCGGGCATTCGTGCCTACTTGCCGAGTTCGACCACACCCGCGTGCTCTTTGATCCTGGTAACTTCGCGCACGGTTTCGAGGGAATCACCGGCCTGACCGCCATCTTGATCACCCATCAGCACCCCGACCATGTCGACGCCAAACGGCTGCCCGCATTGCTCGAGGGTAACCCGGATGCGGCGCTCTACGCGGACCCGCAGACCAGTGCGCAACTGGGCGCGCCCTGCCGCGAGGTCCATGTCGGCGACGAGCTGCACATCGGCGAACTGACCGTTCGCGCCGTCGGCGGCAAACATGCGGTCATTCACCCGGAAATCCCTGTGATAGAGAACATTTCGTTTCTGGTGGGCGATGCCGACCACCGCGCCCGATTAATGCATCCCGGTGACGCGCTCTTTGTGCCCGACGAGCCGGTGGACGTGTTGGCCACGCCGGCGGCCGCACCCTGGATGAAGGTATCCGAGGCGGTCGATTACCTGCGTGCGGTGGCTCCAGAGCGTGCCGTTCCCATTCACCAGGGAATCATCGCCCCGGATGCGCGGGGGATCTACTACGGACGGCTCACCGAGATGACCACCACCGACTTCCAGGTGCTGCCCGAAGAAGACGCCGTCACGTTCTAGCCGCCGTCACGCTGGCGTAACGCTCGCGTTCCGCGGTCACGCTGGCGTGACGCTCGAAAGCAAGCGGGGGCACGCCCCGCCGGGCTATGTGATGTCGTCGGCGGCGCCACGTCCGGCGGCGCGACCGGAGAAGATGCAGCCGCCCAAAAATGTACCCTCCAGGGCGCGGTAGCCGTGCACGCCGCCGCCACCGAACCCGGCCACCTCGCCGGCGGCATACAGACCGGTCAGCGGCGTGCCGTCGGCCTTCAACACCCGCGAGGCGAGGTCGGTTTCGATGCCGCCCAACGTTTTTCGGGTCAGGATATGCAGCTTGACCGCGATCATCGGTCCCGCCTTCGGATCGGTCAGCCGGTGCGGCGCCACCACCCGGCCCAGCCGATCGCCCAGATAGTTTCGGGCGGCATGGATCGCCGTGATCTGTCCGTCCTTGCTGAACTTGTTGGCCACCTCCCGATCCCGCGCGGTGACCTCGGCCTCCACCGTGGCGTAGTCCAGCGGCTGCACATCGGGCAGCTTGTTCATCGCGGTCACCAAGTCGCGTAACGAGTTCGCGCTGACAAAGTCCACACCCCGATCGACAAACGCCTGCACCGGACCCGGCGGCCCGGAACGCGCCCGGTTTCGCAGCAGCTCGCGGATGCTCTGTCCGGTCAGGTCCGGATTCTGCTCCTGCCCGGAGAGCGCGAACTCTTTCTCAATAATCTTGGCGTTCAACACGAACCAGGTGTAGTCGAACCCTGACTTGGTGATGTACTCCAGAGTGCCCAGCGTATCGAAGCCGGGGTAGAGCGGGACCGGCAACCGCTTGCCACTCGCATCCAGCCACAGCGACGACGGACCCGGAATGATCCGGATCCCGTGCAGCGGCCAGATCGGGTCATAGTTGGTGATGCCCTCGGTGTAGTGCCACATTCGGTCGGGGTTGATCACCCGCGCGCCGGCCCGCTGCGAGATGGCGATCATCCGGCCGTCGACATGGGCCGGCACCCCGCTCAGGAGTTGCTCGGGGACGCGGCCCATGCGCTTGGGCCAGTTCTTTCGCACCAATTCGTGATTGGCGCCGATGCCGCCGCTCGTCACAATCACCGCGTCGGCACGAAATTCAAACTGCCCTATCGGTTTCCGTGATGACGCGACTCCTCTCGGCGTGGCCGTCGGCTCCAGCACCGTGCCCCGGACGCCGGTCACCGCCTCGCCCTCGACGATCAACTCATCGACCTGGTGGCGGTGCGCAAAGCGCACCGACGAGCGGTCGCGCAGTTGACGAGCGAAAATCTCGACCAGCGCTGGCCCGGTACCCCAGGTGATGTGGAAGCGGGGAACCGAGTTGCCATGCCCCTGTGCGCCATACCCGCCGCGCTCGGCCCAGCCCACCAGCGGGAAAAGCTTGAGCCCCCGCGACCGCAGCCAACTGCGCTTCTCCCCGGCGGCGAAATCGACATAGGCATGTGCCCATTGGCGTGGCCAGTAGTCCTCGGGACGATCGAATGCCGCCGTACCGAGCCAATCCTGCAACGCGAGTTCATGGCTGTCGCGGATACCCAGCCGGCGCTGCTCGGGGCTGTCGACCAAGAACAGGCCGCCGAAGGACCAGAAGGCCTGCCCGCCCAGATTGGCGCTGTTCTCCTGATCGAGGATGAGCACCCGCAAGCCGCGATCCACCAGTTCGCAGGCGGCGACCAAGCCGGCCAGGCCCGCCCCGACGACGATGGCGTCAGCGTCGAACCCCGCAACCGAAGAATCGCTCATGTCGGACCAGGGTAGTGCCCCGATGAGCAGGTCAGACAGTCGCTTCGTCAGGCGGCGTTGAGCACCGCATTGGCCGGCTGCCAGCGGTACACGCTGGGTGCACAGCCGTGCATCAACGCCAAGTCGACCGCGTCCACCATGGCCTGCAGCGGCCCGGGTTTGCGCAGGTGGCGAGCCGCGACCGCAACCCGCACGACGCCGCCGCGCCGAGCGATCCGCTCGGCGGACAGCACCACCATCCGGCACCACCAGGGCTCGGTGAGGAAGCCCTCGCCGATGCCGAGGACGCGTGCGCGGACGGTGGTGTGACGAACCAGGTCGCTGATCCCATGCAGATCTGCCAGTAAGCGGAATCCGTTGTCCGGCAATGCTTTGACAACCCCGGGCGACACCACCCAGCCGGGCGCCGCGAACAGGCGGGTACGCAGCCCGAGGTGCTCGAGCACCCGGTCGGCGGCCATCAATCGCAGGTTGGCCTCATGCGCCCGCAGGATCGCGAATTCGCCGCGACGCTTCTTGGTGGCCGCGTCGTCATAGCCGTGCAGCACGATGGCGTCACCGCCGGCGCGACGGTTGGTCAGCCACTCGACGGTTCCCGGGTCGTGGTCGAGCCGGTAGTCACCGGACAGGCGGGGAGCCACGAGTAACGACACCGGTACCTTGCGGGCGTCCATTTGCGCGCAGAACGTCTCGACATCGGGCAGCGTGCGTTCGCCAATCCCCGAGACCGAGACGATCAATTTTCCAGACACACCAGCAGTTTGCCGATCCCAAGTATCGAAATGGTGAAGGACACGCAGACAGCAGGCGTATACGCACTCGCCCGGGCATTAAGATTTCGGCGCCGCCGGACCTGCCCAGACCACAGCCGCCGCGAGCGTCAGCCGATGCGATCAGTTCGATATGCTAAGCAACGCCATGGACGAGGCCTCGTACGCAGCGGCCAAAACGCCGCTGCCCCACGCCCCCACCGGACAGCCGGGCGTCGAGGAACGGGAATACCCCGACAAACTCGATGCCGCGCTGTTGCGGATCTCCGGTGTGTGCATCTTGGCCACGGTGATGGCGATCCTCGACATCACGGTCGTCAGCGTCGCGCAACGCACCTTCATCGACCAATTCGCGTCCTCGCAGGCCGTGGTGGCCTGGACTATGACGGGCTATACGCTCGCCTTGGCGACCGTGATCCCGATAACCGGCTGGGCGGCCGACCGGTTCGGCACCAAACGGCTCTTCATGGGTTCCGTGGTGGCCTTCATGCTGGGCTCGCTACTGTGTGCGATTGCCGCAAACATCTTGCAGCTCATCGTCTTTCGCGTGGTCCAGGGATTCGGCGGTGGCATGCTGCTGCCGTTAAGTTTCATGATCATGACTCGCGAAGCGGGCCCGGGAAGGCTTGGGCGCCTGATGTCGATCCTGAGCATCCCGATGCTGCTCGCCCCGATCGGCGGGCCGATCCTGGGTGGCTGGCTGATCGACACCTCGAGCTGGCGGTGGATATTCCTGATCAATGTGCCGATCGGGTTTCTCACCATCGCGCTCGCCGCCATCATCTTCCCGCGGGATCACCCGGCGCGGTCGGAGACCTTCGACGCCATCGGCGTGCTGCTGCTCTCGCCGGGCCTGGCGACATTTTTGTTCGCGGTGTCCTCCATCCCGGGCCGCGGCACCGTGGCCGACCGCCACGTGGTGATACCGGCGGCGATTGGACTGGCATTGATCGGGGGCTTCGTCGCGCACGCGTGGCATCACGCCGACCATCCCCTGATTGATCTGCGGCTATTCCGCAATCCGGTGCTCACGCACGCCAACGTGACGATGCTGGTCTTCGCCGGCGCATTCTTCGGCGCCGGCCTGCTGCTTCCAAGCTATTTCCAGCAGGTGCTGCACCAAACGCCGATGCAGGCGGGCGTGCACATGATCCCTCAGGGGCTGGGCGCCATGCTGACCATGCGCCTGACCGGACCGCTGGTGGACAGGCAGGGCCCGGGCAAGATCGTGCTGGTCGGGATCGCGCTGATCACCGCCGGCCTGGGCACCTTCGCCTTCGGGGCGGCCACTCAGGCCCACTATCTACCCACGCTGCTGGTCGGGCTGGCGATCATGGGCCTGGGCATGGGCTGCACGATGATGCCGCTGTCGGTCGCCTCGGTGCAAGCGCTGGCACCCCATCAGATCGCCCGGGGAACGACGCTGATGAGCGTCAGCCACCAGGTGGGCGGCTCGGTCGGAACCGCGCTGATGTCGATGATCCTGACGAACCAGTTCAATCGGAGCCCCAACATCGTCGCAGCAAACAAGCTTGCCGCCCTGCATCAGAGGGCGGTCGTCGACGGGGTGCCGGTCGACCAGTCCGCAATACCCCGGGAGTCGCTCGCCCCCGGATTTTCGAGCGATGTGGTGCACGATCTTTCACACGCCTATACCGCGGTATTCGTGATTGCCGTCGTGCTGGTGGTGTGCACCCTCATTCCGGCGTGGTTCTTGCCGAAAAAGCCGGCAATCGAAACGGCCGGCGACTAGCGCAGCCGCTCCCGGGCAACTCCCGCGCGGACCGTTGGCCGGCCTGGAGGGGCCTATGTCGACAACCGGGCGTCGGCGGCGCTTAACAGCCACGCGTATTGGAAGGCGGCTTCCTCCCAGCCCTTGTAGCGGCCACTGACGCCGCCGTGCCCGGCGTTCATCTGGGTCTTCAACAGGACCGGATTACCGTCACCGTTGGCGTGGCGCAGCGCCGCAACCCACTTGGCCGGCTCCACGTAGTAAACCCTCGTATCGTTCAGCGACGTCATCGCCAAAATCGCCGGATACCGCTTGGCCTCGACATTCTCATACGGCGAATAGGACTTCATATACGAGTAAACTTCCTTGTCCGCCAAGGGGTTTCCCCATTCATCCCACTCGGTGACGGTCAGCGGCAAAGAGGGATCCAGGATCGTGGTCAGCGGGTCGGTGAATGGGACCTGCGCGAGAATGCCGGCGAAAAGCTCCGGCGCCAGATTGGCCACCGCCCCCATCAACAAACCGCCGGCGCTACCCCCCAGCGCCACCAGCTGACGCGCCCGGGTGAAACCGGCATCCACCAAATGCCGTGCGACCGCAACGAAGTCGGTGAAGGTGTTCTTCTTCTCCAAGAGCTTGCCGTGCTCATACCACAGCCGGCCCATCTCACCGCCGCCACGAACGTGCGCGATGGCAAACACCATGCCACGGTCCAGCAGCGACAGCCGGGCGATGGAAAAGCTCGGGTCGGTGCACAGTTCATAAGCGCCGTAACCGTAAATCAAGGCGGGTGCCGGGAATTCGATATCAGCGCGGTGCACGATAGACACCGGGATGCGCGTGCCGTCGTCGGCGACCGCCCAGTCACGCCGTTCCACGTAGTCGTCGGTCCGGTAATCGCCGAGTACGGGCTGCTCGCGCAGCAAGGTGCGTTCACCGGTGGCGAGGTCGATGTCGTAGACCCGCGCCGGAATGACCAGCGATCCCGCCCTGATCCGCAGCTTGGGCGCCTCCCAGTTGGGGTTGCCGGCCGGACCGGCGGTCATCAGTTCGGAATCGAACGAAATCTCTTCGGGCTGTGCATATGTGCCGTCGGTGTTGATGGGCCACAGCTGCATCCGGGGCAGTGCCTCGCGCCGATAGCTGACGACCAGGAGACCGGCGAAAGCGTCCACTCCATCGAGCCGGACATCGTCACGATGCGGGATCAGGGTGCGCTGCTGTGCCGGATCGCTGACCGGCGCCTCGGTGAGGGTGAAGTTGACCGCGCCGTCGTTGTGCAGGATCAAGAACCGGTCCTGCCCGCCGATGACCGCGTGCTCGACCAAGTACTCCACGCCTTCGCGGCGCGGCAGCACGACGGTGAACTGGGCCTGCGGATCGGTGGCGTCGGCGTAGCGATACTCGGAGGTGATCGAGGATCCCGAGGCGATGAAGACGTAGGCCTCGCTGCGGGTGAGCCCCACGCCAAGCCAATACTTTTCGTCCGCTTCGTGATACACCAGCTCCGACTCTGCACCGGAGCCCACCCGATACCGCCACACTTTGTCGGGGCGGTGGGCGTCATCCAAGGTCAGGTAATACACTGTGCGGTTGTCGGCGGCCCACGTCGCACCAGCCCCGATATCGGCGATCTCGTCGGGGTACAGCTCGCCGGTGCGTAAGTCTTTGAACCGCAACGTGTATCGCTCATCGCCGAGGGTGTCGACCGAGTAAGCCAGCAGGTTCCCATCCAGGCTCACCGTCGCGGCGCCCAGGGAGAAGAACTCGTGGCCCTCGGCTTCGGCGTTGGAATCGAGCAAGATCTGCTCGCCCGGGATCTCGGTGTTCTCGTCCAGGGTCGGCGGATCCCAGTCGTCGGATCCGCTTATCGGACAGCGGCATTGGACGCGGTATTGCTTGCCTTCGTAGGTGCGCGCGTAATACCACCACTCGCCCTGCCGGGTCGGTACCGACAGATCCGTCTCTTTGGTGCGTGCCTTGATCTCGTCGAAAATCCGCTGCCGCAACGGTTCGAGGTGGGCGGTCATCTGATCCACGTAGGCGTTTTCCGCTTCGAGGTGGGCAATGACTTCAGGGTTGGCCTTTTCGCGCAGCCACTCATACGGGTCGATGAAGACGTCGCCGTGATGCTCACGCCGGCTGTCCACCCGCTTGGCGACGGGGGGTACCGACCCGTCCACGTGCACTTCGGTCATGCGCTGGGACCGATCCAGTCGTCGAAGCTCAGGCCGGAAATGCGTTCGTAGGCTTCGATGTACCGATCACGGGTGGCGCCGATGATGTGCTCGGGCAGTGCTGGCGGGGGTTGTGAGCCGTTGCGGTCCCAGCCGGACTCGGGGCCGGTCAGCCAGTTGCGGACGAACTGTTTGTCGAAGCTGTTCTGGACGACGCCGACCTGGTACTCGTCTGCCGGCCAGTACCGCGACGAATCCGGTGTGAAGATCTCGTCGGCCAGCAGAAGGTTACCGTCGCGGTCTCTGCCGAACTCGAACTTGGTGTCCGCGATGATGATTCCTTTCCGGAGCGCGTGATCGGCGGCCTGAACGTAGATCTGTAATGTGCGGCCGCGCAGCTGGTTGGCGGGCACGGCACCGACCATCTCGATCACCCGCGCGAAGGGGATGTTTTCGTCGTGGTCGCCCAATGCGGCTTTCGTCGCGGGGGTGAACAGTGGTTCGGCGAACCTACTGGCTTCGACCAGTCCCGGTGGCAGCGTGATACCGCAGACCGTTCCGGTCGCCTGGTAGTCCAGCAATCCCGAGCCGGTCAGGTAGCCGCGCGCCACGCATTCCACCGGAAGCATTTCCAGCTGGCGCACCACCAGCGCGCGGCCCCGGACCTCGTCGGGGATGCGTGGATCGTCCGGCGGCCCGGCCAAATGGTTGGGGGCGTCGACGAGTCCGAAGAAGAAGACGCTCATCGCGGTGAGGATGCGACCCTTGTCCGGGATGGTGCTGTCCAGGACGAAGTCGTACGCCGAGATCCGGTCGGTGGCGACGAGCAGCAAGTGCTCGTCGTCGACGCGATACAGCTCACGGACCTTGCCGCTGGCCAGATGCTGGTAGTCGGACAGTGCGGGCATCCGGTCAGCCTATCGGGCACCCGCAAACGGGCTTTGTGCTGGGATCGGGGCTATGACACCGCGGTTTCTGCCCTACTCCACCAGGCCCGGGCGGCTGGCTGTCCAGCTGTTCAGCGACTTTGCCGTCGTCGTGTGGACGGTGCTCTGGCTGCTCGTCGGCCTGGCTGTCTACGACGCGATCGCCACCATCGCCGACGCCGGCCGGCAGGTCGAGAGCGGCGCGAACGGGATCGCGGGCGACCTCGCGTCCGCCGGCCACGGAGCCCAGCACATTCCGGTGGTGGGCGACACGGTCAGCAAGCCGCTCAACTCCGCCAGCCATGCCGCGCTGGATATCGCCGGGGCGGGCCATGATCTGGACAGCGCGGCGAGCTGGCTCGCGGTGCTCCTCGCGATGGCCGTTGTTGCGGTCCCGATCCTCATCGCGGTGCTCCCGTGGTTGTTTCTGCGACTGCGATTCTTTCGGCGCAAGTTGACGGCGACCGCACTGGCCGCAACCCCGGCCGGTGCGCAATTGCTTGCGCTGCGCGCGCTGACCAATCGTGCGCCCAGGAAGTTGATCGCCGTCAGCGCGGATCCGGTCGGTGGGTGGCGCCGTGAGGATCCGGCCACCATCGCGGCCCTGGCCGCGCTCGAACTACGGTCGGCCGGTATCGCGATTCGCGGGAGTCAGCAGCAGCGCCCGTGACAAGAGCAGTAGCCCGGCGACGACAACAATGAGCCACGCGGCTAACGCATCCCAGAAGAACACCAGCGAAACGGTGAACAGCGATCGCTGATCGATCTCGCGTGCCATGGCGAAGCTGGCCGCGGAGTACATGCCCAACGGAAACACAAAGGCCCACCACACACCGGCGAATCGCAGCATGTTGGGGTACCGCCTGATGCGGTGCAGCGCAAAGTAGATCAGCGGCGGTATCCACAGGGTGGCCGTCACCCAGGTCACGATCGTGATCGCGCGCACCGGGCCGCCCAGCCAGGCGGGGGCCACGGCATGGATGTTGTCGCCGGCCAGCGTCGCAATCGCCATGGCGCCCATCAGGATCCAGGTATCGGGTTCGAAACCGTCGCGGTCCTGTCGTTCGTTGACGACACGCCACATGGTCAACCACGTCATCAGGCCGTAGATGCACAGCGCCGCGATCCATCCGGCCACGGCCACCGCCAGCCACCAGTGATGGCCGGTCTGTCGGGCCGCCCGGGCGATCACGATCGCCAAACCGGAGGTTCCCACGCTGCCCAGTTGCCAGGGGCCGTGGGCGCGGTCACGCAGCTCTATCCACCGGTGCACCAACATATTTCGCGCGCTGACCAGGATCAGTATCAGCCAGGAAGCCAGGCCGAGCACGCCGAGCACCCGCGCCACCCACACGTTGGATGACAAGCGAGTGTCGATCACTGCGCAGGCGGCGACGAAAGTGATAAGTCGCAGAGTGACGTCGGGATCGGTGAGGTCCCAGCGCAACCCCTCGCCGGGGCTGGCGGCCTTCGCGACGACCAGGGCAACCAGCAATAACAGCCCGGCTGTGGCGATGACACCCATCGTGTCGCTGATCAACCGGTACCCGTGATTGTGCGCATCGATTGACAAGATTCCCGTCGCCATCACCGCGGCGAACACATCGGGTGAGGGCTCGACATCAGCGAACCGGATCGTCACGATTCTTCGCGGAGCTCCACGACGAGGTGCCGAATGCCGGTGTGCCGATTGCTGCGGGTCCATTCGATCGGCCGGACAACTTGCACTGCGCCGAACCGAGACAGCAGCTCTTCGAACAACACCCGAAGCTCCAGCCGGGCCAGATTGGCACCCAGGCAATAGTGCACTCCCTGACCGAATCCCAGGTGCGGATTCGGCTTTCGGGCGATATCGAATTCGTCGGCGTTCTCGAACACGCAGGCGTCGCGATTCGCCGAGCCTTCCCAGATCTGTATCTTCTGCCCCGCCTCGATCGACTGCCCGGCCAGCGTCACGTCGCGGGTGGCGGTGCGGCGCTTGGAGGGCGACGGCGATGTCCACCGCACCATCTCCTCGACGGCCGTAGGCAGCGCATCGAGATCACCGCGCAGCGACTGCAACTGCTGCGGATGGTGGGCCAATGCCAGCAGGCCGCCCGCGACCGCGTTGCGCGTCGTCTCCGCGCCGGCGCTGAACAACAGACTGAAGAACAGGTACAGCTCGAGATCGGACAGGGCCGATCCGTCATGTCCGTCAGAGTCATCCAGCATCGCGTTCGCCACGACCGACAACATGTCATCGGTCGGGTTCTCGCGCTTGGACGCGATCAACTGCTGACCGTACTCATACATCCGCGACCCGGCCGCTGCGTCTCTTTTGGAGACCGACAACTGCGATAATGCAGCCTTGCGTGAGCCGCCGAAGTCAAACTGCGGCTCGATCGCTTCGAACAGCCAATGCCGCTCGGATTCAGGAACTCCCAGCAGGATGCAGATCATTTGCATCGGCAATTCGGCGGCGATGTCGACCAGGAAATCGAGCGGCTCGCCGGGCACCACCGCGTCCAGCAGGCGGCGCGCCCTGGTCCGCAGGTCGTCCTCGACCAGCCGGATCATCCGCGGCGTCAGCCCCGAGCTGACCAGCCGCCGAATCTGCGAATGCCGCGGATCGTCCATCATGTTGAGCACCTGACCCGCGATCGCCAGGTCCTGCAACAGCGTGCCGCCATACGGCCGCGGACCACCGGTGACCGATGAATACGTCACCGGATCCTTGAGCACCTCAAGCGTTTCCGCGTAGGTGGCCACCGACCAGAAGCCTTCACCGTCCGGGGTGTTGTCGGTCGGTGAGTGCCAGTACACCGGCGCCTCACGACGATGCATCGCGAACAGATCGTGCGGAAATCCGTTGGCGAAGTTGTCCAGATCGGTGAAGTCGATCTCGGCAAGCGCGCCGGCCAGCGTCACAGGATCGCACCCGGGGCGTACTTGGCCGCGTCCGGATAGCGGTTCACCAACGCGTCCACCTGCGCCGCCACCTCGTCCACCTGGTCACCGGCGGCGCCGGTGAATGCTTTCTTGTCGGCCAGCGCGGCGTCCAGCGCGGCCCGGTCCAGCGGCAGCCGCTCGTCGGCCGCCAGGCGCTCCAGCAAGTCGGGCTCGGCTCCGTGTTCGCGCATGGCCAGCGCGGTGGCCACCGCGTGTTCGCGGATCACGTGATGCGCGGTCTCGCGTCCCACGCCGGCGCGCACCGCCGCGATCAACACCTTGGTGGTGGCCAGGAACGGCAGGTAGCGATCCAGCTCGCGACCGATCACCGCCGGATAGGCGCCGAACTCGTCGAGCACCGTCAAGAACGTCTCGATCTGCCCATCGATGGCAAAGAAGCTGTCCGGCAACGCCACTCGGCGCACCACAGAGCAGAACACGTCGCCCTCGTTCCACTGCGCCCCCGCCAGCTCGGCCGCCATCGAGGCGTAGCCGCGCAGCACAACCTGCAGGCCGTTGACCCGTTCGCAGCTGCGGGTGTTCATCTTGTGCGGCATGGCCGAGGATCCGACCTGTCCGGGCGCGAATCCCTCGGTGACCAGTTCATGCCCGGCCATCAGCCGGATGGTGTGAGCCATCGACGACGGCCCAGCGCCCAGTTGCACCAGCGCCGAGAGCACGTCGTGGTCCAGCGAACGCGGATACACCTGCCCCACGCTGGTCAATACCGTTGCGAAGCCTAAGAATTCGGCTACGCGCCGCTCGAGCTCAGCCAGCTTGGCCGCGTCACCGTCCAGCAGGTCGAGCATGTCCTGCGAGGTGCCCATCGGGCCCTTGATGCCGCGCAGCGGGTAGCGGTCGATCAATTCGCGCAGCCTGGTCAACGCGATCAGCGTTTCCTGGGCCGCCGAGGCGAACCTCTTGCCCAGCGTGGTGGCCTGCGCGGCGACGTTGTGGCTGCGTCCGGCCATCACCAGATCGCGGTAGGCCACTGCCCGCTCGGCGACCCGCGCGGCCACCGCCACGCCGTGACCGAAGACGAGCTCCAGCGAGCGCCGAATCTGCAGTTGCTCCACGTTCTCGGTCAGATCGCGACTGGTCATGCCCTTGTGCACGTGCTCGTGACCGGCCAGCGCATTGAACTCCTCGATGCGCGCCTTGACGTCATGGCGTAGCACCCGCTCGCGGTCGGCGATCGACGCCAGGTCGACGTCCTCGATCACCCGCTCGTAGTCGGCGACGGCGTCGGAAGGCACCGCAACGCCCAGTTCGGCCTGCGCGCGCAGCACGGCCAGCCACAGCCGCCGCTCGGCGACGACCTTGGCCTCCGGCGACCAGATCGCGACCATCTCGACACTGGCGTACCGAGTGGCCAGCACATTCGGAATGCTCACTTGGTCCTCACGAACACACAGCTTACGGCGCCGGCCGACCGGGTCGCATCGGTCACAGCGGCCCCACGAGTCCCTGGCCCGGATGAGAAGTAAATTGCCGCCTCCGAGCGACAACTCGCCGCAGGGCGTCGCGGAGCCTCTAGTTGATGCTCGAACGCGGGCACAAACGCACGTCCTCCCGCGCGACAAATGTGACGGATGTGGCGACCGCTCGCGGGTCGTAGCCTATGCGGATGTACTTCGTCGGCGTCGACCTTGCCTGGGCAGGTCGCAACCCGACCGGCGTGGCCGTCGTGGGCTCCGGCGGCGCTCTGGTAAGCATGTGCGCGGTCCGCGACGACGACGAGATCCTGGCCGCGTTGCACCCCTATGTGGACGGCGATTGCCTGGTCGCCTTCGATGCGCCGCTGGTGGTGAACAACCCGACCGGCCAGCGCCCCGCCGAGACCGCGCTCAACCGCGATTTCCGCAGGTACGAGGCCGGTGCCCACCCCTGCAACACCGGAAAGCCCGAATTCGCCGACGGCCCCCGCGCGGGCCGTCTGGCCGCGACATTGGGGCTCGATCTCGATCCGCGGTCGCCGGCCGCCCGGCGCGCCATCGAGGTCTACCCGCATGCGGCCACCGTCGCGCTGTTCCGCCTGGAGCGCACGCTGAAGTACAAGGCAAAGCCCGGGCGCGCCGTCGACCGGCTCAAATCCGAGCTGTTGCTGCTGATGGACGGCGTCGAGCGGCTGGCGGACGCTCCGGTACCGCTGCGCGTCGACGGGCACGACGGTTGGGTCGCGCTGCGCCGGGCAGTCGCGGTCACGCAGCGCAAAAGCGAGCTGCGCCGCGCGGAGGATCCCGTCGACGCCGTGGTCTGCGCCTATGTGGCGTTGTATGCGCAGCGCCAACCGGGGAATGTGACGATCTACGGCGACCTCGACACCGGGTACATCGTGACGCCGTCGCTACCGGTGGATCCGCTCCGCGCGTAGGGGTCGGTCAGATCTGCACGGGCCGCTGATCGATGGGCGCGAGCACCTCGATGAGGTCGACCACCGCACCCTGCGCCGCCGCGCGCGGATCACGGCCCTCCACCAGTGCCGACACCACCGAACCATCGACCGCGCAGATCAGGGTGCACACCAGTTCGATATGCACCGAGCGGCCCGAGCGCCCGAGGGCCTCGGCCACCGCCTCGGCGCGCTGGCGAAGGCTGCGACGCATGGTCTCGCGCAGCGCGGGCAGGCGGATGCACGCGACGTGCCGTTCATAGCGCGAGATCAGCTGTTCGGTAAGGCCCGGACCGGACACGTCGCCCACGAGCAGATCCGCCAAAACCTCGGCGATGGTCTCCGGTCCCCGGCGCCGGCGCGACAAGGCGCTGACCCGCGACCGCAACTGTGCCACCTCGATCATGGCGATGTGTTCGACGGCGCGCGCGATCAGATCGTCGAGCGAAGAGAAGTAATAAGTGGTGGATGCCAACGGCAATCCGGCTCGCCGCGCGACCGCCCGGTGCCGCACCGCTTCGAACCCGCCCTCGGCCAGCAGCTCGGCGGCGGCGCTGACGAGCGCGTACCGCCGACGTTCTCCTTTTGGAGTAACCGCTGCAGTCACGAGTAGCCATCGTGCCAGCCAAAGTGGTACTGCATTGCCATTTCGGCCAAACGGCCAAGGCATAATGGCCCGCATGCCCGACTTGAGCCGACGCGCCCTGCTCGGCCTCGGCGCCAGCGCGGCCGTGGGGGCGATGGGCGCCTACGGGCTCGACATCCTGTTAGAGCCCCGCACATCTCACGCCATGCCGGTATCGACGGCCGGCACCCGGGTGCCGTTGGCGCCGGCGCCAAGCCCGCCTCGCGATCCGGCTCCTTCGGCGGCGCCCGCGCCCACCATGGTGACCGGTTCCTTCGTCTCCGCCGCGCGTGGCGGGGTGAACACGAATTGGGCCATCGCGCGTCCGCCGGGCCAGACGAAGCCGCTGCGACCCGTGATCGCGCTGCACGGCAAGGGCAGTGACGCGTCCACCGTGATGGCGGGCGGCGTCGAACACGGTCTGGCACAGGCCGTCGACGCCGGACTACCGCCGTTCGCGGTCGTCGCCGTCGACGGCGGCGGCGGGTATTGGCACAAGCGGTCGTCCGGTGAGGACAGCGGCGCCATGGTGCTCGACGAGCTGATCCCGATGCTGGGCAACCAGACTCTGGACACCTCGCGGGTGGCGTTCTTGGGCTGGTCGATGGGCGCATACGGCGCATTGCTGCTGGGCGGCCGGTTGGGACCGGCCCGCACCGCGGCAATCTGCGCGGTGAGCCCGGCGCTGTGGATGTCCTCGGGTGCGGCCGCGCCGGGAGCCTTTGACGGCCCGGACGACTTCGCGGCGAACTCGGTGTTCGGCATGCCCGCCCTGGGCTCGATCCCCATCCGGATCGACTGCGGCGACAGCGATCCGTTCTACGCCGCGACAAAGCAGTTCATTGCGCAACTGCCCAATCCGCCGGCCGGTGGCTTCTCGCCCGGTGGTCACGACGGGTCATTCTGGAGCTCGCAGTTGCCTGCCGAGCTGACTTGGATGGCACCGCTGCTGACGGCCTGACGCGTTACGCTCGCGGTGGTGACCGCACCTTTCGACTGGACCTTCCCGTACGCCTGGCCACGCAAGCCCATCGTGGCGGAAAACGTTGTGTGCACATCGCAACCGCTTGCCGCCCAGGCGGGCCTGCGGATGCTCACACAGGGCGGCAGTGCGGTGGACGCGGCCATCGCCACGGCCATCACGCTGACGATCGTGGAGCCGGTATCCAATGGCATCGGTTCGGACGCATTCGCCATCGTCTGGGATGGCAAGCAATTGCACGGACTGAACGCCTCGGGTCGCTCGCCCGCGGCCTGGACGCCGGAATACTTTGGCGGCAAGGGTGTTCCGCTTTTCGGCTGGAATGCGGTGACGGTGCCCGGCGCGGTGTCGGCATGGACCGAACTGCATGCCAAGTTCGGCAAGCTGCCGTTCGAGCGCCTCTTCGAACCCGCAATATCGTACGGCCAAAACGGATTTCTGGTCTCACCGACGGTTGCGGAGCAATGGGCGGCGCAGGTGCCGCTATTCGAGAACCAGCCCGGTTTCGCCCAGGCGTTTCTGCCTGGCGGGCGAGCGCCGAAACCCGGCGAGCGCTTCAGCCTGCCCGATCATGCCGCCACGCTCGAAACGATCGCCGCGACCAACGGCGAGGCCTTCTATCGTGGGGAACTGGCCGCCAAACTCGAGGCACACTCGCTGGACAACACCGGCGCCATGCGGGCCAGTGACCTGGCGTCTCACCGTGCCGACTGGGTCGGCACCGTCGACGGCGGCTACCGCGGGTACACGGTGCACGAGATCCCGCCCAACGGGCAGGGGATCGTCGCGCTGATCGCCATGGGCATCCTGGAGCATTTCGACATGGGCTCGCTCCCAGCGGATTCCGCCGACAGCGTGCACCTACAGATCGAGGCCGTGAAGCTGGCGTTCGCCGACGCCCAGGCCTATGTCGCCGACCTCGAGCACATGCCGCTGGGGCCGGAACGGCTATTGGACAACGAGTATCTGAGGCGGCGCGCGGCGCTGATCGACCGCGGGCGAGCCAAGCCCGCATCCGCCGGCGCCCCGGCGGGCGGAACCGTCTATCTGACCGCGGCCGACGCCACGGGGATGATGGTGTCGATGATCCAGTCGAACTACATGGGGTTCGGTTCGGGCATAGTGGTGCCGCGCACCGGGATCTCGCTGCAAAACCGAGGCGCGAACTTCGTTGCGGCCCAGGGACATCCGAATACCGTGGGCCCGAACAAACGTCCTTACCACACCATCATCCCGGGCTTCGTGACCAAAGACGGCGCCCCGGTCATGAGCTTCGGGGTGATGGGCGGCATGATGCAACCCCAGGGGCACGTGCAAGTGATGGTGCGCATCGCCGACCACGGGCAGAACCCGCAGGCGGCATGCGACGGCCCGCGATTCCGTTGGGTGGAGGGTATGCAGGTCAGCTGCGAAAAGGGTTTTCCGGATTCGACGCTGGACGAGTTACGCCGGCGCGGACACGATCTGGTTGCCGTCGACGACTACAACCAATTCGGCAGCTGTCAGGCGATCTGGCGTCTCGATGGCGGCTACTTCGCGGCCAGCGATCCGCGTCGGGACGGTCAGGCCGCCGCGTTCTAGACGCGGATCTGCCCATCGGCCGCCAGCTGGGCGATATCGCTGCGGAAATGACTGCCCGGCAGTCGAATTGAACGCACGACCTCGTAGGCTCTGGTCCGCGCGGCCGTCAGGTCGGCGCCCGTGCCCACCACCGACAGCACCCGGCCGCCCGACGAGACGATCTCGCCGTCGTCGCGCCGCATCGTTCCGGCGTGCAGCACCCCGTCGGCTTCCGAGCCGACGATGACGTCACCCACCCGGGGGCGCCCGGGGTAGCTCTCCGCCGCCACCACCACCGTCACGGCGGCACCGTCGTGCCAGCGCAGCTCGCCGAAGTCCGCCAATCTACCGCTGCCGGCAGCGTACAACAGCTGCCCGAGCGGCGATTCCAGTAGAGCCAGCACCGCCTGCGTCTCGGGATCACCGAAGCGACAATTGAATTCGACCACGGCGGGTCCGTTCGCCGTGATGGCGAGTCCGGCATACAGCAATCCGCTGAACGAGCTTCCACGCGCAACCATCTCGGCCGCAACGGGTTCGACGATGTTGCTGACCACGTCTCGATACATCTCGTCGGGAAGCCATGGGACGGGCGCGTAGGCACCCATACCGCCGGTATTGGGCCCGCTGTCGCCGTCACCGACGCGCTTGAAATCCTGCGCCGGCAGCAGAGGCACCACGGTTTCGCCGTCAACCACGCAGAACAGCGACACCTCGGGGCCGTCCAGGTAGGACTCCAACAGCACCGGGTGTCCGGCCTCGAGGAGCCCGGCGGCGTGCACGCGTGCGACCCCGCGATCCGCGGTCACCACCACGCCCTTACCGGCGGCCAGGCGGTCGTCCTTCACCACCCAGGCCGCATCCCCCACCGCGGGGCCGAACCGGTCCAGGGCGGCGTCCAAACGCGCGGGGGTATCGACGATTTCACTGGTCGCGGTGCGCACCCCCGCTGCGGCCATGACCTGTTTGGCGAAAGCCTTGGAGCCTTCGATGCGAGCGGCGTCCTTGCTGGGACCGAAGCAGACGATGCCGGCGGCTCGCACCGCGTCGGCCACCCCGAGTACCAGCGGCACCTCGGGACCGATGACCACCAGGTCGGCGCGGACCTCGCGCGCCAGGGCGACGACGTCGTCCGCCGAGGCGATATCGACCTCGTGCTGGTCGGCCACCCGGGCGGTGCCCGCGTTGCCGGGAGCGACCGCCAGCCCCGTGACCTGGGGGTCTTTGCGAAGCGCCAACAGCAACGCATGTTCACGGGCACCGGAACCAATCACCAGGACGCGCACGACACGTCAGACTAGCCCGGTCAAAAGGCTCACGCTCACACTCCCCGGAGGATTCAGACGATTTTCTCGAGCAGACCCTTGAGGTCGTTGCGCTGCGCGACGGTGAGGCGTCCGAGGCGCTTGTCGAACTCGTCGGAGAGCAGGGTCAGGCCTTTCCTGGCGGCCTGACGCCCGGCCGGGGTGAGCAGCAGCCGGTGGCGACGCAGATCGGACGGGTCGATCTCGCGGCGCACGAACCCCGCGGCCTCGAGCCGCTTCAGATAAAGCGTGACCGTCGCCTTGGGCATGCTCAGCGTCGCGGCCAGTTCGGCCGGATAGGGATGCTCATCGACCTCGGCGAGCAGAAAGAGCTCCTTGGACTCGAGGCCCAGCGCGCAGATGTCGGCCTCGGCGCACGAGATGACCGAGAGCAGCACCCGGTAGTTCAATGACCAGATCTTGGCCGCATCGACTGCAGACATCGACTTGCCAGATCGTTCAGCTATGAACTAGTTTTGTTCTGAACAACCGCATGGTCGAACAATCTACCAGGAGGTGGGCATCATGCCGCTGGATCAATACGTGACACTCGGGCGATCCGGTTTGCGTGTCAGCCCCCTGTGCCTGGGTGCGATGACGTTCGGCGAAGATCTCGGCTGGGGCACCAGTGTGGAAGAGTCCCAACAGATCATCGATCGGTACATCGAACTCGGCGGCAACTTCATCGACACCGCCAACTTCTACACCCGAAGCCACTCCGAGAAGATCATCGGCGACCACATCGGGCGCCACCCCGCCCGGCGCGACCGGTTGGCGATCGCGACCAAATTCAGCGGCAACCTCTATCCCGGTGACCCCAATGGCGGCGGCTCGGGCCGCAAATCGCTGATCAATGCCTGCGAAAATTCATTGCGGCGCTTGCAAACCGACTACATCGACCTTTACTGGCTGCACATCTGGGACAAGAACACCCCCATCGAGGAGACCATGGCGGCACTCGAGGACCTCGTTCGCGCCGGCAAGGTGCGCTACATCGGCGTCTCCGACACCCCTGCGTGGAAGATCGCCCAGGCCAACCTCATCGCCCGTTTCCGCGGCTGGTCGGCGTTCGTCGGGCTGCAGGTCGAGTACTCACTGCTGGAACGCACCATCGAACAGGACCTCGTCCCGATGGCGTCCGAATTCGGACTCGGCATCACGCCGTGGTCGCCGTTGAAGGGCGGCGTCCTCAGCGGCAAGTACACCCGGGCCAACGGTGGCCAGCACAATGCCGACCGCGGCGCCATGGTCGATGCCTTTCTCAACGAAAAGACCTACGCCGTCATCGATGAGCTCGAGACCATCGCGAAGGCGCACGAGACCAACGTCGCCAGCGTGGCGCTGGCCTGGGTGCGCGCGCAGCATGCCGTCTCATCGGTCATCATCGGGGCGCGCCGGCTCTCCCAGCTCGAGGACAACGTCCGGGCCGTCGACGTGAATCTGAGCGCCGACGAGCTGGCGCGACTGGACGCACTGACCAAACCCAGGTTCGGATTCCCGCACAACATGCTGGAGATGGCGCCGGGCATCATCAACGGTGGGACGTCGATCAACGGGGTCTCCGGGCCGATCTCCGAGTACGTGATGCCCGAAGGCGTTCAGCCGTACTGAGATTGAGAGGTCACTCGCCCGAGTGCATCTTCAGCGCACCCTCGACATTGGCCTTCTTGTCCTCGCCGGCGCCCTTCGCCGCCGCCTTCTTGCGCTTCGCCACGACCGCATCGACCGCGCCGTTGAGTGCCGAACCCAGTGGGAAGCCAAGGTAGTGGGTGAGGAAGACGGCCATCTCCTTCAGCTCGGTCTCGGTGAGCTCGCCGTTGAGAAGTGCGGCGTTAATTTGAATTTCGGCCAAGTCGCGGTTCCCGATCGCGGTCACCGCCGTCAGCGTCATGATGCGCTTGTCGCGCATCGACAATCCGGGTCGCGTCCAGATGCTGCCGAACAGGTGGTCGACGGTCAGGTCGAAGTATGCGTCGCCTTCGATGTTGGGCATCTCCCAGCCGTAGACCTCGTTCATCTTCGCGAGGCCCTTGCTGCGCAGCTCGTCCATTACGCCTCTTTCTCTGTGTGCGGAACCCCAAGGCCGGCGGCCAACCGCCGTAAAGACAACTGGGCAAGCGGCAGGTCGACCGAGACTGCCTCACCGAGAGCCAGCGCCAGGCTCAGGTCCTTCTCCCCTAGCCCCCGGGTGTGCAGGAAGGGCTGGTACAGGAAGTTATCCGGTTCAAGGTCTTTCATGTCCTCGCGCACCATGATCGCCCCGGGGCCGCCGGTGAGAGCGTCGGTGTGGCGGACCACCCGGCCCAGGGCCTGCAGATCAAGCCCGGCCGCCTCGGCGAGTTTCATGGCCTCACACGCCGCGGCGTAGGAGGTGAACGTCAACATGTTGCGGGCCAGCTTCATTCGCGTCCCGGCACCCGGCTCACCGGCGTGGATGACCATAGCGGCCCAGTGTTTGAACGCCGGCTTGATCCGCTCATAGACCTCGCGCTCGGCGCCCACCATCGTGGCGAGTTCGCCCTTTGCCGCCGCCGCGGCCCCACCACTCACCGGTGCATCGACGATATGGATGCCCTGAGGCTTGAGCTCCGCCGCGAGTTCGACCGCCGTGGTATCGCTGATGGTCGAGTGGATCGCCATGACGGTGCCGGGTTTCACGTGGGCCGCCAGCTCGCCGACCACCTCACGCACCTGGGCGTCGTTGAGCACGGTGATGTGGATGATGTCGGCGGCCGCGACGTCGGCGACGCTGTCGGCCAGGCTGGCGCCCTTTTCGACCAGCGGGGTCATCGCCTCGGTCCGGATGTCGTAAACCGTTACCCCGCCCGGCCATTCGGTCATCTTCGTGGCCATCGGCGCGCCCATGTTGCCCAGGCCGATGTAGCCGAGCTTCATTTCCTGACTCATGATCGGATTATCTGTCCGCCGTCAACGTTGAAGATCTGTCCGGTGATCCACGACGCCTCGTCGGAGAGCAGGAACAGACACATGCCGACCAGATCCGCAGGCGTTCCCATCCGCGACAGCGGCAGGCCCTTGACGATGTCGTCGACCATCTCCTTCGGGGTGGTGGTCCGATTGGCCTCGGTGTCGATGGGGCCGGGAGCGATCGCGTTGATCCTGATCTTCTGGCCACCCAGTTCGCGGGAGAGCTGCTGGGTCAGACCGTTGAGCCCGACCTTGGCCAGGCCGTAGTAGTTCGCGTAAAGCCAGGCAGCGGTGGACGATTGGTTGACGATCGCGCCACCGCCGCGCTTGGCCATCTTCTTGTACACCGCACGCGTGCACCACAGCGCGCCGTCCAGGTTCACGCTCATGAACTTGCGGTAGTACTCCGGATCGATGGTGAGCAAGAAGTCCAGCTTCATGCCGCCGAAGATCGCGGCGTTGTTCACCAGGTAGTCGATGCCGCCGAATTCGGCCAGCGTGCGGTCGGCCATCTCCTTTGCCGACGCGGGGTCGGACACGTCGACCGGAACGCTGATGGCGGTTCCGCCGTCGGCGACGATCTGCTTGGCGACCGCGTCGGCGGCCTCGACGTTGATGTCGGCGACCACCACCGCCGCGCCCTCGCGGGCCAGCGCCTCGACGTACGCCTGCCCGATGCCACCACCGGATCCGGTGACGATGCCGACCTTATTCTCGAATCGCATGTTTTCCTCTCGGTCGCCTACTTGGCGCGGTCATTGCACAGCTGTGGCAATGGTTTTGACTTCCAGGTACTCCTCGAAGCCGGCCAGGCCCATTTCTCGTCCGTTGCCGGACTGTTTGTATCCGCCGAACGGCGCATCGGCGGAGTACCAAACGCCGCCGTTGACATTGACGGTGCCCACCCGCATCCGCGAGGCGAAGTTGGCCGCACGTTCGGGGTCGGCGCTGAACACGGTGCCCGACAAGCCATATGGCGAGTCGTTGGCGATGCGCAGTGCGTCGTCTTCGCCGTCGTAGGCGATCACGGTGAGCACCGGCCCGAAGATCTCCTCGCGGGCGGGCCGCGCGTCGTTGGTCAGACCGGCGATCACGGTGGGCTCGATGAAGAATCCGCGGTCCTTGTCCGCGGGGCGGCCACCGCCACAGGCGAATGTCCCACCCTCGGTGATCGCCAGATCGAGGTAGCTTTGCACGCGCTCCCGTTGCCGGGCGGAAATCACCGGCCCGCACACGGTTCCGGAGTCGTCCGGGTCGCCGGGCTTGATCGAACCCATGGTGCCGGCCGCGATGGCGACGGCCTCGTCGTAGCGGGCCCGCGGCACCACCAGCCGCGTCGTGATGGCGCAGCCCTGCCCGGCATGCATGGCCGCGGTGAACGCCGACATCGAGCATGCCCCGCCCAGTTCGGCGTCATCGAGAACGACGAACGCCGACTTGCCGCCCAGCTCTAAGAACACCCGCTTGATGGTCGCGGCGGCATCGCCCATCACGCTGCGGCCGGTCGCGGTCGATCCGGTGAACGAAACCATGTCCACCCGAGGGTCTTTCGAGAGCAGCGCCCCCACTCGGTGGTCGTTCGACGTGATGATGTTGACGACACCGGGCGGGAAGTCGGTGTGCTCGGCGATGATTTCGCCGAGCACGGCGGCACACCAGGGTGTGTCCGGTGCGGGCTTCAACACCACGGTGTTGCCGGCGGCCAGCGCGGGTCCCAGCTTGGCGAGGTTGATCTGGTGCGGGAAGTTCCACGGGGTTATCGCGCCGACGACACCGACGGCTTCCCGCGCGATCGTGCGCCGGGTCGGGATGCCCATCGGCGATGCCTGGCCGAGGTCCCGGGTCCACTCGTAGGATTCGGCGGTGTCGGCCGCGAAACTCAAGTCGTTGACCGGCCCCTCCAATTGAGCGGCCGAGGTAAGCATTCGCGGCGCGCCGACCTCGGCGATGGTGATGTCGCGCAGTTCTTCGATGTGGCCACGCATCGCGTCGCGCAGCTGTCGTATGCAACGCACCCGCAATTCGGTGTTGCGGGACCAGTCCGTCTCGTCGAAGGCGCGCCGCGCGGCGCCGATGGCGCGGTCCATGTCGGTGGCGTCGGCGTTGGCGGCGACGCCCAACACCTCCTCGGTCGCCGGGTTCACCGTGGGGAAGTTGCCGGCGCTACCGGCCGACAGCTTGCCGTCGATGAACAGTTCACTCACGCCGTCGGCCAACAAGGCCATGTCCCGCTCCCGTCTGTGCCGGCCAACGCGGCACGCCATCTGGTGGACAGTTGTCCGATATTGTCCGATCGAACCATAGTCGCCAGGCCGTCGAAGGTGCAAGAGCCGATCTCGAATGTCACCGATAGAACCGTGTGGCATGGTCGTTGATCAGCATATTTGTGGGACGGGCTTGCTTCTCGCCATTTCCATCCGCTAGCTTGGACATGTGTCCAGCGACGCACTGGTGACGATCACATCCGACGGCGACCGCCAGACCGGTCAGCCGCCGCGCAACCGTCGCCAGGAGGAGACCTTCCGCAAGGTGCTGGCGGCCGGCATCGAGACATTGCGGGAGAAGTCGTACGCCGACCTCACGGTGCGCGCGGTCGCCGCCCGCGCCAAAGTCGCCCCGGCCACCGCGTACACCTACTTCTCGTCGAAGAACCACCTGATCGCCGAGGTGTATTTGGACCTGGTGCGCCAAGTTCCGTTCTTCACCGACGTCAACGACCCGATGCCCGTCCGAGTGGACAAGGTGCTGCGCCACCTGGCGCTGGTGGTCGCCGACGAACCCGAGGTCGGCGCCGCGTGTACGACGGCGCTGCTCGGCGGCGGCACGGATCCGGCGGTGGGTGCCGTGCGTGACCGCATCGGCGCGGAGATCCACCGCCGCATCGCGACGGCCATCGGGCCCGGAGCCGACCCGAATACGGTGGCAGCGCTCGAGATGACGTTCTTCGGCGCATTGGTACAGGCCGCCAGTGGCCAGTTCACCTATCACCAGATCGCCGACCAATTGGCCTATGTAGTGAGTCTGATCCTGCCCGGGAAGACAAGCCAGGAGACGAGAACTTAAATGACCGTCCGTGTGGGCGACCACGAGCTGGTCCTCGATCCCTACGACTACGACTTCCACGAAGACCCGTACCCCTACTACAAGCGGCTGCGCGACGAGGCCCCGCTGTATCGCAATGACGAGCTGAAGTTCTGGGCGCTGTCGCGCCACCAAGATGTGCTGCAGGGATTCCGCAACAGCACAACGCTTTCCAACAAGTACGGCGTCTCGCTGGACCCCGCGTCGCGAGGTCCGCACGCCAGCAAGACGATGTCGTTCCTGGCGATGGACGATCCCGCCCATCTGCGGCTGCGGACGCTCGTCTCAAAAGGCTTCACCCCGCGCCGGATTCGCGAACTCGAACCACGCGTCACCGAGATCGCGACCCAACATCTCGACACCATGCTGGACAAGGTCAAGGACGGTGCGGTCGATTACGTCGACGAGTTCGCCGGCAAGCTGCCCATGGACGTCATCTCCGAATTGATGGGAGTCCCCGAACCGGATCGGGATCAGGTTCGGGCCTGGGCCGACGGGGTGATGCACCGCGAGGAAGGTGTCACCGACGTGCCGCCGGAGGCGGTCGAGGCCTCGCTCAACCTGATCGTCTACTACCAGGGAATGGTCGCCGAGCGGCGCGAGAAGCCGACCGACGATCTGACCTCGGCGCTGCTGGAAGCCGAGATCGACGGCGATCGGCTCACCGACGACGAAGTGCTCGGCTTCATGTTCCTGATGGTGATCGCCGGTAACGAGACAACCACCAAACTGCTTGCCAATGCCGCATTTTGGGGTCACAAGAACCCGGATCAACTGACGCCGGTCTACGAGGACCTGTCACGGGTGCCGCTGTGGGTGGAGGAGACCCTGCGCTACGACACCTCCAGCCAGATCCTGGCTCGTACCGTCTCCGGCGAGCTCACCCTCTACGACACCACCATCCCTGACGGCGACGTCCTGCTGCTGTTGCCCGGTTCCGGGCATCGTGACGAGCGGGCCTTCGACAACCCTGACGACTACGTGATCGGGCGCGAAATCGGGCCCAAACTATTGAGTTTCGGCAGCGGCGCACACTTCTGCCTGGGCGCGCATCTGGCGCGGATGGAAGCCCGGGTCGCGCTCACCGAGTTGTTCAAGCGAATCCGCGGATACGAGGTGGACGAGGCCAACGCCGTCCGCGTCCACTCGAGCAATGTCCGCGGATTCGCTCACCTACCAATGAGCGTGGAGGTCCGCTGAATGCCCCGGTTTGAACCCTTGCCCGAACGCCGGCCCGCCATCGTGGCCGGCGCTTCCTCCGGCATCGGGGAGGCAACCGCTATCGAGCTCGCGGCGCACGGCTTCCCCGTCGCCCTGGGTGCGCGCCGAGTCGAGAAGCTCGACGACATCGTCGGCAAGATCAATGCCAACGGCGGCGAGGCGGTCGGATTCCACCTGGACGTCACCGACCCGAATTCGGTGAAGTCCTTTGTCGCACAGTCGACCGAGGCGCTCGGCGACATCGAGGTCCTGGTGGCCGGCGCCGGTGACACCTACTTCGGCAAGCTCGCCGAGATCACCACCGACGAGTTCGACTCGCAGCTGCAGATCCACCTGGTCGGCGCCAACCGGCTGGCCACCGCGGTGCTGCCCGGCATGCTCGACCGGCAACGCGGCGACCTGATCTTCGTGGGTTCCGACGTCGCCCTGCGCCAGCGCCCACACATGGGCGCCTACGGCGCTGCCAAGGCCGCGCTGGTCGCGATGGTCACCAACTTCCAGATGGAGCTCGAGGGCACCGGCGTGCGGGCCTCGATCGTGCATCCCGGTCCGACGAAGACCTCGATGGGCTGGAGCCTGCCGGCCGAGAAGATCGGGCCCGCACTGGAGGACTGGGCCAAGTGGGGCCAGGCCCGTCACGACTACTTTCTGCGCGCGGCGGATTTGGGACGTGCCATCACGTTCGTCGCCGAGACACCGCGCGGCGGCTTCATCGCGAACATGGAGCTTCAGCCCGAAGCGCCGCTGGCCGACAGCAAAGATCGCCAGAAACTCGCACTCGGCGAAGAGGGGATGCCGTCATGACAACTTCGCGATACGACGATGCGGCGCGAGGCACGAGCGCCGAGGAGGAGTGAGCAAATGACGACAACTGCCACTGTGCCGCGGGTCTCCGGCGGCGAGGAAAAGCATGGCCATCTCGAGGAATTCCGCACCGACCCAATCGGTCTGATGAAACGTGTCCGCGAGGAGTGCGGTGACGTCGGCTGGTTCCAGCTGGTCGACAAGCACGTCATCCTGCTCTCCGGCGCCGGGGCCAACGAATTCTTCTTCCGCTCCGCGGACGAGGATCTCGACCAGGCCGAGGCCTACCCGTTCATGACGCCGATCTTCGGCAAGGGTGTGGTGTTCGACGCCAGCCCCGAGCGGCGCAAGGAGATGCTGCACAACTCGGCGCTGCGAGGCGAGCAGATGAAGGGCCACGCCACCACCATCGAGGGCGAAGTCAAGAAGATGATCGCCAACTGGGGCGAGGAAGGCGAGATCGAGCTACTCGACTTCTTCGCCGAGCTGACCATCTACACCTCGACCGCCTGCCTGATCGGGTTGAAGTTCCGCGAGCAACTCGATCATCGGTTCGCCGAGTACTACCACGAACTCGAGCGCGGCACCGACCCGCTGTGCTACGTCGATCCGTACCTGCCGATCGAGAGCTTCCAGCGCCGCGACGAGGCCCGCGTGAAACTCGTTGCGCTGGTGCAGGAGATCATGGACCACCGGCTGGCCAATCCGCCGAAGGACAAGGCCGACCGCGACATGCTCGACGTGCTCGTCTCGATCAAAGACGAAGAGGGCAAACCCCGCTTCTCCGCCGACGAGGTCACCGGGATGTTCATCTCGCTGATGTTCGCGGGGCACCACACCAGTTCGGGGACCTCGGCGTGGACGTTGATCGAGTTGATTCGCCACCCCGACGTCTACGCCGACGTGCTGGCCGAACTCGAGGAGCTCTACGCCGACGGTCAGGAGGTGAGTTTCCATGCGTTGCGGTCGATTCCGAAACTGGACAACGTGGTCAAGGAGACGCTGCGGCTGCACCCGCCGCTGATCATCCTGATGCGGGTGGCCAAGGGCGAGTTCGAGGTCGAGGGCTTCGGAATTCTCGACGGTGACTTCGTCGCGGCATCCCCGGCGATCTCGAATCGGATTCCCGAGGACTTCCCCGACCCGGACGCGTTCAAGCCGGACCGCTACAACAAGCCCGAGCAGGCCGACATCGTCAACCGGTGGACCTGGATCCCGTTCGGCGCGGGCCGGCACCGCTGCGTCGGCGCAGCTTTCGCCCAGATGCAGATCAAGGCGATCTTCTCGGTTTTGTTGCGCGAGTATGAATTCGAGATGGCACAGCCGGCAGACAGCTATCACAACGACCACTCCAAGATGGTCGTGCAGCTTGCCCGGCCGGCCAAGGTGCGCTACCGCAAGCGCAGCGCGTAAGGAGTAAGTCCGATGGGCGGGTTCAGAATCGAAGCGGATCTGGATTTGTGTCAGGGCCACGCCATGTGCGAACTGGAGGCGCCGGACTACTTCCGGGTGCCTAAGCGGGGCAAGGTCGAGGTCGTCGACCCCGAACCCCCCGAAGACGCCCGCGAAGAAGTCGAGCGCGCGGTCGATATGTGCCCAACACAAGCACTATTCATCAAAGAGAAGGAAGATTGACCCATGAATTCACAGGCGTCACACTCGCGTGCAGACCTCGAGGCATGGGTCGACCGTTGGCTGCAGGTCAACAGGGATTGCGAAAAGGCCGGTGACTGGAAGCCGCTGGCCGACTTCTACACCGAAGATGCCACGTACGGCTGGAACATCGGCCCCAAGGAAGACGTGATGTGCGTGGGCGTCGACGAGATCCGCGACGTCGCCCTGTGCCTGGAGATGGAGGGCCTGGAGAACTGGGTGTACGAGTACCAGAAGGTGCTCATCGACGAGAAGCAGGGCGAGATCGTCGGCTTCTGGAAACAGATCGTCAACAAGACCGACGGTACCCAGGACGAGATCTACGGCATCGGCGGCAGCTGGTTCCGCCTCAACAGCGAGCGGCTCATCGAGTGGCAGCGCGACTTCTTCGACTTCGGCCACGTCGCGTACATGTTCGGCAAGCTCATCGAGTCCGGGGACCTGAGCGACGGCATGCAGAAGCGCATCGAGCGAAGCATCGCCGGCGAAAAGCTACCCGGCTACTACCCGCTTGGCGAGGCACCGGTCCCTATCTGGTGAGAGCTGAGCTCAATCGCGACGACCCGCTACGCCCGGCTACGCCGCGCTTGCGATCGCCGCTGAGCTCAATGGCGACGACCCGCTACGCCCGGCTACGCCGCGCTTGCGATCGCCGCTGGGCTCAATGGCGACGACCCGCTACGCCCGGCTACGCCGCGCTTGCGATCGCCGCTGGAGCCAACCAAGCATTTGATTTGTTGCACGCGCTATGCTGGCGCGACAAGGGTGCCTGTGGCACTCGTCACCTAGCTGACCGGCATGAAGGGGCCGGTCAGCTCTGATCGATTCAAAGGCGAAATGGGGTCAGGACCATCGTGAAGACAAAAGGCGCACTGATCTGGGAGTTCAACCAGCCCTGGTCTATCGAGGAAATCGAGATCGGCGACCCGCAAGCGCATGAGGTCAAGATCCAGATGGAAGCGGCGGGCATGTGCCACTCCGACCATCACCTGGTCACCGGGGGCATCCCGATGGCCGGTTTCCCGGTGCTGGGCGGCCACGAGGGCGCGGGCATCGTCACCGAGGTCGGCCCGGGCGTGGAAGACATCGAGCCGGGTGACCACGTGGTGCTGTCGTTCATCCCGTCGTGTGGGCAGTGTCCGACCTGTCAGGCGGGTATGCGCAACCTGTGCGACCTGGGCGCCGGCCTGCTGGGCGGCGCCGCGGTGTCCGACGGCACCTTCCGCATCCAGGCCCGCGGCCAGAACGTCTTCCCCATGACGCTGCTGGGCACGTTCTGCCCCTACATGGTCGTGCACCGCAGCTCAGTGGTGAAGATCGACCCGTCCGTCCCGTTCGAGGTCGCCGCGCTGGTCGGCTGCGGCGTCACCACCGGCTACGGTTCGTCGGTCCGCACCGCCGACATCCGCCCGGGCCAGGACGTCGCCATCGTCGGCGTCGGCGGGGTCGGCATGGCGGCACTGCAGGGCGCGGTCAACGCCGGCGCCCGCTACATCTTCGCGATCGACCCGGTCGAGTGGAAGCGTGACCAAGCGCTCAAGTTCGGCGCCACCCACGTCTATCCCGACATCATGGCCGCGATGGCGGGCATGGCTGAGGTCACCTACGGTCTGATGGCCCACAAGGTCGTAGTCACCGTGGGCGAGCTGCATGGCGCCGACATCGACAACTACTTGAACATCACGCAAAAGGGCGGCACCTGCGTGCTGACCGCCATCGGCAGCCTGCTCGACACCAACGTCAACCTGAACCTGGCGATGCTGACCCTGATGCAGAAGAACCTGCAGGGCACCATCTTCGGCGGCGGCAACCCGCAGTACGACATCCCGCAGCTGCTGTCGATGTACAAGGCCGGCAAGCTGAACCTGGATGACATGATCACCCGCCAGTACAAGCTGGAGCAGATCAACGACGGCTACCAGGACATGCTGGACGGCAAGAACATTCGCGGCGTCATCCGGTTCACCGACGCCGACCGGTAAACACCTATCAGCCGCGTCCGTTCAGTGACCGGCTTCGGCCACCTCATGGCGCCGGGACGAATCGGCGCCATGAGCGTGCGCAACCGCCTGGTCATGTCCTCAATGGAGACGATGTATGGCACGCCGGATGGGCTGCCTTCGGAGCGCACCCGTGACTACTTCGCGGCACGCGCTTGCGGCGGTGTCGGCCTGATCACGTTGGGCGCCAACGGGGTTGACCATCACCACGCAGCGACTCCGGCGCACCGCGTGCGCCATTTGGGAAGACAGGAGAAACCACGATGACCCAAACCGCCCAATCCCCCGCACTGACCGCGTCGCAGTCGTCTTGGCGTTGCGCGCAAGGCAAGGACCGGGAGGGCTGGCTGGCGCTGATGACCGACGATGTCGTCATCGAGGACCCGATCGGCAAATCGGTCACCAACCCCGACGGCAGCGGTGTGCGCGGCAAGGAAGCGGTGGGCGCCTTCTTCGACAACAACATCGCGCAGAACCAGCTGACCATCACCTGCGAGGAGACCTTCCCGTCGAGCTCGCCCGACGAGATCGCCCATATTCTGGTGCTGCAGAGCAAGTTTGAAGGTGGAATCACCAGCAAGGTCCGCGGCGTGTTCACATACAAGGTCAACGAAGCCGGACTGATCACCAACATGCGCGGGTACTGGAACCTCGACGTCATGGAGTTCGGCAAGGAGGGCTGACACGGGCTGCGGCCGGCCCGTCAGACCGGCGCACCTATGCTGGGGCCCATGGCGTCGATCTTCACCAAGATCATCAACCGTGAACTTCCCGGCCGCTTCGTCTACGAGGACGACGACGTCGTCGCGTTCCTGACGATTGAGCCGATGACGCAGGGGCACACGCTCGTCGTGCCGCGCGTCGAGATCGACAACTGGCAGGACGTCGACGGGTCGGCGTTCGCCCGGGTCATGTCCGTGAGCCAGTTGATCGGCAAGGCGGTGTGCAAGGCCTTCAGAACGGAGCGGTCCGGCCTGATCATCGCCGGGCTAGAGGTGCCGCATCTGCACGTGCACGTCTTTCCCACCCGCAGCCTGAGTGACTTCGGCTTCGCCAACGTCGACCGCAACCCGTCGGCGGAATCGCTGGACGAGGCGCAGACCAGGATCAAGGCGGCGCTGGCTCAGTTGGCGTGAACCGGCTCGTGCGCCGGCACGTCACTGATGCGAGGCAGCGTCACCCGGAAGCGGCAGCCTTCGCCGGGCGCGGTGGTCACGCTGACAAGACCGCCGTGCGCGCGCACCAACGACTCGACGATGGATAGCCCCAGGCCGGTACCGCCGCTAGCCCGTGCCCGCGACGAATCGGTCCGATAGAACCGCTCGAAGACGCGCGACGCGTCCTCCTGGTTCATGCCGGGTCCCTGGTCGGCCACTTCGAGCACCGCGTTGTCGCCGTCGGTGCCCACCCGCACGGTGACGTCGGCGCTTTCCGGGGTGTGCTGCACAGCGTTGGCGACGAGATTGCTCAACACCTGGCGGATCCGGGCTTCATCACCGAGCACCTCCGGGGTGCCGGGACCATCGAGGACCTCCATGGTGATGGTGCGCCCCGGGTCCATCGCCTGCCCGTCATGCACGGCATCGCTGGCCAGCGCCAGCAGATCCACCCGATGGTGTTCGAGGGGGCGTTGCACGTCGAGGCGGGCCAGCAGCAGCAAGTCGTCGACCAGCAGGCCCATCCGGGAAGCCTCGTTTTCGATTCGCGACAACAGCATCGCGACGTCGCGGGCGGCGCCCTGGCGATACAGCTCGGCGAAACCCCGGATGGTGGTCAGCGGGGTGCGCAGTTCGTGGCTGGCGTCGGTGATGAACCGCCGCATCCGGTCCTCGGAGCCGCGGGCCTTCTCCGCTGAGGACTCCGAGGACGCCAGCGCTTGCTGAATCTGCGCGAGCATCCCGTTGAGGGCCTGGGACAGCCGGCCCACCTCAGTCCGCGGATCTCGTTCTGGCACACGGCGATCCAACTGGCCGGAAGCGATGGCTGCGGCCGTCTGTTCGACCTCGACCAGCGGCCGCAGGCTGCGCTGCACCACCGCGAAGCTGGCGATTCCGACCACCGCCAGCACCGCCGCCCCGATGCCCATCTGCAACCAGACCAGCGAGGTGAGCGTGTGCTGGACGTCGGACAGGTCGATCGCGACCGTGGTCAACCCGTGCGGACCGTGCACCGAGACGGCCCGCCACTGAATGTCTGAGCCGTTCACGGACGGTAGCGTCGTCGGGTTGGGGCCCACGTCGTTGTCGGCCGGTAGCGCAGGTTCCGCATTGCGGTCGTTTATGGCGGTGAACGGCGTGCCGTCGGTGCTGACGCCACGCACATAGAACTTCGACGGCGGCCGGCCCGGGTCGGGACCGTCGAAGGGCGATTGCCGCCGCGGGGCCTGCGCCCAGCCGCGGGACGCGTCGAGCAGTGTGGAGTCGATGCGGCTGACCAGGCTGTGCCGCAGGATGGACGTCACCGCGATGCCGGAAACGGCGAGGCCGCAGGCGACCAGGGCCAGGGTGGCGGCGACGAGCCCTATCCGGAGGGGCAACCCACGTCGAGGCTTGGTGACCATCTACCTGCTTCTTCGCTATCGCTGCTCACCGTGGGGCGGCTCAGCGCGGTTCCCGCAATACATAACCCACTCCGCGCAGGGTGTGCAGCAGCCGCTTTTCCCCGGTATCGATCTTGCGACGCAGATACGACACGTAGGACTCGACGACATTGACATCACCTCCGAAGTCGTAGCGCCACACGTGGTCGAGGATCTTCGGTTTGCTCAACACCGTGCCGGCATTGATCACAAAGTAACGCAGGAGCGTGAATTCGGTCGGCGACAGCGATACCGGCCGACCCGCCTTCCACACCTCGTGGGTTTCCTCGTCGAGCTCGATGTCGGCGAAAGTGAGGCGCGCGCTGTGCGGTTCGGCCCCCGCTTTGCCGGCACGGCGGAGGATGACCCGCAACCGGGCAACGACCTCTTCGAGACTGAACGGCTTCGTCACGTAGTCGTCGCCGCCCAGCGTCAGGCCGGCGATCTTGTCCTGCAGGGAATCCCGGGCGGTCAAAAACAGTGCGGGGGCGTCGATGCCGTCGGCGCGCAGCCGCCGCAGCACCCCGAACCCGTCCATGCCCGGCATCATCACGTCGAGGATCACCGCGTCGGGACGCGCCTCGCGCGCCCGATCCAGGGCTTGGGCGCCGTTGGTTGCCGTGTAGACCTCGAACCCCTGAAATTTCAGACTTACCGAGAGCAGCTCGACGATGTTGGCTTCATCGTCGACGACGAGGACGCGAGCCTCGGATTTCGTGTCAGTGGGGGTTGCCGATGTCATCAGATGCTCATGTCCCTTACTTGAACGTTTGCTATGTGAAGGTTGTGCGCTTCCTGAAAGCTCAGTGCCAACGGACTGATAGTAGTCTGCCAGGATTCATCGCATTGCCTTGGGAAGTAAAGCCCTTACCCTGTCTGCGTCGCGAATAGACTCTTGGAATGAACCTCACCAGAAGCATCGTGTCGGCTGCGACCGCCCCCGCCCGGGTGGGACTGGCCGCCGCGGACGCGAGTTTGAGCGTCGCGAGCGCGGCCGTCGGCGTGGCGAAGCGGGCTGTGGGTGAGAGCGGGACCGCCGGAACCACCGCGATGACGTCCCTGCTGGGGATCGACGACGCGATCGTCCGGGCCAACCGACTGGCCAGGCTGCTCGACGACGACGCCCCGCTGGGCCGGGCCGTGGCCACGGACGGCCCGATCGACCGCCTGCTGCGCCCGGGCGGGGTGGTCGACATGCTGACGTCGGAGGGTGGCCTGCTCGACCGCCTGACCGCCGAGGGCGGCGCCCTGCAGCGCACGCTGCAGCCCGGCGGCCTGGCCGATCAGCTGGTCGCCGAAGACGGTCTGATCGAGCGGCTGCTGGCCGAGGACGGCCTGGCCGACCGGCTGCTCAGCGAGGGCGGGCTTATCGACAAGCTGACGGCAAAAAACGGGCCGCTGGATCAGCTCACCGACCTGGCCGACACCCTGGCTCGACTGACGCCCGGGATGGAGGCACTCGAGCCCGCCATCGCCACCCTGCAAGACGCCGTCATCGCGCTCACCATGGTGGTCAACCCGCTGAGCAACATTGCCGACCGGATTCCGCTGCCGGGGCGGCGGCGTCCCTCGTCGCGGGCAGTGCGCTCAGCGGGCGTGATCGACAGCGACGGGTGACCGATTAGGCTGGGTCCGGTTTTACCCCGCCTCCTTAGCTCAGTGGTAGAGCACTCGCCTTGTAAGCGAGCGGTCGTCAGTTCAATCCTGACAGGGGGCTCTGAAACATGAGACGCAACATTCCCGCTAGACGTTTTCGTTTGCTAACGGCCTAATGGAGTCTGGCGCACATCGCAGCGGTGCTGGCGTGGGTCTTGTACATCCCCAGGGCGGTTTCGAGTCAGCCGGTCGCAGCGAAGGTACTGACCGCGCTGTTGGACAAGCTGCGTTCAGCGTCGGCGCGCGGTTCCCGAGGCCGCCTGGCGGCCGAGAGCACGATGACTGACGTATCCACTTCGGGAAGGCAGAAGTAGCACAGACCGCGCACGAGCTGGGGATAGCTGCACTCGGGACAGAGATCAGGACAAAGCAACTCACTCGTCATGACATCGATGGTCAGGCCGACCGGTTCCCCCGCGCCACGTCGGCGGGAAAAGGGTATGCATGTGCCACAAAACCGTTGCGCAATCGATTCTTGTCGGTCGCACCGGCGGCTAGAACCGCTCCAGAATCCCTGTCATGGGAATGTAAACGCCTGGGTTGCAACGAGAGGCTTCCCCTCATCAGCCTCAATCATCAAAAGCATTAGTAGGCCATCCGGGTCCAGCCTCATCTTGTGAGCCTTTTTATTCCAAAAAAAGTTCGCCCAATTTGCGCAGTATTTGACACGTGCTTAAAGAAAATGGATAGCATCAGCTAGCCGGCGGTAGTTAGCCGCCTCGGCTGTCCCGACCAGCAGAAAGGCGCGATCAATGAAGACGAAGAGCACCAAGAAAATGCTGAAAGCTGCCGCAGTGGTCGCGGTTCTGACCGGTGTGATGCTGGGGTCGTCGGGCTGCATAACGATCGACCTCCCGACCGCCCCAATCGGAAAGGCGTATTAACGGCGCCTGGCCGATAAACGCCCGGCGTAATCAATGACCGAGGCGGAATCCCAATGGTTAGCTCAGCCGCTGCTAATCATTGCGTGATCCGCCCGCTGGTTGGTCATTGACTCGATGACGGCCACCTTCCGCGCCGCCGCGGTTGCGAGTGCGTGCTCAAATTCGCGACCAATTGGCGAGCCGCGGCGCAAATTCGGGATGACTGCGCTCATCGGGATTTCCGGGTGCCGAGGTGGTTCAGCGGCCGGGTTTCGGCCCCTGCATGAGGTGGCGTGTTGCGAACTAAATTGACGGGGTAGTTGTGGCCACAAAACGGTCGACTAGCGAGGTGAGGTCGTAGTAGTCGCGCCAGCGCGTTAATTCGTCCGTCGTCATCGACATCAAGACGCCGACCACTTCGTGATCGATGGGCTTGCCTTCGATGACAAATCGTTCCTCGCGCTCGACCATCACCGCGCCGCGGTGCGTAGTAAGGGTTTTGAGTTCAACGATGGTGCTCGGGACCATCGCCACCTGTGTTGCGAATTCCGTTCTGATGGCTTGAAAGCCGCGGTGTGCTCCTCTGGGGCCGTCGAATGATTCGATAGGCAGTCGCGGCACCATCTCGCGGGCGCACGAAAACTCGACTGTGAACGGGACCTGTAGCGACGGCCGAGCCAGTCCTCTTGTGCCCGTTGGTTTTAGCTACAGTTCCCCCGCGTCGAAGGCTTTCTTGACTTCCACCGCATGCGCCACCTGCTGCGCACTGTAGCCGATGAGCAGCCCCACCCCGCAGACCAGCAAGGCCACCCCGGCCAGCCACCTCAGACCGTAGGTGTAGCCGTGGTCCAGCGCATGCAACTGGGCGGCGTTCATGAACTTCACTGGCCCGGTGGTGCCGCCGAGTTGCAGCGTGCGCCAGGTGATGACGCCCTGGATCACCGCCAGCACCACCGGACCGCCGAGACGGGACAGCATGAGCGAGATCGCCGATATAGGCCCAATCTGGTCCAAACCGACGCTGGCGATCAGCGAAAGCGCAAGCGGCACATTGATCACACCGATGCCGATACCGGAAATAACAAGGGGCACAACCAAATTCGGGAAGTATGGGATGCCACGGTGGAGTGTCGAGGCGTACAGCACCGCGCCCAGCACGAGCAGGCCACCGATGATCACCACCACCCTCGGCGGGAACGACATCACCAACCGCGACGACGCGCCCGCCCCAACGCCCACCGCGACGGCGAACGGAATGAATGCCACGCCCGCGCGCAACGTGCTGTAGCCCATGATGTCCTGCACATACACGCCGATCAGCAGGGTCAGGGTGAACATAACCCCACCGGCCAGAAACATGGCCGCAAACATGGCCAGCCGGTTGCGGTCAGAGAACAAGTTAAACGGCACCACGGGGTTCTCAGCCCTGCGCTCCACCACCACGAACGCCACGAGAGCGCCCAGGGCCACCACACCCGAACCGATCGTGACGGGTGACAGCCAGCCCTTCTCCGGCCCCATCGAGAAGCCGAGCACCGCCGCGGTAAAGACCAACGTGGCCAACCCTGCGCCAGCCGCGTCGAGCTTTGTCCGCTCCTTCTGCGTTTCCCGCAGCGCGGTGTAGGCCAGATAAAGCACCACCAGCCCGATCGGCACGTTCACCAAAAACACCAACCGCCACGACACCTCCGTGAGCAAGCCGCCCACCACCAGACCCAGCACCGAACTGAGACCGCCGATCGCGCCCAACACCGCCATCGCAGCGTTGCGCAAACGCCCCTTCGCGAAGGTCGTTGCTACCAGCGCCATGCCGGTCGGCGCGATGATCGCGGCGGACACGCCCTGCAGCAGCCGCGCCAAAACGAGGACGCCCCCGTTCCAGGCGATGCCGCAAATCGCTGAGACGATTGTGAACAGCGCTACGCCGACGATGAAGGCGCGCTTGCGCCCGATGGTGTCACCGAGGCGGCCGCCCAGCAGTACCAGCCCGCCAAAGGTCAGCACGTACCCGGTGATCACCCAGCTCCGTCCGGCATCAGACAGGCCCAGCTCATTCTGAATCCTAGGAAGGGCGACGACCGCGATCATGCCGTCCATCGTGGCCATCAGCTGCATGCCGCCGATCGCGATAACCGCGGCGACAAACCAGCGAGGCGGCAGCCTCGACGAGAGGTCTCTGTTGGTACGGCCTGGGGTGGTCGGTTTGACGGGCATCGGGCTCGTTTCGCGCGTTGTGTCGTCCAGTGATGTACTGCCACTCTGCATCAGTGAGAGTCGGCTTAGCGGCACCCTACGGAATCTGAAGAGTTGTTATCCGCAAATCTGACCAGATAAACATTTTCGGTCACCGGGTAAGCCCGATTAATCGCCCTATTGACCGCTCGCAGTGAACTAGTTGATACCCGCTGGGCAGTGGAACTGACCTCCGCACAGCCAGCACTGCTGCTGGACCGTTGGTGGCGGCTGAGCAGACCGTGCTCTTCGAGCTCGTCCAGGGCGCGCACCCGCCCGGTCGCGGCCGAAACCGCCTCCAGCTTTCCGTCGGCTCGGCGTTGACAGCGCCACCCGCGCCCCACTCCTGCCCAACGCCCGTCCGGCCCCGAAGGACGCGCCCCGCCTGCAGGAAATATGGGCTCCCGCGCCGACTAGCCCAGCTGGTCTACAACGCACCTGAGACCACGTCGGTCCAGCGGTGAACTCGCTGGCCACTACCTCGTCGACGCCGAAATCCTCGCCCACACCGAGGACCAACTAACCATGACCAATTAGCGCCCGCGCCCCCGGAGGCGGCCGCGCTGGTGTGTGGGGGGCGCTGACGCCCCGCCGACCCATCTGATGGACACGTCCCCCGGCACGGCCGCCAGCGCGGCCGGCTCCGGGTGGGAAGTCGTCCCACCCCGATTCGATGAACCGCGTTTTTGCAATGGAATGGCTTACTCAACCGGAGTGAACTCGAGGTGCAATTCCTTGAGGCGCCTGAACAAGAAGGTGCGGTCCCATTTGAGCCGACGATCGCCTGCCGGACCGTGCTCGGCTTCTGAAAGCCGGATGTCGGCCATCCGGTCGAGGATTCGCTCCAAACTCACCCGCACTTCGGCGCGGGCAATCGGGGCACCCGGACAAGTGTGGATACCACGGCCAAATGCAATGTGTTGCAATATATTTGGGCGCTCGAGGCGGAATTCGCTCGGCTTGTCGAACCGTCCTGGATCGCGGTTTGCCGCGCCATTCATTACAAGTACGCTGGTGCCGGCTTGCACATCGACGTTGCCGATCCTGGTGGTGCGCCGCGCCATGCGGAAGTTCGATTTGATTGGACTCTCGAAGCGCAGCATTTCCTCGATGAACGCGGGGATCTTTGAGCGGTCCTCGCGCAGCTGCTCTTGCAAGTCCGGTCGCTCCGCCAGCATTAGCATTGCGAGACTCAGCAGATCGATCGTGGTGCCGTGGCCGGCGGCGAACATGAACGTGGCAACGCGGGCAACGTCAATCGCGGCGGGTGTCGTGCCATCGGGAAACTTTGCCAGCGCAAGCTCGGTGAGCACATCGTCGCGCGGCGTGCGCCGACGATCCTCAATGTACTCGACGAACCAATCCTCTTTCACGCCAACGAAGCCGCTACGTTCGCCTTCGAGCCTGCTGGCTGTCGCAGCGCGGCGGAATCGCTCATGGTCGGCCTCGGGCACGCCCAGCAGATTGGTAATCGCGACGAGCGTGAACGGAAAGTTGTAGTCGATGACGATCTCGCACTTGCCCTGCGCGACGAAGCAGTCGAGTTGCTCGTCGGCCAGACGCCACAGGAAATCCTCGTTGTTCTTCAGCTGCTTCGGCGTAAACAATCTGTTCAACAGCGAGCGGTGCGCGGTGTGTCTGGGAGGATCAAACGTTATGAAGTAGTCGCCGAACGTAACCCTGTGGCGGTGCTGTTCGATCAGATTTGAAACGTCGACACTGTCGGTTGCTCTTGGAATACCGGACCACGGTCCACTGACAATATTGCACACCGAAAAGTTCTGTTCGGCGTCGCGTTGCACGGCGACAGCCTCTTCATACCCCGAGACCATCACCACGCCGTGCGCTGGCTCACGCCATACTGGGCAACGACGGATCGCGTCGTAGTAGCCGTACGGGTCATCGACGAGCGACTTGTCGGTAAAGAAATCCAGGTTTTCGGGTCCGCTCAATCCGCCTCCATCGCCTAGCAGTACAAGAAATGTTAAGCGCCTCGGCACAGGTACCGAAATAGCCGCCTAAAACCCCATGGGAAGAGGCGTAACCCGAGTCCGGCGAGACCATCGGCCAGCGCGTAGCGCCTACCGGCGCGCGGGCGCACGACTTCGCGCGCCGTCACATCGGCGGTCGCCTCGCGCCGGCTGAGCCCGCTCGAGACGCAGCAGCGACAGGTCGAGGCCCACTGCGCCGAGCCAACGCGGTCTGCCGGCAGAACCTGCCGCCCGTCACACGCCGACCGGTTGGGACTATCCAGGCTCCGCCGTCGAGGCTCGACGTCGACTCTGCCAGCGTTCTCGGCGCTGCTGAGGAATTGGGCCAGGGGGATTGTGCTCGAGCGGCTGATGCTTCACTGGGTAAGGACGCCGTTGCCGAAGGGCCGCCGACTTCGTGATTGCCAACACGGCGCAAAAGCTGCCTCACGGCCCACTTGGGCTTGCTCGTAGCTATAGCTCTGTCAGGTTTTGGGCTTGCGCCACTGCGACCTGATTAAGTTCGGCGTACAGGTCATGGCGCGCTTCTGTTCTGCCGCAGCTTTTCCAGTCCCGCGACTGCGCGCCTGAGGAGGCTGATAGCTTCCTCTTCGATTCCATGCCGCTTTAGAAAAGCGGCCGCTGACATGCCGTCCTTTTCGTCAGTGAGACGACATGCCGAAGATCGGCGAATCGTTTTATGGCGTGTCCTTTGCTTACGTTGCCAAATCGCTTACTTACGATGCCAAATCGCGCCGGACGTACCCGTACACTCCGAGCCCAGTGAGGATCGCGCCGATGAGCAGCAGAATGCTAGTGGCCGCCCAATTGGGCGGCGTGTCGGGTACGGGCGCGAGGTGCGCCCACGGCGACAGGTTGACAACCCAGCGAGGGGCGTTCGTGGTCTGCATGATCACGTTCACCAGAAATCCGCCCACAACCGGCAGTGCACCGATTGCGCCGGCGGCGGATGGTAGCCACCCGACGCCCACCGTGGCGGCCCCGGCGGCGAGCAATGCCACCGGAAGTGAATTCAGCGCACCCGCCAGTGAATCGCTCAACTGCAGTGGGGTGCCGGTGATTTTGGCACCGCTCCAAAGGGCGACTGCGGCTGAGCAATGCAGGGCAACTATCCCGCCAACCGTGATCGCCATCTCAGTGCACAACAGACGTACGCGCGAAACTGGCTGGGCGAAGAGCAGGGTCCACCGCCCGGCCTTTTCGTCGACAACCATCGCGGCAAGACGCATTGCGGCGTACAGCCCGGTTGGGACTGCGAGCACACCGAACATAGCCGCAGCGACGACATACAACTCATGGCCGCGCAGCCCGGCGGCCGCGGCGAGTTCAGCGAACCGCCGGTTGTTTTCGATCAACTCGAGAAGATAGGCGAGCATCGCGCCGACCAGAAAGAAGTATGCGGCGATGCCCATCGCCCACCCCAGCGTGGTCCGCGCAGTCCGCCGAAGCGCGAACCCGCCGATCGACTGCAACAATCGGGTTCGTGGAGCACGGGTGTCCGGCACCGCCACAATCCCGTCGCCCAAATCGCGTTGACCGACCGCGAAGAGGGCCGCAGCGGCCAGCACGATCGGAAACGCGCCCAACACCATCAGTGGAGCGATTCGATTATCGGCGTATGGCGCCGAGCGGGCTGTCAGCCCGAACGGCGTCGCCCATGCCAACCATGCCAGTTGATGCGAGCCATCGGCGATCATGCGCAGCATCACGCCAACGCCCATAGCTGCGACCGTGAGTCCCGTGGCACCGGATCGCGTCGGCATCACTTGTGCGGCGAGCAGAGCTGTTGTCGCAAAAGTCAAAACAACACCCGTGATCCCCGCTGCATGGATCACTGCCCCGGTCAGTTCAGTACGGGCCGCCAATAGGCCCGCCGCGACGGCCGCGCCGATCAGCGTCGCGGAACCAACGAGGGCGGCCAGGTAGCGGACAACCACATCAGCCATTCGCAGGCGTCCCGCAAGGAGCAGATCCCACCGCCGGCCATCCTCCTCACCGCGAGTAAAACGTGTGGCGGCAAGCATGATCCATACGCTCGCGAGTAGCGAAACGGTTGTGCCGGTGCGCCACACAGTAAAACCGCCAGGATCGTCGAGAGCGACCGGTGGCCCCGCCAACGTCCTTATGGCGGGATTCTCAGCAAGGGCGCGCACACCTGATGCATCCAGCACGTGGTTAATCAGCCGGTATTGGCTGGCGGCCAGCACCGACATTCCCCCGCAGATTAAGGCGACCACCACGGCACCAAGGCGAAGCTGGCGCACAGCTAGCCGGCTCACAGTCCGGCCCGGCCCGAGTTGCGGCCCGCCGGCCACCCTCGAACCGGGCGGCGAGGCGGTGGTCATCGTGCAGCTTCTCCGTAATAGGCGAGAAAAATCTCCTCGAGTGTCGGTTCGTGCATAGTGAGCGCGGTAATGTCGGCTGTGGCGAGCGCTCGAAGCGCGGCGATCGGCGATCCAGTCAAGTTGAACCGCAACCGCTTACCGTCCAACCGCTCGACACTCGACACACCGGCGACATGCTCCAGGCAAGGTTGAACGCCGTGATAGGACACCTCGACCACGGTCCGGTGCAACCGCCGTAAGTCAGCGATGCTGTCAACTTCCACGAGTCGCCCGGCACGTAGGATTGCAACGCGGTCGCATATGGCTTCTACCTCGGCCAGCTGATGAGAGCTGAGGAAAACCGTCTGGCCTCGCTCGCGTGCTTCTGCGACACAGCCGCGAAACTTTCGCTCCATCAACGGGTCCATGCCGCTTGTAGGCTCATCGAGCACCAGAAGCGGAGCCCGTCTCGCGAATGCTGCGACAAGGGCAACCTTCTGCCGGTTGCCGGTCGAGTATGTCCTGGCTGGCTTGTCGAGCTCGAGATCGAAACGGTCGACCAACTCGTCGCGGTAGGCCGCGTCGACACCGGCGCCCACGCAGCCAAGCAGCTCAAGGATTTCGGCGCCCGTCAGCCCTGGCCACAGCGCGACATCAGCGGGCACGTATGCGATGTGACGATGGGACCGACGGACGTCAGCCGCAGGGCAACCGAAGATCTCCGCAGTGCCTGCCGTGGAGCGAATCAATCCGAGCAGCAGGCGGATCGTCGTCGACTTGCCTGCGCCGTTGGGGCCGAGGAACCCGAACACCTCGCCGGGGGCGACGGTCATACTCAGGTCCTCGACGGCGACGACGCGCCCGAACCGTTTGGTCAGACCCTCGACCTGGATAGCGGGGCTAAAAGCGGTGTGCATCGGGGATTCCACGCCCTGAGGGTAAGTCACCTGCCCTGCAGGGTTCTCTCATTGCAGGGTCTTCGGGCGCTGAGGATTCCTATTAGCCCGGCTTTGCTGAACTATTCAGCAAAGGGGTGAGGCATGTCCGAATGCAGTATTGGCGAGCGCCGAATGTTCTTCTTTCGGAAGGGCTTCATGTCCCCCGGATACGGCAACGCTACAAGCCGACAAATCGCCAGAGCGATAGTGAGGGAAGCGCAAACGGCACAATCCTGTGGCACGGCACCGGCGGGGGCCGAAGTCTCAGGGTTTTATCAGGAACTTTGCCGAAACGCCGGACCGACGTTGTCGGCGGCAGTAGGGTTGGCATCGCCTGACTCATGTCCGCGCGGGGCGGATGGCGGGGAGCCTAGGCAAAGGCAAGTTCATCTTCAGGGTGGGTAGATGGATGCAACTCATGGCCAAGCCCTTCCGCTCACGCATGGGCAATTAGACATCTGGCTTGCGCAGGAAGCGGGTCGCTTCGCTGCGAGGTGGCAGATGGGCGAGCTTTTGCGCATCGAGGGCAGGGTAGACCCTGGTTTGCTTGAGCGTGCGATCGTTCATGTGGTGCGCGAGGCCGAACCGCTTAGAGCTGCCTTTTTCGAAGTGGACGGCCAGGTTTTCCAAAAGACGGTTGATTATCCGGATGTTGAGCTTTCTTGCTATGACCTAATGGGCTCGCAGGATCCTGTCCAGGAAGCCTATCGGCTGACATCCTCGATTCAGCGCACGCTGATGCCGCTTAGTGGACCGCTGTTTAAATTTGCGTTGTTTCAGACGCGAGTGGATGAATTTTATTGGTTCTTGTGCTGGCACCATATAGTGGCGGACGGGGTCGGCCTTGCTCTTGTTTGTCATCGGATCGCAGACGTCTATTCTGCAATGGCTTCGGACGTATCCATTCCGCCTGCTTTTTTTGGGCCGCTGAGTGATCTGATTGCTTGCGAGTTAGAATACGATGCGTCCACCGATTATCTCGACGACCAGGCTTATTGGACCAAGAATCTGCCGCCGGAAAGCGAACCGCGTTTTCGTTTGCCCGCCGCGGACGGGCGTGATCCCTATGAGTCCTCTGTACCAGTTGAATTGGACCCTGTCGTCGTGGCCGGGATGCAGGCGTTGTCGCGGGCATTGGGGGTGCGTCGCTCGTCGGTGATTACAGCGGCGTGCGCGCTGCTGGTGCGTGGGTTCGACGTCGAGAGTTCAGAGGTGGTGCTCGATTTTGCGGTAAGCAGGCGCGTGCGTCCGGAAATACAGATGGTGCCAGGCATGGTTTCCGGCAACGTCCCACTCGTGTTGAGAGCTTCGCCGGGGTCTGCAGTGGCTGGTTTTTGTGAACATGTCGACACTCGACTGCGGGAAGCGCTGCAGCATCAGCGGTTCCCGGTGCGCCGTGTTGAGAATGAAACACGTCTCCGCGGCTCCGGGCACGCGTCCAATCGGGTAATTGTTAATTACATTCCCACTACGCATTTGTTGGATTTTGCTGATGCTCCGGCATTGGCGACCCTGACCCATACTAACCTCGTCGATCAGTGTGGACTGTTCTTTTATAGGGACGATGATCGGGTTTTTCTCAGCACGGCGGGTGCTGGGCAATTGTTTTCGGATTGTGATATCCGCGATTTAGTGAAGCGCTTGGAGCGGGTGCTGGCGGCGATGAGCGCCGACCCGACCCGGCCGCTGTCGTCGGTGGATCCGCTCGATGAGGCTGACCATGCCCGGTTAGATGAGCTCGGTAACCGGGCCGTGTTGAGCAAGCCCCTGACCGCGCCGGCGTCGATTCCGGTGTTGTTCGCCGCGCGGGTGGCCCAGACACCGGATGCGGTGGCGCTGATGTGCGAGGGGTGTTCGCGGACTTATCGCGAGCTGGATGAGGCCGCTAATCGGTTGGCCCACCTGTTGGCCGGCCAGGGTGTGGGCCCGGGAGCCTGCGTGGCGCTGCTGGCGGAGCGTTCGGCCGAGGCGGTCATGGGGATGTTGGCGGTGCTCAAGACCGGGGCGGCGTATCTACCGATCGACCCTGCGGTGCCGACGGCCCGTATGCGGTTCGTGCTCGAGGATGCCGCGCCGACCGCCGCTCTCACGACCACCGGGCTGGCCAGCCGGCTCGATAGCGCCGGGCTGACCGTCATCGATCTCAGCGATCCCCGCATTGAGACTCAGCCCAGCACCGCGTTGCCGGCGCCGGCCCACGATGACATCGCCTACCTGATCTACACCTCGGGCACCACCGGTGTGCCGAAGGGGGTGGCCATCACCCACCACAACGTGACCCAGTTGATGGGGTCGTTGGATGCTGGCCTGCCGGCGGCGGGGGTGTGGCCGCTGTGTCATTCGTTGGCCTTCGACGTGTCCGTGTGGGAGATCTTCGGTGCGCTGCTGCGCGGTGGGCGGCTGGTGGTGGTGCCCGAATCCATCGCGAGCTCACCGGAAGACTTCCGCGAGGTGCTGGTCGCCGAGCAGGTCAGCGTGCTGACCCAGACGCCGTCGGCCGTGGCGATGCTCTCGGGTAAGGGTTTGGAGTCGGCAGCATTGGTGATGGCGGGTGAGGCCTGCCCGGTCGAGGTAGTGGATCGGTGGGCGCCGGGGCGGGTGATGGTCAATGCCTATGGCCCCACCGAGACCACGATGTGCGTGGCGATCAGTGCGCCGTTGACGGCGGGCTCGGAGGTGGTGCCCGTCGGTGCCCCAGTACCAGGGGCGGCGTTGTTTGTGCTGGACGGGTGGTTGCGGGCGGTGCCGGCCGGTGGGGTCGGTGAGTTGTATGTTGCCGGTCGCGGCGTGGGCGTGGGGTATGTGGGTCGGGCGGGGTTGTCCGGGTCGCGGTTTGTGGCGTGTCCGTTCGGGGGTCCGGGGACTCGGATGTATCGAACCGGGGATTTGGTGCGTTGGGGTACTGGTGGGCAGCTGCAGTATCTGGGGCGCGCCGATGAGCAGGTCAAGGTTCGCGGGTATCGCATCGAGCTTGGCGAAATCCAAAGCGCCCTAGCGAGTTTGGCTGGAGTGGAGCAGGCGGCGGTGATCGCCCGTGAGGACCGCCCCGGCGACAAACGCCTGGTCGGCTATGTCACCGGCACCGCGGACCCAGCCGAGATACGCGTGGAGCTGGGCGAGCGGCTCCCGCCGTATATGGTGCCGGCCGCGGTGGTGGTAATTGATGCGCTGCCGCTGACACCCAACGGCAAACTGGACACCCGCGCCCTGCCGACACCGGAGTCCCAGGATGTTGATGGTTACCGGGCCCCGGGCAGCGCCGTCGAGGAGATCCTGGCCGGCATCTACGGCGACGTGCTGGGACTCGAGCGGGTCGGGGTCGATGACTCGTTCTTCGACCTGGGTGGGGATTCGCTGTTGGCGATGCGCCTGTTCGCGGCGATCAACATTGCACTGGACGCCGACCTTTCGGTACCCACCGTGTTCGAGGCGCCCACGGTGGCCCAGTTGGCGTGTCGTGTCGGTGTGGGTTCGCGGCGGCGTGAGCCGCTGGTAGCGGTGGCGCGGCCGGCGGTGGTGCCGTTGTCGTATGCCCAGCAGCGGTTGTGGTTCATCGACCAGTTGCAGGGGCCGTCACCGGTCTACAACATGGCGACCGCGCTGCGGCTGCGCGGCAAGCTTGACGCCGAGGCGCTGGGTGCAGCGCTGACCGATGTGGCTGGCCGCCATGAAAGCCTGCGCACACTGTTTGTGGCACCCGAGGGGATACCCCAGCAGGTAATTGTCCCTGTAGAGCGGGTCGACTTCGGGCGCGATGTGATTGATGCCAGTGCCTGGTCGGCTAGCCGGCTGGACGAGGCCATCGGCGCGGCGGCGCGCCACAGTTTTGATTTGGCGTCGGAGATCCCTTTGCGGGCAACACTTTTCCGTCTAGGTGATGAGGATCATGTACTGGTGCCAGTGGTGCACCATATCGCCGCCGATGGCTGGTCGATCGCTCCGTTGTTGCGTGATCTGGGTATCGCTTATGCCAGCCGGTGTGCCGGGCACGCCCCGGATTGGGCGCCGTTGCCGGTGCAGTACGTGGATTACACGTTGTGGCAGCGCGCATTGTTGGGTGATCTGGCCGATGCCGAGAGCCCTATCGCCGCGCAGCTGGCGTATTGGGAGCAGGCGTTGGCCGGGTTGCCCGAGCGGCTGACGCTGCCCACCGATCGGCCTTATCCGTTGGCGGCCGATCAGCGTGGGGCCCGTGTGGTCGTGGACTGGCCGGCGGAGTTGCAGCAGCGGGTGCGCGAGATGGGTCGGGAGCACAACGCGACCAGTTTTATGGTTATCCAGGCCGCCTTGGCGATGCTGTTGGCCAAGCTCAGCGGCAGTGCCGATGTGGCGGTGGGGTTCCCGATCGCCGGACGCGGTGATGCGGCGCTCGATGAACTGGTCGGGTTCTTCGTCAACACCTTGGTGCTGCGCATCGAGCTGACAGGTGAGTTGACCGTCGCTGAGTTGTTGGCCCAGGTGCGGGCCCGCAGCCTGGCCGCCTACGAGCATCAAGACGTCCCCTTCGAGGTGCTGGTCGAGCGGCTCAACCCGTCTAGGTCGTTGGCTCATCATCCCCTGATCCAGGTGATGGTGAGCTGGCAGTATGCGGGAAACAGCGATCCCGCTGCGGAGCTGGTATTGAAGGACCTTCGTCTCGGTTCGCTGCCGGTGGAGACCCAGACTGCCCGCATGGATTTGGCGTTTTCTTTGGCCGAACGCTTCACCGAGGCTGGTGAGCCCGCCGGCATCGGCGGAACAGTGGAGTTTCGTACCGATGTGTTCGAGGCCGCCAGCATCGAGGCGTTCATTGCGCGGCTACAGCGGGTGTTGGTGGCGATGACCGTCGACCCGACCCGGCGGTTGTCGTCGGTGGATGTGCTCGATGAGTCCGAGCGGGCCCGGTTGGAGGAGCTTGGTAACCGGGCGGTGTTGACCCAGCCGGGGACCGCGCCGATGTCGGTTCCGGTCTTGTTCGCCGCGCAGGTGGCGCGCACGCCGGA
>NZ_DASUHS010000133.1:0-5878 GCF_036273375.1 Mycobacterium sp. | reverse complement strand
GCGGCGATGAGCGCGCCGTTAACAGCGGGCTCGGGTGTGGTGCCCATCGGGTCGCCGGTCTCGGGTGCGGCGTTGTTCGTACTGGACGGCTGGTTGCGTTCGGTGCCGGCCGGGGTGGTCGGTGAGTTGTATGTGGCCGGTCGGGGCGTGGCGTTCGGGTATGTGCGTCGGGCCGGGTTGACCGGGTCGCGGTTTGTGGCGTGTCCGTTCGGCAAGCCGGGGACGCGAATGTATCGCACCGGCGATCTGGTGTCGTGGGGCCCTGATGGGCAGCTGCGGTATGTGGGGCGTGCTGATGAGCAGGTCAAAATCCGTGGATACCGCATCGAACTGTCTGAAGTGCAGGCGGCGCTGTCCGGGATGGACGGAGTGCAGCAGGCGGTGGTGCTCGCGCGCGAAGACCGCCCCGGCGACAAACGCCTGGTGGGTTATGTCACCGGCCCAGTCGATCCGACCGAGATCCGCGCCGCGCTTACCGAGCGGCTTCCCGGGCACATGGTCCCCGCGGCGGTGGTGGCACTGGACGCATTGCCGTTGACCCCCAACGGCAAGCTCGACACCCGCGCTCTACCAGCACCGACGTACCAGGATGTTGATCATTACCGCGCCCCCTGCAACGCCGTCGAGGAGATTCTGGCCGATATCTACGCCGAGGTACTGGGGCTGGAGCGCGTCGGGGTCGACGACTCGTTCTTCGAGCTGGGTGGCGACAGCATTTTGTCGATGCAGGTGGTGGCCCGAGCCCGTGCCGCCGGCCTACTGTGCCGCCCGCGCGACATTTTCGTCGAACAGACCGTGGCCCGGCTCGCCCTGGTGGCCGGGGTGGCCGACGGCGAGGCCGGCCCGATCGATGAGGGCATCGGGCCGCTGGTGGCCACCCCGATCATGCGCTGGCTGCAGGACGTGGATGCCCCGGTAGAGCAGTTCAACCAGACGGTTGTGGTGCTGGCGCCCGCCGGGGCGACCGAGGCGGACGCGGTGGTGCTGCTGCAGGCCTTGCTGGATCGGCATCCCATGTTGCGCCTGCGGATAGACGACGACGGCGCCGGGGGCTGGTCGTTGCGGGTGCCCGAAACGGGGTCGACGAATGCCGGCGCTTGTCTGTCCTCGGTGGACGAGTTATCCGATGAGGCGCTGATAAGGGCGCGGTCGCAGTTGAATCCGGCGGCCGGGGTGATGCTCAGTGCGCTATGGGTTGGCTCCACTGGCCAGTTGGTGGTGATCATTCATCATTTGGCCGTCGACGGGGTTTCGTGGCGGATCTTGCTAGAGGACCTCAACATCGCGTGGGCCCAGCATCGCGCCGGGCAACCGGTAGACCTGCCGGTGACCGGGACGTCCTTTGTCAGTTGGGCGTCGCTGCTGGCCCAAAAAGCGCAAAGCCCCGAGATCGCCGGCCTAGCCGAGACGTGGCGGCGGCCGGCGGCGATCCCGGCCGCACTGCCGGCGGTGCAGCCGGGACTGGATACCTATGCCACGGCGGGGCGCCTATCGCTGGACCTGGATGTCGAGACGACCCGGATGCTCCTTGGCGAGGTGCCCGCGGCGTTTCATGCCGGCGTGCACGAAATTTTATTGATTGCGTTCGGGCTCGCGGTGGTGGAGTTTTTGGGCACCGGCGGCGCGCCGATCGGCATCGACGTCGAGGGCCATGGGCGTCACGAGGAGCTCGCCGCAGACGTGGACTTGTCGCGCACGGTGGGGTGGTTCACCACCAAATACCCCGTGTCGTTGGGGGTCGGCAGCTTGCGCTGGAGTCAGGTGATTGCCGGCGAGGCGGCGTTGGGGGCGGTGCTCAAGGATGCCAAGGAGCAGTTGCGCGCCCTGCCGCACGGGCTGACCTACGGCCTGCTCCGGTACCTGAACCCTGACATCGAGCTGGGCGGGTCGGATCCGGCGGTCGGCTTCAACTATCTGGGCCGGTTTGGCGCCCCAGCGGGCGACAGGTCCGGTGACGGTTGGCGGTTCGGCCAGGAAGGCTGGTCGCTCACCGGTGCGGCCGGGGCGATGCCCATGCCGCTGGCCCACACCCTGGAGCTCAACGCCGGCACCGTCGACGCCGACACTGGCCCATATCTGCACGCCGATTGGACGTGGGCGCCCTCGGCCCTTGATCGTGCGGCGGTTAACCGGTTGAGCCAGTTGTGGTTTGAAGCTCTGGTCGGAATCTGCGCGCATGTGCAGGCCGGTGGGGGCGGGCTGACGCCGTCCGATATCGCACCTGCCCGCCTCAGCCAGCAGCAGATCGACGAGCTGTGCCGGCAAGAGCGGATCGCCGACGTGCTGCCGCTGACCCCTTTGCAGCAGGGACTGCTCTTTCACGCCAGCACGGCGCAAGGCAGCGACGACGAAATGTATGCGTTGCAGCTTGATTTCACCGTCAGCGGAGCCCTTGATCCGAACCGGTTGCGCGATGCGGTGCACATGGTGGTCAACCGGCATCCACACTTGGTGGCGCGGTTCTGCACGCAGTTCGACGAGCCGGTGCAAATCATCCCGGCTGATCCCGCGGCCCAGTGGCGGTTTGTCGATCTCCATGCCCCCGGCCTCGACGTCGACGCGGATGACTCGATCCAAGACATATCCGCCACCGAGCGCGACGTGGTCTGCGACCTCGCCGGTGGGCCCCTCTTTCGGGCCGCCCTTATTCGCACCGCAGAGCGCCGGCACCGGTTTGTGCTGACTTTCCACCACATTCTGGTGGATGGCTGGTCGCTACCGATCTTGCTGCGGGAAATTTTTGCCTGCTATTACGAGCAGCCGCTGCCCGCGACCGTCGCCTATCGCACATTTCTTAGCTGGCTGGCCGATCGCGACCTTGAAGCCGCCCGCGCGGCCTGGCGTGACGCGTTGGCCGGCTTCGACACCCCCACGCTCGTCGGCCCTCAAGATCGGTTGCGGCAAGGGCGGCGAGGCTTTGCCTCGGCTAGCGTGCCCGAGCAGACAACGCAGGCCCTCAGCGAGCTGGCGCGCTCCTGCCACGCCACCGTCAGCACCGTGCTGCAGGGCGCCTGGGCGCTGCTCCTCACCTCACTGACCGGTCAGAACGATGTCGCCTTCGGCACCCCGCGGTCTCGCGCGGGCCAGTCCGAAGTGCCCGGCGCGGAGTCGATGGTCGGGCTGCTGATCAATACCGTGCCGGTGCGCGTGCGGATCACAGCGACGACCAGCACTGCAGATCTGCTGGCTCAGCTGCAAAGAACCCACAACGATCTGCTCGAGCACCAGCACCTGGCGCTAATCGACATTCACCGCGTCACGGGCCATGAACAACTTTTCGACACGCTCTTCGTCTACGAGAACTACCCGATCGACACCATCGTGCCGTCGGAGGCGGACGAGGATGCGTTGGCCATCACGGGGTTCACCAACCTCGAATACAACCACTACCCCTTGACGATGGAAGCCCTGCCGGGCCGCGAAATAGACCTGCGTGTCGAATACGACACCGACGTCTTCGACGCGGCCAGGATCGACGCCCTCATCGAGCGGTTGCAGCGGGTACTGGTGGCGATGACCGCCGACCCCTTGCGGGCGCTGTCGACGGTGGACCTGCTCGACCGCAGTGAGCATGAGCTGGTGTTGTCTCGGTGGTCCGGTGCTCAGGTGGCGGCACCGGTCGGTGTAGCCCCGGAGTTGTTGGCCGCGGTGGTGAGCGCCGACCCAGATGCGGTGGCGGCCGTCGACGGCGGCCGGGCTATGTCATATCGCGAGCTTGACCAATGGTCGACGCGACTGGCGCGGGTGCTGATCGAGGCCGGCGTGGGTCCGGAGCGCGCGGTGGGCGTGGCCGTGGGTCGGTGCCTGGAATTGGTCGTGGCCTGGTGGGCAGTGGTCAAGGCCGGTGGTGTGTATGTGCCGGTGGATCGGGCCCATCCGGTCGAGCGGATCACCACGCTGTTGGACGCGGTTTCCGCGGTATGTGTGTTGACCTGTGGCGGCGACACCGTAGCCGGGTCTGGGACGCGCCCAGTGCTGCGCATCGACACTCTTGACCTGTCCGGACGTAGCGCGGATCCGATAACCGACGCCGATCGGCTGGCGGCGCTCGGGGCAGATGACACCGCCTTTGTGATCTTCACCTCTGGGTCGACCGGCGCCCCCAAGGGGGTGGCGGTCAGCCACGCCGGTCTGCTGGGTTGGGCTGCGGCGCAACGCAACTTGTTCGGGCTAGACGCAGGCGCGCGGGTGCTGATGGTGGCCACACCGACCTTTGATGCGTCGGTCGGCGAGTTGTTGTTGGCCGTCGAGTCGAGGGCGACGTTGGTGATAGCGCCGCCGCAGGTGTATGCCGGCGATGCGTTGACCACATTGCTGCACGACCAGCAGGTCAACGCGGCGATTTTGACTCCGACGGTGTTGTGGTCGTTGGATCGGGACCGCCTGGGCGGGTTGGGCACGCTGGTCGCGGTCGGAGAGGCCTGCCCGGCGGAGGTGGTGGCCGCGTGGGCGCCGGGTCGGCAGATGTTCAATGGCTACGGCCCGAGCGAGACCACCATCTGGGTCACCTGTGCTCGTTTGTCGGCGGGGCAGCCGGTCACCATCGGGGCACCGATCCCGGGGGTGCGTGCGCTGGTGCTCAACGCCTTCCTGAATCCGACGCCCGTCGGTGTGATGGGGGAGCTCTACCTGAGCGGGCCCGCGCTGGCGCACGGCTATGTGGGCCGAGTGGAATTGACCGCGGAGCGGTTCGTGGCCAACCCCTACGGAGACCCCGGGTCGCGCCTGTACCGCACCGGTGACCTGGTGCGGTGGACTTCCGCCGGCACCCTTGAATACCTCGGCCGCGCCGATGCCCAGATCAAATTGCGCGGGCAGCGCATCGAATTGGGCGAAATCGAGAACACCTTGCTCGCTTGCCCACAGGTGGCCCAGGCCGCCGCCACTGTGCACCACAGCGACATCGGCGACCACCTCGTCGCCTACATCACCCTCAAGCACACCACCACCACCTCCGACGGCGACGTCGAAATCGTCGAAGAGTGGCAACAGCTGTACGACGAGCTCTACGGCGCTGAGGTAGCAATGCCGGACTTCGGCATGGACTTCCGGGGCTGGAACAGCAGCCTCACCGGTGAACCGATTCCGCTCGAAGAGATGATCGAGTGGCGCTCGGCCACAGTGGACCGGATCATGGCCCTGCGGCCGCAGCGGGTGCTGGAGATCGGCGTGGGCTCCGGGTTGTTGTTGTCACAGGTCGCCCCGCATTGCGCAGAGTATGTCGCCACCGATATGTCGGCGGTCGTCATCGACAATCTGGGCCGTTCGCTGGAGCAGTTGCAAATCCCGTGGCGGGATCGGGTGCACCTGCTGACGCGGCCCGCACACGTTACCGAGACGCTGCCGCAGGGCCACTTCGACACCATCATCGTCAACTCGGTCGTCCAGTACTTCCCCAATGCGGGGTACCTCACCGAGGTCATCGATAGCGCCATCGAACTACTGGCCCCCGGCGGGGCGCTGTTCCTCGGTGACGTTCGCAACCACAGCCTGCAAGGCGCGTTCCAAACCGCCGTCGCGTTGGCCCGCGCCGATGCCACCGACGCGGCCGACATCCGCCGGCGCGCCAAGCATGCCCTGCTCGGCGAACCCGAATTGCTTCTGGCGCCCGAGTATTTCACCACCCTGGCCGCCGATCACCGGTCAGTGGGCGGACTCGAGATTCAAGTCAAACGCGGCCTCGCCGACAACGAACTCAACCGGTACCGCTACGACGTCGTCATCCACAAAGCCCCCGCATCGGTGCGCTCACTGGCAGCCGCGCCCGGCTGGACGTGGACGGAATGCGGCGGCCTGGACGGGCTGCGGGCGCGATTGCTCGCTGAACGTCCCGCCGCGGTGCGCATCGCCGAAATCCCCCGCACCGGAGTGATCAGCG
>NZ_DASUHS010000132.1:0-2397 GCF_036273375.1 Mycobacterium sp. | reverse complement strand
GGTAAAACACTTTTCGCACTACGTCGACGTTGTCGCGTTTTCGGTTTAGCGCTCAGGAGGTGAGTCGGCGGCCGGCAAGGAGTCAATTTCTCTGTCCGCAGTTCGATGTCAACCAGCGCTTGGCCCGACATTAATGTGACGGAACGTGATCCCTTGGCGCGCGCCACAGTATGCATGTACAACCGGAGGTGGATGTAGTCGACTTCTCCAAGATCCGCGATGCGGCCGAGTACCGGGAACGGGTCGAGCACGCCCGCGCCGAGGCGCGCCGGCGTTATCACGTGCACCTGGCCGCGGTATTCGATCAGCATGGCTCTCCGCAACCCGAAGCGCTTGCCGACTTGGCACTCAACGCGCTGACGGACTGGCGCTATATGGACAGCGGTGAGCGATGTCGGTGCGGCTGCCATCCGCGGCTGCCCGAAAGTGACCTGCACGATTACGGATTCGACTGTGTATGTGCGCGCACACCCGAGCAGCGCGGCCGTGCGTTCCACGATTGGCTCGATGACATCAAAGCGTTCTGGAGATCACCAGAAGGCCAGCAGATCAAAGCCGAAGAGCAGGCCGCTGAAGCCGAATTACAGGCATGGCTCGCAAGGCAACAGGGGGTCACCATCGGCGACCACGGCGGCCTGGTGCCCGAGCAGTGGAGCGGCGACGTGGATGGCCACAGTTTCTATTTCCGTGAACGCCACGGCGAATGGCGAATCGAGCTCGACCTGCGGCCAAGCGGTCGCTTTGTACGAACTCTGGCCGGGACTGACAGCGATGGTGGGAACCAATACCACGAGCGCGAGCTGGAGGTGGGCGACGTAATCGCTTCTGGCGCCATCGATGTCGAGGGATACGGGACGACGCCAGTGCAGCGGGCAGAGTTCATCATCGACACCATCCGCATCCATCTCGCCCGGCAGGCCTGCACACTGCATCACGACGACCCGTCATCGATCCAAGCCTGGCTGGGCATCGAAATCAGATGGTGCCCTGCCTGCGGAACCCGCCTAGCCACCTGATGACCCAGGCAGCCAGTACTCGTCGTCAGTGCCAGCCCACTACGCGTGGAGCGCCAGGGTTGCGGCGTGGCAGGCGAAGTGTAAACCAGTTGACGACCTATGGGGCGGGTGGGAGTCTGTTGGGCTGCCCTGTTGGCAAACTACCTCAAAAGCGATGAACCACAACGAGAACGAACCAACCGATGTGCCTGCCGCGCTGACGGGCGGCGCAGACGATTCCCGCCGGGCCATCACCGACATCAACGGCTGGCTGGACGGCCTGGACGGCGATGTGCGATCCACGCTGCGCGCGCTCGGCGAGCTACTGGTCGGCGTCGCCGACCGCGACACCGCCGAGAACGCCGACCGGTTCACCGCCCGCTGCCTCCGTGTGCCGGACTGCGGACATCTGCTCGACGAGGAACGCCCCTTAGCTCCGGTATCCCGGTTGACCACGGCCATGGCCCTGGCGCAATGGATCGATGAGCATATGCACGCCTGCGAGATCGGGCCGGGCGAGTTGGCTCACCCGCCGACGTGGACGCAGACCGAGATCGGCGGGCAGTGCTACCGCCACCCACTGTGCCTGCGCGTGCACTTTCCCGCCGGGACGCTGCTCGATGACACCGGATGCGTCATCCACATCGAGATACGGGAGACTTTCATGCGCTCGGCTCAAGTGAGCGTATTCGTGACCCCGGATAACCAGGCGCACGCCCGCGCGGTACTGGATCGGCTCGGCGAAAGCGCCAGCGCGCTCAACCCTTACCGGGGGCGCGTGGTGCGCGCCACTGACGACCATGGGTTGAGGTTGACCCTCATCGACTTGCCGTCGACAGCGACGCGCCAGAACATCATCGTCAACGACGAGGTCTGGACCGAGGTCGACCTCGGCGTGACCGCCATACGCGAGCGGCACCGGGTGCTCAACGCGCACGGCCTCGGGGCGCGGCGCGGGGTGCTGCTGTGCGGACCTCCTGGCACCGGCAAATCGGCGGTCAGTGCGGTCATAGCCAAAGAGGTGGTCGGCGACTTCACCGTCATCTACGTCGCGGCCAAGGCCGGCGCGGAACTGCTGACCGCCGTTGTCGAGGAGGCGCAGCGCCTTGAGGGCCCGGTCCTGCTCGTCCTCGAAGACGTCGACCTATGGTGCCGAGACCGCACCACCGGTGGTGGGGGACTGTCGGAGCTGTTGCAGGCCATGGACATCCAACCCGACGCCCGCATCCTGACTGTGGCCTCCACCAACGACGCCGAAACGCTCGATCAGGCAGCCATCCGCACGGGGCGATTCGACTCCGTCGTCGAAGTCGGCTACCCCAGCCGCGCCCACGCCGCCGAAATCCTGGCGGCACTCATCCGCGACCTGCCCGGCGGGCAAGCCGTTGATACCGCGACCGTG
>NZ_DASUHS010000131.1:0-12466 GCF_036273375.1 Mycobacterium sp. | reverse complement strand
CAACACCCCCACCCACTAATCTCCGGGCACGCCCGCCCGGCACGGCCCTGTTGTCGGAGCGCTGACCTACAGTGGCTCCAGTGTTGGTCTCCGGCGACAGCATCGTGTACAGCGCATCGGATCTTGCCGCCGCCGCACGCTGCGAATTCGCCCTACTACGAGACTTCGACGCGAAGCTGGGCCGCGGGCCCGCTCCCGTCACCGTCGAGGACGAACTGCTCACGCGGACGGCCGACCTCGGTAGCGAACACGAGCAACGCGAGCTTGCTTCGCTGCGCGATCGGTTCGGGCAGGCCGTCGCGATCATCGGCCGCCCGGCCTACACGCCCGCCGGCCTAGCGGCGGCCGCCGACGCCACCCGGCGCGCCGTCGCCGACCAGGCGCCCGTGGTGTATCAAGCCGCCATGTTCGACGGCCGCTTCGTCGGCTTCGCAGACTTCCTGGTGCGCGACGGCGAGCGGTACCGAGTCGTGGACACCAAACTGGCCCGCTCGGCCAAGGTGACCGCGCTGTTGCAGCTGGCCGCGTACGCCGACGCGTTGGCCGCCTCGGGCATCCCGGTTGCGCCGGAGGCCGAGCTGCGCCTGGGCGACGGAACCGCGGTGCGGCACCGGGTTCGCGACCTGATCCCCGTGTACCGCACGCAGCGGACCCGCCTGCAGCGCCTCCTCGATGAGCACTATGCGGGCGGCACCGCGGTCCGCTGGGACGACGAGGGTGTGGCCGCCTGCTTTCACTGCCCGCTGTGCCTCGAGCAGTTACGGGCCGCCGACGACGTGCTGCTGGTGGCCGGTATGCGAGTAAGCCAGCGCGACAAGCTCTTTGATGCCGGCATCAGTACGGTCGCCGACCTGGCCGATCGTCGCGCACCGGTGCCCGACCTGGCGGCCAGCGTGCTGAACAAACTCGCTATCCAGGCCAAACTGCAAGTCCGCCAACGTGAAACCGGCGTTCCACAGGTCGAGGTCATCGACCCCCAGCCGCTGGCCCTGCTACCCGAGCCCGACCCCGGGGACCTGTTCTTCGACTTCGAAGGCGACCCGCTGTGGACCACCGACGGACGCGAATGGGGCCTGGAATATCTGTTCGGTGTATTGGAAGCCGGCCCGACGGGCAAGTTCCGCCCGCTGTGGGCGCACGACCGGGCCGACGAACGCAAGGCGCTGATCGACTTCTTGGCGCTGGTGGCCAAGCGCCGCAAGCGCCGCCCCAACATGCACATCTACCACTACGCGCCCTACGAGAAGACCGCGTTGTTGCGACTCGCCGGGCGCTACGGAGTGGCCGAGGACGAAGTGGACGAACTGTTGCGCAGCGGAACGCTGGTTGACCTTTACCCGTTGGTGCGCAGGAGCATTCGCGTGGGTGCGGAGTCATTCAGCCTCAAGGCGCTGGAGCCGCTCTACATGGGAACTCAACTGCGCGTGGGTGACGTGACCACGGCCGCCGGTTCGATCACGTCCTACGCACGGTACTGCGAACTCCAGTCGGACGGCCGCGGCGACGAGGCCGCATCCGTGCTCAAGGGGATCGAGGACTACAACCACTACGACTGCCGGTCGACTCAGGAACTGCGGAACTGGCTGATGTTGCGCGCCTACGAATCCGGCGTGGTACCGATTGGCGCCCAGCCCGTGGCCGACGGCAACACCGTCGATGACCGCGACCGGCTGGCGGTGACGTTGTCGACGTTCACCGGAGCCGCCGGCGTCGACGACCGCACTGCCCAGCAGACGGCGGTGGCGCTGCTGGCCGCGGCGCGCGGCTACCACCGGCGCGAGGACAAACCCTTCTGGTGGGCGCACTTCGACCGGCTGAACTTTCCCATCGACGAATGGGCGGATAACACCGATGTGTTCGTCGTCGAGCACGCGTCGGTCAGCGTCGACTGGCACACGCCGGCCCGCGCGCGTAAACCGCAGCGGCGGCTGCAGCTGCGCGGTGAGCTGGCGCGCGGCGACCTGAAGAGCGATGTCTTTGCGCTCTACCACCCGCCGGCTCCGCCCAGCATGACCGACAGCCCGGACCGGCGGGCGGCCGGGCGGGTCTCGGTCATCGAGGCCGACGATCCTGCGGTCCCCACCGAAGTGGTGGTACTCGAACGAGTTGGCAGCGACGGCAAGACTTTTCACCAGTTGCCGTTCGCGCTGACTCCAGGCCCGCCCATCCCGACGACGGCCCTGCGGGAGTCGATCGAGGTGACCGCGACTGAAGTGGCCGCTGGATTGCCGCAACTGCCACGCAGCGCCATCGTCGACCTGCTGCTGCGGCGCGCGCCCCGCGCGAGGGGCGGCACTCCCCTCCCGCGTAGCCACGACGCTGTTGCCGATATCACCGCCGCGCTACTCGATCTGGATTCGTCATACCTGGCGGTGCACGGGCCGCCCGGCACCGGCAAGACGCACACCGCGGCGCGGGTGATCCACGACCTGGTCACCGAACACGGCTGGCAGGTCGGTGTGGTCGCGCAGTCGCACGCCACCGTCGAGAACGTGCTGGACTGTGTGATCGACGCCGGTCTGGATCCGCAACGGATCGCCAAGAAGCGCAACGACCACCGGGCGCCGCGCTGGCGGGAGATCGACGGCGGCGCCTACGCCGCCTTCCTCGCTGACACGCCAGGATGTGTGATCGGCGGGACGGCATGGGATTTCGCCAACGCCAATCGGATACCACCGGGAAGCCTGGATCTGCTGGTGATCGACGAAGCAGGCCAATTCTGTTTGGCCAATACCATCGCCGTGGCCCCGGCAGCCGCAAACCTGCTGCTGCTTGGGGATCCCCAGCAATTGCCGCAGGTCAGCCAAGGCACTCATCCGGAGCCGGTGGACGCCTCCGCGCTGGAGTGGCTGGTCGACGGTCAGCGCACCCTGCCCGACGCACGCGGCTACTTCCTGGACCTCTCGTACCGCATGCATCCGGCGGTCTGCGCCGCGGTTTCGGCGCTCTCCTACGAGGACAGACTGCATTCCCACGAGTGCACCGCCGCCCGGCACCTCGACGGATATCGGCCCGGCGTGCAACTGCTTTCGGTTGAGCACCAAGGTAATTCGACTGACAGTCCCGAGGAGGCCGACGCGATCGTCGCCGCGATCAGCCAGCTGCTCGGCGCGTCGTGGACCGACGAACACGGCACCCGGGCATTGGCCGCCACCGATGTGCTGGTGCTGGCGCCCTACAACGCCCAGGTGGCGCTGCTACGTCACCGGTTGACCGCCGGCGCGCTCGCCGGAGTGCGGGTCGGGACGGTCGACAAGTTCCAGGGCGCGCAGGCACCGGTGGTCTTCATTTCGATGACAGTGTCGTCCATGGACGTGGCGCCCCGGGGAATCTCTTTCCTGCTCAACAGGAATCGGCTCAACGTCGCGGTCAGCCGTGCACAGTACGCGGCCGTGATCGTGCGTTCCCCCTCTCTGACGGAGTATCTGCCCGCGACACCCGCGGGCCTGATCGACCTGGGCGCCTTCCTGGCGCTGACGCACCCCGATCTGCGGTGACCGCCTAACCGGTTGCCGAATGCCGGCCCGAACCGGTGGGGTCGTCGTCCGGATCGGAGCGGTGATGCTGACCTCGCAGCGATTCACCCTCGGGGAAGTGCCGCCCGGCCGGGCCGTTGTGTTGGCGGCGCGGCGGTCGGGTGGGCCGATCAGCGGGCGGGAGGGGTTTGGGCGGGCGCCGCACCGCCACCTGGCGAAGGCGTTTGCCGCTGTCCACATGAGACCCGTTGTGGGCATGACCGATTGGTTGAGCCTGCGCGGTCGAATCGTCAAGAAATGTGTGCCACGAATCGGTGGGGTCACGGCGCGGCGCTCCGGTGGGCGCCGGTCGCGGGCGATCGACCCGCTGGTGGGGCGGCTCGGGATTGCTCCCCCGCTTTACGTCGGGCTCCCGCACCAGGACGAACTCCACATACTGGTCGTCGTCGTAGTCGTCGTCGACGACCTCGTCGTCAGGCCCGAACGGATCGTCGCCTGACCTGCCATCGCCCTTGCCCGCCCACGGCGCGGCACCCACCAGGAACAGTGCGGCGATGATCCCGAACAGCGCGATGAACGCAGGCAGCAGCACCGATTGCGACATCGCGGCCGCGAACGGTTCGCGCAGGAATCCGGGCAACTGCAAGGTGAGCGCCTCCTCGCCGGTGGCCCCGCCGGACGGCTGGCGCGGCATCTCATCGGTGATGCGCCACGTCATGAACGCGGCCATGCCGGCGCTGCCGAGCACCGCACCGAGCTGGCGCACGGAGTTGTATACCGCGGAGCCTGCGCCGGCCAGATGCGGCGGCAGGTTACGCGTCGCGGTGGCGGTCAGCGGCGACCACACGAACGCCATCCCGACCCCCATCGCGAAGAAGGGCAACACCAGCCGCCAGATCGGTGTCGTCGGTGACATCTCGAAGGTAAGCCAGGTCATCGCGATCGCCAGCACCGAGAAGCCGAAGCCGAGCACCGGCTGCGGATGGTATTTGTCGACGATCTTGCCGACGAACGGCGCGAAGACACCGTTGGCAATCGCCATCGGCGCGATCAACAGCGCCGAGCGCGTCGGCGACAGCCCGCACACGGCCTGCGCGTAGAACGTCAGCGGCAGCATCATGGCCGTCGCGGTGAACGAGACGATGGCGACCCCCACGTTGCACAGGCTGAAATCTCTGTCGCCGAAGATCACCAACGGAATCAGCGGTTCGTGTGCGTTCAGCGACTGCCAGAACGCGAAGGCCGTCATGAATCCGACGCCGGCGACGATCAATGCCCAGATCCAAGGCTGCCAGTGCGCGGCCTGCCCCTGTTGCAGCCCGAACACGATCAGGAAGATGCCGGCGCCGGACAGCGCCACCCCGATCAGGTCGAAGCGGTGCGACTGGGTGGGCAGCACCGGAACCAGCCAATACGCCAACACCAGCCCGATGACGCCGATGGGGACGTTGACGAAGAAAATCCACTGCCATCCCAGGCCGTCGACCAGGACACCGCCCGCCAGCGGGCCCACCAGGCTGGCGACACCGGCGGTGGCACCCCACAGGCTCACCGCGACGCCGCGTCGCTCCGACGGGAAGATCCGGGTGATGGTCGACAAGGTCTGCGGGGTGAGCAGACCCGCGCCGACGCCCTGCACGACGCGCGCCGCGATCAGCATGGCGGCGCTGCCGGCCAGCCCGCACCAGACCGAGGAGACGGTGAACACGACCAGGCCGATCAGGTAGAGGTTCTTGGGGCCGAACCGGTCACCCAGGCGCCCGGCCACCAGCAACACGACCGCATAGCCCAGCAGGTAGGCGCTGGTCACCCAGACCACGGTGTCGTAGCCGATGCGCAAGCTGGCCATGATGGTCGGGTTCGCGATGGCGACGATGGTCGAGTCGACCATGATCATGAAAAAGCCGATCATCATCGCCCACAGCGGGTTCCAAGGTTTCTGCGACTGCGGCGAGCTCCGAGTGAGAAAGTCCCAGCGGTTGGCGGCCCGGGCCGGCCCCGATCCCGCGCGCCCCGTTCCCTTGGGCATGCGGGGCGTAGCCGTCGTCATCCACCCCACCTCGTTTCGCTTTCGCTTCCGACGATGCTGTTCAGCCGTATCGGGCCGCCTCGTCCGCCATCCAACCCACGCAGGTCATACCGCGCGCGGCGCGGTAAACAGCATGCGGACCGGCAAACGGCACGGACCGTCGCAGACATCCAGCCTGCATTATTCCCGGTGAGGCAATAGGCCGGCAGCCGCGGACCCTCGGTCAGGGTGCATACCGCGTCAGGATTTGCCGCGGGCGCGTTAGCCTGGGGGAACGCCATTTGCAGGAGAGACGATATGCGGGCTCGACGGAAAAGGTCGCCGAACCGGTTCTTCACCATGTCAAACGCGGGACAGGAGCCGACCGCGAGTAACGGTCGACCCAAAATGTCCGCGCGGGCATTGGCACAGGTCATCGAGCGGAGCTCGTGGTTGCAGGGCCCGGCCGCCGAGGCCTATGTGACCAGGCTGCGCAACGCGAACCCGAATGCCAGCCCGGCGGAGATCCTGGCCAAGCTGCAGAAGCGGTATCTGGCCATCGTGACGGCCGGCGGCGTTGCCGTGGGGGGCGCCGCAACCGTCCCCGGCATCGGCACGATCAGCGCCCTGTCCGCTGCGGCCGCGGAAACGGTGACGTTCCTGGAGGCCACCGCGTTCTTCGTGTTGGCGGTGGCGGTGGTACACGACATTCCGGCCGATCACCGGGAACGACGCCGCGCGCTGGTGCTGGCGGTCCTCGCGGGCGACAACAGCGAGCACGCCGTCGCCCAGCTGATCGGTCCGCGCCGCACCAACGGCGGCTGGATTTCCGAGAGCCTCACCGCCCTGCCGCTGTCGTCGATGTCGAAGCTGAACTCACGGCTGCTCAAGTCGTGGGTCCGCAAGTACACCCTGCGGCGCGGCGCCCTGTTGTTCGGCAAACTGCTGCCGGTCGGAATCGGGGTCGTGGTGGGCGCCGTCGGCAATTACCTCGCCGGCAAGAAGATGATCCGCAACGCCAACAGGGCGTTCGGCGCCCCGCCCACGAGCTGGCCCCGCGCGCTGCACCTGGTGCCCAAGGTCCACGAAGCCGGCTAGCCCCCAGCGGTCCTCGTGCCCCGGTCAACCTGGCGAATCGGCGGCGAGAGGTTAGCCTTATAGGGCGGAAACAATGGGTACCGCAGTGGGTGTGAGGTGTTCGGTCATCCGGGGCCGACAAGGGTGCAGGCGCCGCGGGAATGCGCTTGCGGAACAGAAGAATTGAGGCGAACTGCGGTCGTGAGCAACACAAGTTCACCATTCGGGCAGAACGAATGGCTGGTCGAGGAGATGTACCGCAAGTTCCGCGACGACCCCTCGTCAGTCGATCCGAGCTGGCACGAATTTCTGGTCGACTACAACCCCGAGCCCACCAACGAATCGACGCCGGCCGCCCCGACCGGCGGTGATGGCGCGCCGGCCGCCGCCCCGGCCCCGGCCCCCGCGAAGCCGGCTCCCGCGACCCCGCAGACCACCGAAACCGCCAAGCCCCCAGCCCCTGCCGGCAATGGAGTCGCGCCGCGACCGGCGAAAGCCGCTACTCCCCCGCCGGCGGAAGGCGACGAGGTGCAGACGCTGCGCGGCGCCGCGGCGGCCGTCGTCAAGAACATGTCGGCGTCGCTGGACGTGCCGACGGCGACCAGTGTCCGCGCCGTCCCCGCCAAGCTGCTGATCGACAACCGGATCGTCATCAACAACCAGCTCAAGCGCACCCGCGGCGGCAAGATCTCGTTCACCCACCTGCTGGGCTATGCACTGGTGCAGGGGATCAAGAAGTTCCCGAACATGAATCGGCACTACGCCGAGGTCGACGGCAAGCCCACCGCGGTGACGCCGGCCCACACCAACCTCGGCCTGGCCATCGACCTGCACGGCAAAGACGGCAAGCGTTCCCTGGTGGTCGCCGGGATCAAGGGCTGCGAAACCATGCGGTTCGCGCAGTTCGTCACCGCCTACGAAGACATCGTCCGACGCGCCCGCGACGGCAAGCTGACCGCCGAAGACTTTGCCGGCGTGACCATTTCGCTGACCAACCCGGGCACCATCGGCACCGTGCACTCGGTGCCGCGGCTGATGAAGGGCCAGGGAGCCATCATCGGTGTCGGCGCCATGGAGTACCCCGCGGAGTTCCAGGGCGCCAGCGAGGAACGCATCGCCGAGCTGGGCATCGGCAAGCTGATCACGCTGACCTCCACCTATGACCACCGCATCATCCAGGGCGCGGAGTCCGGCGACTTCTTGCGCACCATCCACGAGATGCTGCTGTCGGACGCCTTCTGGGACGAGATCTTCCGCGAGCTGGGCAACCCGTACCTGCCGGTGCGCTGGAGCACCGACAACCCCGACTCGATCGTCGACAAGACCGCGCGGGTGATGGAGTTGATTGCGGCCTACCGCAATCGCGGTCACCTGATGGCCGACATCGATCCGCTGCGATTGGACGGCAGCCGGTTCCGCAGCCACCCAGATCTGGAGATTCTGAACCACGGCCTGACGCTGTGGGATCTCGACCGGGTGTTCAAAGTCAACGGCTTCGCCGGTAGCGAGTACAAGAAACTGCGCGACGTGCTGGGCCTGCTGCGCGACGCCTACTGCCGCCACATCGGCGTGGAGTACACCCACATTCTCGAACCCTCACAGCAGGAATGGCTGCAGCACCGCGTCGAGACCAAGCACGTCAAACCGACGGTGGCCGAGCAGAAGTTCATCCTGAGCAAGCTGAACGCGGCCGAGGCCTTCGAAACCTTCCTGCAGACCAAATACGTTGGTCAGAAACGGTTCTCACTGGAAGGTGCGGAAAGCATCATTCCGATGATGGACGCGGCGATCGACCAGTGCGCCGAGCACGGACTCGACGAGGTGGTCGTCGGCATGCCGCACCGCGGCCGGCTCAACGTGCTGGCCAACATCGTCGGCAAGCCGTACTCCCAGATTTTCAGCGAGTTCGAGGGCAACCTCAACCCGGCGCAGGCGCACGGCTCCGGGGACGTTAAGTATCACTTGGGCGCCACCGGCGTGTACCTACAGATGTTCGGCGACAACGACATTCAGGTGTCGCTGACCGCCAACCCGTCGCACCTGGAAGCCGTTGACCCGGTGCTGGAGGGTCTGGTGCGCGCCAAGCAGGACCTGCTGGACCGCGGCGCCGAAGATCACGGGGACGAGAAAGCCTTCTCGGTGGTGCCGATGATGCTGCACGGCGACGCCGCGTTCGCCGGTCAGGGCGTGGTCGCCGAGACGCTGAACATGACCCACCTGCCCGGCTACCGCGTCGGCGGCACCATTCACATCATCGCCAACAACCAGATCGGCTTCACCACCGCGCCGGAGTACTCGCGGTCCAGTGAGTACTGCACCGACGTCGCGAAGATGATCGGAGCGCCGATCTTTCACGTCAACGGCGACGACCCGGAAGCGTGCGCGTGGGTGGCCAAACTGGCCGTCGACTTCCGGCAGGAGTTCAAGAAGGACGTCGTCATCGACATGCTGTGCTACCGCAAGCGTGGGCACAACGAGGGCGACGACCCGTCGATGACCAACCCCGCGATGTACGACGTCGTCGACATCAAACGCGGCGTCCGCAAGAGCTACACCGAAGCCCTGATCGGCCGCGGCGACATCTCGATGAAAGAAGCCGAGGACGCGCTGCGCGACTACCAGGGCCAGCTGGAGCGGGTGTTCAACGAGGTCCGCGAGCTCGAGAAACACGGCGCGCTGCCGAGCGAATCGGTCGAGGCCGACCAGATGCTGCCGGCGGGCCTAGCCACCGCGGTGGACAAGGCGCTGTTGGCCCGCATCGGTGATGCCTTCCTGGCGGCCCCGGACGGCTTCACCGCACACCCGCGGGTGCAGCCGGTGCTGGAGAAGCGGCGCGAGATGGCCTACGAGGGCAAGATCGACTGGGCCTTCGGCGAACTGCTGGCCCTCGGCACGCTGGTGGCCGAGGGCAAGCTGGTGCGGTTGTCGGGTCAAGACACCAAGCGCGGCACCTTCTCCCAGCGGCACTCGGTGATCATCGACCGCAACACCGGCGCAGAGTTCATGCCGCTCAAGCTCTTGGCGACGAACGCCGATGGCACCCCCACCGGGGGCAAGTTCCTGGTCTACGACTCACCGCTGTCGGAGTACGCCGCCGTCGGCTTCGAGTACGGCTACACGGTGGGCAACCCGGACGCCCTGGTGCTGTGGGAGGCGCAGTTCGGCGACTTCGTCAACGGCGCGCAGTCGATCATCGACGAGTTCATCAGCTCCGGTGAGGCTAAGTGGGGCCAGCTGTCCAACGTCGTGCTGCTGCTGCCGCATGGCCACGAGGGCCAGGGTCCCGACCACACCTCGGGCCGCATCGAGCGCTTCCTGCAGCTGTGGGCCGAGGGTTCGATGACGATCGCGGTGCCCTCGACGCCGTCCAATTACTTCCACTTGTTGCGGCGCCACGCCCTCGACGGTGTGCAGCGCCCGCTGATCGTGTTCACACCGAAGTCGATGCTGCGCAACAAGGCGGCGGTCAGCGACGTCCGCGACTTCACCGAAATCAAGTTCCGCTCGGTGCTCGAAGAGCCGACCTACGAGGACGGCATCGGCGATCGCAGCAAGGTCACCCGGGTCCTGCTGACCAGCGGCAAGCTCTACTACGAGTTGGTGGCCCGCAAGGCCAAGGACAACCGCGAAGACGTGGCGATCGTGCGGATCGAGCAACTCGCCCCGGTGCCGAAGCGCCGGCTGGGAGAAACGCTGGACCGCTACCCGACCGCCAACCAGTACTTCTGGGTGCAGGAGGAGCCGGCCAACCAGGGTGCCTGGCCGCGATTCGGGCTCGAGCTGCCAGAGCTGTTGCCCGACAAGCTGACCGGGATCAAGCGGATCTCGCGCCGGGCGATGTCCGCCCCGTCGTCGGGCTCGTCGAAGGTGCACGCGGTCGAGCAGCAGGAGATCATCGACACGGCCTTCGGCTGACGGGGCGACCACTGGATCGGCGACCCGCAGGAATCGGGGACCGCTGGTACCGGCTAGCCTCGACGCAAACGTGCCGATAAGGAAGGGTGCTCATGCAAGGGTTCGCGGGCAAGGTCGCGGTGGTGACGGGCGCGGGTTCAGGTATCGGGCAGGCGCTGGCCGTGGAGCTGGCCCGCTCGGGCGCCAAAGTGGCGATCAGCGACGTCGACCTCGAGGGTCTGGCCCACACCGAGGAACAGCTCAAGGCGATCGGCGCCTCGTTCAAGTCAGATCGCCTCGACGTGACCGAGCGGGAGGCCTTTTTGGCCTACGCCGACGGCGTCAAGGAGCACTTCGGAAAGGTCAACCAGATCTACAACAACGCCGGCATCGCCTTCACCGGCGACGTCGAAGTCAGCCAGTTCAAGGACATCGAACGGGTCATGGACGTCGACTTCTGGGGCGTCGTCAACGGCACCAAGGCGTTCCTACCGCACCTGATCGCCTCCGGCGACGGGCACGTCGTCAACGTGTCCAGCGTGTTCGGGCTCTTCTCGGTGCCCGGCCAGGCGGCCTACAACTCGGCCAAGTTCGCCGTGCGCGGCTTCACCGAGGCGCTGCGACAGGAGATGGGGGCGGCCGGCCACCCGGTGGCGGTGACCACGGTGCACCCGGGCGGCATCAAGACAGCGATCGCGCGCAACGCGACGGCCGCCGAGGGACTCGACCCCGAACAACTCGCCAAGCTGTTCGACAAGCGGCTCGCCAGGACCAGCCCGCAACGCGCCGCCAAGATCATCCTGGACGCGGTCCGCAAGAAGAAGGCACGGGTCCTGGTCGGCACGGATGCCAAACTCCTGGACGTGATGGTGCGAGTGGCAGGACCCTATTACCAGCAGCTCTTCGGCCCAGTCATGGGCCGGTTGATGCCGAAAGTCTGACCTCAGCGGCCGAGCGGATGCTCGGCCAGCCAGCTGCCCGCCACCGCCTGCGGGTCCGCACCGGTGCGCACTTGCCGGCGCATCTCGACCAGGCCCGCGGTGTCCAGCACACCGGCCACTTCATTGATCGCCAGCAACTGCCGATCGCTGAGCGCGTTTCGGCGATAAAGCGGCACCACATTCTCCGCACGGATCAATGCGGGTTTGCCGTCGGCCAGCGCGACCAGGTCGCCGGGAATGCCGGGGTCGGCCGAGGTGGTCCATCCCGCAGTCAGCTGCCCGGTCCGAATTGCGGCGAACATTGTTGCGCCATCGGGAAATTCACGTGGCTTCTGTAGCCGGCAGGAGCCGACCGTGGACGGTTCCTGATGCCCGGCGACAGTCCCGACAACGAGGCCGTCGCAGTGGCGGGGCAGCGTGCTCAAATCCGCACTGACATCACTACCGCCCCACGCCTTGGCGGTGGGCTGACTGACCAGCAACACGGGCTTGTCTTCAGCGGCCGTCGTGTAGTCGCCCGCCACGACTCCTTCGGGTAGCGCAGCGATCATTGCGCGGTAGACGTCCTTGTCCGACATCGCCGTCGCGCCGGGCTGCAGAACTTGCAACGTGCGGCCGGTGAAGGCGGGAACGACGGTGAATGCGCCGGAATCCAATTGCGGCTTCGGGTCGGCCGCCGTCGCGGCCCGCGCGCCGAAGCCGTATGACCGCAGGGCGGCGAGGTAGACGCCGGCCAGCAGCGCCGAATCGGCGTCAGCCCGGGATCCGACCACCACTTCGGCGCGGGCAGGACGGTCGCCGGTACCGGTTGCGCAACCGGCCACGGCGAGTACGGCGGCGAGCAACGGCACCGCCAGCCTGCCGATTCTCACCCCCCGGCGACGGAAGTGTCTGAGGCTTCCGTGGCCAGTGCCACCGCCGTGGCGACCGCTTCCCCGACCCGGGTGTCCAGCGGGCTGGGGACGATCCGGTCGAGCGCGAGGTCGTCGCTGACGACGGAGAAGATCGCCTCGGCCGCGGCGACCATCATCTTTTCGGTGATCCGGCGCGCGCCGGCTTCCAGCGCGCCG
>NZ_DASUHS010000130.1:0-7039 GCF_036273375.1 Mycobacterium sp. | reverse complement strand
GGCGATTGCGCTCCGGTGCGCCGCTGCGCTCGTCACGCTGCCGGCGCAGCCAATCGCGCAGCGCGGGCAGGCTGTAGTGGCTGCGGTGCGCGATATCCTGCAGCAGCTGGGTGACATGCGCCAGGTCGGTCATATGCCGCTCACCGCCCTGCCAGGCGAGCACGCGATTACCCATGCCCAGCAATTGAGCGGCCTCGAAGATGGCCGCGACGCCGCGGTCGCGGGCATGAGCGGCCCACTCCCGCAGAGTCTTCGCGATCCGATCCGTGAGCGCGTCGCCGCCGGCCGCCAGCGATTCGGCGGTCTCACCGAAGAACATCGTCGCTGCGGCCGCGCGCACCATCCCGGGCCGGTGCGGTTGGTCGAAGGCCTCCAGCAGGCACAGCCAATCCTCGGCGGCCTCGGAGGTGAACACGTCGGAGTTGCCCGTGTACACCGCGGGGACGCCGGCAGCGCAGAGCGCCTTGAAGCAGGCATGCGCGTCGCGGTGCTTCTCCACGATCACGGCGATGTCACGGGCCTGCAGTGGTCTACCGGCGAACGTCGCACCACTGGCCAGCAACGCGCGGATGTCGGACGCGAGATCGGCGCCGATGTGCTCACGCACCTGGTCGATCGGCAGATTCTGAACACCGCGACGCCCCAGCGTCTTTCGCGCGACCACGCGCAACCGGAACGGGTCGTTGTGCGGTGCGCCGGCGAGCCGATGACCGCGGTGATGCGCGTCGACGTCGTTCACCACGATCGCGGGGTCGCCGAGTTGGGCGCCGCGCAGCACGACCTGCAACCGCTGCAGCAGCGCGGAGTCGCTGCGCCAGTTGGTGTCCAGCGTCTTGCGCTCACCCGCCGTCTCGGCCGCCCGCAGATAGGTCACGATGTCACCGCCGCGAAAGGCGTAAATCGCCTGCTTCGGATCACCGATGAGGATCACGGTGGAGCGCCCACTGAACGCCCGGTCGATCACCTGCCATTGCACAGGGTCTGTGTCCTGGAACTCGTCAACCATGACGATCGGCCAGCGTTGGTGCATGCGTAGCCGGGCGGGGGAGTCGTCGGTGGCCAGCGCGTCGGCCAACCGGATCAGTAGGTCATCATAGCCGAGGACGCCCAGCCGGCGCTTGCGCGTATTCAGCTCGGCCAGAACATCATTGGCGAACCTGACGCTGACGGCTGCCCGCGAATCAGGGTCCGGGTCACGCGGCCGCAGCTCGGTCGACGGATTGTTGACGACCGCGCGTGCCAGCCGCAGCGCCTCGCGGTAGTGCAGCGCCGGGTCATCGCGCTCCTGGCCGAAGTGGGCCAAATACAGATCGTCGACGATCTCGGTCACCAGGTCATCGAGACTGTCGAGCAGCGTCACGCTGGCCGCGGTGTCCCCGGCCACGCCGAGCGAGCGCAGCACCAGCTGGCAGAACTGATGGGTTGTGGCGATCGTCGCCGCATCGAAGCCGGCCAGTGCGTCGCGAAGGCGCTCTTGGCGCGCCGCGCGCTGATCGTCGGTGCCGTCCAGCAGGTATGCCACCACCTGGTTGTCGCCGACGATCGACGGATCGGCGAAAGCTCGCACGGCATCGACGATTTGGCAGCGGACGCGTTCGCGTAGCTCTTGGCTGGCGGCCCGGCCGAACGTGATGAGCAGCATCTGGTCGAGCGTGGCGGCGCCGTCGGCGAGATACCGCGTCACCAGAGAAGCCAGCGCGAAAGTCTTGCCGGTTCCCGCGCTCGCCTCCAGCACGGTCGTGGAGCGCTCGGCCGGCAGCGCACGCAACAGGTCGAAGCGCTCCATCAGATGGGTTTCCTCTCGGCGCGCAGCATCGGCAGCCAGACCCGGGCCGCGTAGGCGCCGAGCCGGTTGTCCTCGCCGTCGCACTCCTCGCCCGGCCGCACAGGCTGCATCAGCCCTTCCAGTGCCGCGCCCTTGCCCCACGCCCTCGCGTGCGCCGGGGCCTGATCCTCACCCGGGAAGCGGTCGCTGGATTTCCAGCGGTATCGCGCCTCGGTCACCGGGTCCTCGCCGCCGTAGCGGGCGGCCGCCCAGGCATACGACGTCTTGATGGGCAATGGAATTGGCTCGCGCCGTCCGGCATCATAGATCGCCACCAGCTCGCGCAGCACCTCGACGGCCTGCTCACCGTCGCGCGGCGGACCCAGCCCCTCCACCCGGGTGCTGGCGCCCCTGCGCATGCGGCCGACACACACCGCCGAGAAGTCCCGGCCGGGATCATGTGCGACCAAGGCCAGCAACGGGATCCACGATTCGAGCAGATGCTTGCCGTCCAGTCGCGAATATGTCACCGACACCAGGCGATCGCCGTACACCGGCGACACCGTGCCGGTCAGTCGCCGCCCGCCACCCAGGTCGATGTCGACGTCGTATGCAACCTCGCGGGCGTGGCCGTGCCGTTGCCTATATTGAAGCGCCTCGCGCGCCAACAGGGCGGCCTGGTCCCGGATCTCGGTGACCTTCCGCCAGCCCAGCTGACCCGGCGGCAGGGTGCCACGCCGCCACTCCGCTTGCCGCGCGTCGTCCGGAGTCATCCCGCGCAGGATGTCGCCCAGCATCCGGTCGCCGACCGTCCACTCTTCGAGGCCGTCGATGTCGACCGGCATGGCGTCTTGCACGCCGTCGACGTCATACGGCAGCGTGAATTCCAGTGCGCGGAAGAAACCCTTCACCGGGTCTTTGAAGAAGCCGACCAGGTCGGCAAGGATGACGTCGCCGGCCGGCGGTGATGGCAGCGGCCCCGAGATGAATTTCGGCTGTGCGCCGTGCTCGCCGGTGGCCGCGCGCGCCGCACGCAGCACCGTCGGGTCGAAACTGAACGGCACGTCCGGGACGAGCCTGCCGGGGATGACATTGCGAATGTCGAACGGCTGCAACGGATGCTCGACGACGATGCGGTCACGTACCTTGGTCATGGTGGTCATGTCGAGGGTGTCCAGGAGTTCGGCCAGCGGCACCGCCGGCGGGCGCGGCTGGCCCGAATATTCGTTGGCGCCGGTGTAGGTGATCACCAGTTTCTCGGTGGCCGCGCCGATCGCGTCGAGCAGCAATTGCCGGTCCTCGGAACGGATGTCACGTTCCCCGGTCATCGGGCATCGGGCCAGCGCGTCGTCACCGTCGACGATGCCGAGCCGCGGGAACAGCCCGTCGTCCAGACCGACCAGGCACACCACCCGGTGTGGCACCGAGCGCATCGGCACCATGGTGCACACCGTCAGGGTGCCGGTGCGGAAGTTGGCCCGCGTCGGGCGACCCGCAAGGCGTTGGGTGAGCAGCGCGCGAATGTCGGGCAGCCGCAGCGCGGTGCCGCCCCGGGATCCGGCCTGCGCAACCGTCTGAGCGAACTCGCGTTGCATCTGACCGGTCTGCCATTCGTCCGCGTCGCGGACCCGCGTCAGCAGCGTGATTCCCTCGGTGAGGGCGGCCAGCCACCCGGTCAGCGGGCTGGTGGCGGCGAGCGAGTCGAGGACGTGCTGCAGCCGGGCGACGAATTCGGCGAACTGGCCGGCCAATTGGACGCGGTTACTGCTGACGTCGTCCAGCGGCAGCGTCGCGTCGATCCATGCGTTCGAATCGTCGGACATCGCGACGCCCGCCAGTATCCGGTCCATGCCGAAACGCCATGTGTTGTGCACGAAGTCGACGTGGTAGGGCCGCCGATGCTCCTGGTCCAGCCCCCACCGGATGTTCGCCTGCCGGACCCAGCGGGTGATGGCCTCCAGATCGTCATCGGTGAATCCGAACCGGGCGCGCACCGGCGGGGCCTGAGCCAGGTTGAGCACTTCGCTCGCCGTCACCCGGCCCGCCGCCAGGGCCAGCAGTTGCGCGGCCACACCCAGCAATGGGTTGGTCTGGATCGGCGAGCGGTCCGCCAGCCGGACTCGTAGCTGGTGGGCGGGATGGGCGCCGTGCACCACGTCGCCCAGGCCGAAGTCGGCCATGATCAGCGGCGCGTAGGTCTCGATGTCCGGGCACATCACCAGGATGTCGCGCGGCTCCAGCGTCGGGTCGTCCTGCAACAGGCCGAGCAGCACCTCGCGCAGCACGTCGACCTGGCGGGCCGGGCCGTGGCAGTTGTGGATCTGTACCGATCGGTCGTCGGCTCCGATCGTGCGGCCTTGCGGCCGAATGGCATTGGCGGCGATGTCGGACTGCAGCCAGCCGAGCAACGTGTCCGGGCGCACGGCGGGGGACAGATAGTCGTCGGTTACCGGATCCGGCGGCAGGCTGCGTTGCAACTCCCGCAGGTCTCGTCCCAGCGTCGCGAGGAGTGGATGGGGTACCGCGCGATGGCTGACGTCGTCGCGCCGGCGAATCGCGCCGCGCGTGCCGGCCAGCGCGCGCCACAGCTCATCGCTCGGGTGCGGTAGCCACAGGTGCAGGTCGTGGTGGGTGGCTACCGCCTCCAGCAGCTCGACGTCGGTGCGGGTCAATCGGGTGTGTCCGAACAGCGACAGCCGAGGCGGTAGCTCGCTGGGCGCCTCTCGCAGGCGCGCGATGGTATTGGCGTGGCGGATATGCGGCGGGTCGGCGGCGACCCGTGCCACCAGCGCCCGCCACAGCTCGGGCTGCCAGCGCAGGTCCTCGTCGAGATCGCCGGGGTCGCCGTTGCCCCAGTCGATGAGCAGTTGCGGGCGCTGGCGCGCGTAGGAGTCGAACAGTCCGGCCAGCCGTCGCGCCACCTCGTATCGGCGGCCTTGGCGCAGCTCGGCCTCCGCGCCGGTGTGGAAGTGGCCCACATGCATGGCCAGCGTGCGGCACCACGGTTCGTCCAGCGAGCAGTCGATTGCCTCGAGCAGCGGCCAGGCCATGGCGTCCGGCGACCACGGATCGTTGTCGGCCGTGCCGGTGATTTCGGCGATCAACGAGCCCGGACTGCGGAACGCCACCCCGGCGCACACCCCGTCACCGCCACGCGCACCAAGCACGTGCGACAACCGCTGGCTGAGCCAGCGTTCCACGCCGCGCGCCGGGACGACGACGAGTTCGGTGGCGAACGGGTCGGTCAGCGGGTTGGCCAGCAGAGCGCCGAGACCGTCGGCCAGGAGATCGGTGCGCTCGGCACGGTGTAGATGAAGCGGCATTGCGCTGTCACGATAAACCCGAACACCGACATGAGTAAGCGCTTACGGGCGCCGATTCCCCTGGGAATCGGCGCCATGCGACGCCGGTTGATCCGAGAAAACAGTTAGTGGAGGGAACCAGATGGAAGCTTGGGACGCGATCTGCGCACGTCGCAATGTCCGGGAGTACCAGCCGAAGCCGATACCGGCCGAGGACCTGGACCGCATCGCCGAGGCCGGTTGGCGCGCGCCGTCGGCGAAGAACCGCCAGCCGTGGGATTTCGTTATCGTCACCGACCGCAGCCAGCTGGTCGAGCTGTCCACGGTCTGGCGGGGCGCCGGTCACATCGCCGGGGCCGCGGCCGCAATTGCCATCGTGGTCCCGGTGCCGCCCGACGAGCGCCGAGTGGTCACCGACAACTACGACGTCGGCCAGGCCACCATGGCGATGATGATCGCCGCCACCGACCTGGGGATCGGGACCGGTCATTCGTCGGTGGGGGACCAGGACACGGCGCGCGCGATCCTGGGCGTGCCCGACGGTTACCTGGTGGCTTTCCTGCTCGGGGTGGGCTATCCCGCCGATCGCCCGCTCACGGCGATTCGCAAGCCGGATCGGCGACCGTTCGCCGAGGTCGTGCATCACGGCCGCTGGTGATCACCACGGCGAAAAATCTTGCGGGCCTGGTTCTCAAGCGCTTGGTCACCGCGACCAAGCGGGGGTGATGTCCGGCGGGCATGCTTGGGGGCTATGAACAGAACCGAAGTCACCGAACAGGTCGTGTCAGCCCGGCTCCGGGAGGGGCTGACGTGGCAACAGCTGGCCGACGCGATCGGCAGGCCGCTCGTGTGGACCACGGCGGCGTTACTCGGCCAGCACCCGGTTCCGGTGGAGCAGGCCAAGGTTCTGGCCGAGAAGTTGAAGCTGGACGAGTCGGTGGTGCCGGTGCTGGCCGCCGCTCCGATGCGTGGCGGGCTTCCCACCCAGGTTCCCACGGATCCGACCATCTACCGCTTCTACGAAGCCCTGCAGGTGTACGGCGGCGCCCTCAAGGAGGTGATCGCCGAACAGTTCGGCGACGGCATCATGAGCGCGATCAACTTCAGCCTCGACGTGCAAAAGAAGCCGCACCCGTCCGGTGATCGCGTCGTGGTGACGTTCGACGGGAAATTCCTCCCCTATCAATGGGTCGAGGCGCAGGACTGAGGCGAGGGCGCCCTAGTGAAGTGACGACGCGTCGCACGCGTGTCAGACTAGCGTCGAGGAGGCGAAGCGAACGCGGTGGCGGCCAGCGGCGGCCACCGCGTTCGGCGTTCAGTTCATCAAGACCTGCGGGGAAAGCTCTTTGAGCATCGCGTTGGCCCAGCGCATCTGGCGCAACGTCTCGGGGTGGCAGCGCGACGTCAGGCTCAGCAGTTCGGAATCCTTAGCGGCCTGTGCGCCCTGTGCCAGCAGCTCCCAATCGAGCGACACCCCCGCCGACAGCCGGTGAATCCGGCGCAGGTCGGCGAGCAGCGCCAGACCGGGCTCCGGCCGGTGCCGCAGCAGGCCACTCATCCACGACTGCAGGAAACCGGAGACCGCACTGCTATGCGGGTCGGCGGACAGGTGCAGACCATAGTGGCGGCCGTGCTGCGCCAGCTCCTTGAGGTGTTGCCGCGACCAGCCGGCCAGATCGCGCGCGAGGTGATGGATGTCCTGGTCACTGTGGTGACGCGCCGCCACCACGTTGAGCTCGTGCGCAAGCTTGCGTTCGGAGCGGTGCAGCTCGCGGATCGCCAGCTTCAGCTTCATGGCCGGCCTCCCGCGGGGACGACTTCGGTGACGCCGGCTAGCGCGCCACCTACCGTCGCGGGCACCGATCCGTTGACCGGGGCGGACGCCGCGGTCGTCGGCGCGTGCCCGTTTCGTTCGGGCGACCTTACCCGAACCTTGCGCAGCCGGGCGGCGGCCGTCTTGTAGGTCGGCTGC
>NZ_DASUHS010000129.1:0-22677 GCF_036273375.1 Mycobacterium sp. | reverse complement strand
CGTCACGGCCACCGACGTCGTGCTGACCGTCACCGAGATGCTGCGCAAGCATGGCGTTGTCGGCAAGTTCGTCGAGTTCTACGGCAAGGGCGTGTCGGAGGTGCCGCTGGCCAACCGCGCCACGCTGGGCAACATGAGCCCCGAATTCGGTTCCACCGCAGCCATTTTCCCGATCGATGAGGAGACCATCTCCTACTTGAAGTTCACCGGCCGCACGGATCGGCAACTGGCACTGGTGGAGGCCTACGCCAAAGAGCAGGGGATGTGGCACAACCCCGACCACGAACCCGCGTTCTCGGAGTACCTCGAGCTCGACCTGTCCACGGTGGTGCCGTCGATCGCCGGACCCAAGCGCCCACAGGACCGAATCGCCTTGTCGGCCGCCAAGTCCACCTTCCGTGAGCAGATCCTCAGCTACGTCGATGGTGACAAGGACGGTCAGCAGGGCTACTCGAAGCTGGACGAGTCGGTCGAGGAAACCTTCCCGGCCAGCGATCCCGGCGCGGTGTCGAACGGACATGCCGACGACGTTCCCGAAGTGCATTCGGCGGCCGCACATGCCAAGGGTCGCCCGAGCAACCCGGTCACGGCGCGCTCCGATGAGCGAGGCGAATTCGTGCTCGACCACGGCGCGGTGGTGATCGCCGCGGTCACCTCGTGCACCAACACCTCCAACCCCGAGGTGATGCTGGGCGCCGCGCTGCTGGCGCGCAACGCCGTCGAGAAGGGACTGGCGTCCAAGCCGTGGGTGAAGACCACCATGGCGCCCGGCTCGCAGGTGGTCAACGACTACTACGACAAGGCCGGCCTGTGGCCCTATTTGGAGAAGCTGGGCTTCTACCTGGTCGGCTACGGGTGCACCACCTGCATCGGCAACTCGGGTCCGCTGCCCGACGAAGTCTCGAAGGCCATCAACGACAACGACCTTTCGGTGACGGCCGTGCTTTCGGGCAACCGGAACTTCGAGGGCCGCATCAACCCCGACGTCAAGATGAACTACCTGGCCTCGCCGCCGCTGGTGGTGGCCTACGCACTGGCCGGCACCATGGACTTCGACTTCGATCAGCAGCCGCTGGGCACAGATAAAGAAGGCAAAGAGGTCTACTTGAAAGACATCTGGCCGTCGCAAAAGGACGTCTCCGACACCATCGCCTCGGCTATCAACTCCGAGATGTTCACCAAGAACTACGGCGACGTGTTCAAGGGCGACGAACGCTGGCGCAACCTGCCCACCCCAAGCGGCAACACCTTTGAGTGGAACGCCGATTCGACGTACGTGCGTAAGCCCCCGTATTTCGAGGGCATGCCGGCCGAACCCGAGCCGGTCGCCGACATCACCGGCGCCCGGGTGCTGGCGCTGCTGGGCGATTCGGTGACCACCGACCACATCTCCCCGGCCAGCAGCATCAAGCCGGGCACCCCCGCGGCTCAGTACCTCGACGAGCACGGCGTGGAGCGCAAGGACTACAACTCCTTTGGCTCGCGGCGCGGCAACCACGAGGTGATGATCCGCGGCACGTTCGCCAACATCAGGTTGCGTAACCTGCTGCTCGACGACGTGTCCGGCGGCTACACCCGCGACTTCACCCAGTCCGCCGAAGATGGGCAAGCACCGCAGGCGTTCATTTATGACGCAGCGCAAAACTATGCGGCACAAGATATTCCGCTGGTGGTGCTGGGCGGTAAGGAGTACGGGTCGGGCTCGTCACGAGACTGGGCCGCCAAGGGAACGCGGCTGCTGGGCGTTCGCGCGGTGATCGCCGAGTCGTTCGAGCGGATTCACCGCTCCAACCTGATCGGCATGGGCGTGATCCCGTTGCAGTTCCCCGACGGGAAGTCGGCCAAGGATCTGGGTCTGGACGGCACCGAGGTGTTCGACATCACCGGGATCGAAGAGCTCAACAACGGTAAGACGCCGAAGACGGTGCGCGTCAAGGCAAGCAAGGATTCCGGCGGCGATGAGGTCGAGTTCGACGCGGTGGTGCGCATCGACACCCCCGGTGAGGCCGACTACTACCGCAACGGCGGCATCCTGCAGTACGTGCTGCGCAACATGCTCAAGTCCGGCTAACCCCCGACCCGATCCAGTCACCCGTGCCTAAGGTCAGCGAGGACCATCTGGCGGCTCGCCGCCGCCAGATCCTCGACGGCGCCCGCCGTTGCTTTGCCGAATACGGTTACGACAAAGCCACCGTGCGCCGGTTGGAGAAGGCGATCGGGATGTCGCGCGGCGCGATCTTCCACCACTTCCGGGACAAGGACGCGCTGTTTTTCGCCCTCGCCCACGAAGACGCCGAGCGGATGGCCGACGTGGCTTCCCGCGCGGGACTCATCCAGGTGATGCGCGACATGCTGGCCGCGCCGGACCAGTTCGATTGGCTGGCCACCAGATTGGAGATTGCCCGCAAGCTGCGCAACGATCCCGCATTCAGCCGGGGTTGGGCGGAGCGGTCTGCTGAGCTGGCGGCGGCAACCACCGATCGGCTGCGCCGGCAGACGGAGGCACACCGGGTGCGCGACGACGTGCCCGGCGACGTACTGCAGTGCTATCTGGAATTGGTGCTCGACGGCCTGGTGGCCCGTTCGGCGTCCGGCGAGGACCCACAGCGGTTATCCGCGGTCCTCGATCTAGTGGAGAATTCGGTGCGCCGCAACGATTCCGAGAAGCGACCGTAGCGCCACTGCGAACAAGGGGACGTGATTTCGCAGTGGCGCTACAACCGCGCGGTTTTGGCGGTCCGGTTGGGGCCGCCGCGGCTGCGCATCGTGGTGCCCGATTCCCGCAGCAAGCTATGAATCGACCCATACGACCTGCCGGTCTTCGCGACCAGGCTGCGGATACTGGCGCCGCCTTCGTAAGCGTGGCGCAGCTCGTCCAACAAATTGTCGCGTGTCTTGGCCGACCTTTGCAGCGTTCTCTTCATGGCTCCTCCGACGCTGGACGCGATCGCAAGCACCCAGAGTAAAAAGCCGCCGTCAACCGCGGGCCGATTTCGTCAAATCGCCTGCGGCCACGTGACGCGAATTGGTGGCGACCGCGAGCGCCGGCCGCGGCGATCGCAAGCGCCGGCCGCGGCGATCGCAAGCGCGGTGTAGCCGGGCGCAGCGGGTCGCCGCATGGTCCATGCCGGGCGAAGCGGGTCGCCACCATCGACTCAGGCCAGCTCGATGAGATCCCGGTATTCCTCAGACCAGAAGTCTTCGGTTCCGTCGGGCAACAGCACGACGCGCTGCGGGTCGAGGGCCTCGGCGGCACCGGGGTCGTGCGTCACCAAGACCACCGCGCCCTGGTAAGTGCGGAGCGCGTCGAGCACCTGCTCGCGCGAGGCCGGGTCGAGGTTGTTCGTCGGCTCGTCGAGTAACAGCACGTTGGCGGTCGACGCCACCAAACCGGCCAGCGCCAGCCGGGTCTTCTCGCCCCCGGACAGGGTGCCCGCCGGCTGATCGAGTTGGGGGCCGCTGAACATGAACGCGCCCAGCAGGCCGCGCAGGTCCTGCTCACCCGAATCCGGTGCGGCGTGGCGGATGTTCTCCCACACGGTCGCATCGTTGTCGAGCGTGTCGTGTTCCTGGGCGAAGTAGCCGATCCGCAGTCCATGCCCGGGCTCGAGTCCTCCGGTGTCCGGGGCCTCGGTGCCGGCCAGGATCCTGAGCAGGGTGGTCTTACCGGCGCCGTTGAGGCCCAGCACCACCACCCGCGAGCCCCGGTCGATCGCCAGGTCGACACCGGTGAAGACCTCCAGCGACCCGTAGGACTTGCTCAGGCCGGTGGCCACCAGCGGCGTGCGCCCGCATGCGGCCGGGTTGGGAAACTTGATGCGGGCCACCTTGTCGGCCACCCGCTCGTCGTCGAGTGCGGCCATCATCCGATCGGCGCGGCGCAACATGTTTTGTGCGGCAACGGCTTTGGTGGCTTTCGCGCCGAGCTTGGCGGCCTGTGAGCGCAGCGCGGTGGCCTTGCGTTCGGCGTTCGCGCGTTCCCGGCGCCGGCGCTGCTCGTCGGTGGCGCGCGCGTCGAGATACTTCTGCCACGTCATGTTGTAGACGTCGACCTCGCCGCGCACCGCGTCCAGGAACCACACCCGGTTGACGACGTCGGCGAGCAGTTCGACGTTGTGGCTGATGATCACCAGGCCGCCGGTGTGTGCGCGCAGGAAATCCCGCAGCCAGCCGATGGAATCGGCGTCCAGGTGGTTGGTCGGCTCGTCGAGGAGCAGCGTGGTCGACGAACCCGACGTTCCCGCGCCGCCTTCCGACGCGGCGAACAGGATGCGCGCCAGTTCCACCCGGCGGCGCTGGCCGCCGGACAGGGTGCGCAACTGCTGTGTCAGCACCCGTTCCGGCAGGCCGAGACTCGCGCAGATGCGACTCGCTTCGCTTTCCGCGCCGTAGCCGCCCAGGGCGACGAAACGCTCCTCCAGCTGCCCGTACCGGCGGATCGCGCGGTCGCGGGCGTCGTCGTCGGCGACCTCGGCCATCAACGCCTGCTGCTTTTCCAGATCGGTCAGCAACACGTCGAGCCCGCGGGCCGACAGAACCCGGTCGCGGGCCAGCACATCGAGATCGCCCTCTTTGGGATCCTGTGGTAGATAACCGATTTCGCCGGTGCGGTTGATCGCTCCGGCGTAGGGTTCGGTTTCCCCAGCCAGGATGCGCAGGGTGGTCGTCTTGCCGGCGCCGTTGCGGCCCACCAGCCCGATGCGGTCGCCGGGCTGCACGCGCAGGTCGGGACCGTCCGGTGAGAGCAGGATGCGCGCACCAGCGCGGACCTCGAGGTCCGTGGCCGTGATCACGATCGCTCTCCTTGTTGAACAGATGCCTATTTGTCGTCGGTGAACGCCGGTGGTCGTCTTTCTGCGCGCGCGGCAACCGCTTCTTCGAAGTTGGCGGTGAGCAGGCGGACGAAAAGCTGTCCCAAGCCTTCGGCTTGCATGTGCCCTTCCAGGCTACCGGCGTCCAGTCCACTCCACAGCGTGCGCTTGGTCAACTCGATGCCCGGCCGCGAGAAGGCCGCTATCCGCGCGGCGATGGCGTAGCAGGTGTCCAGCAGCTGCTCTTCGGGTACCTGGCAGGACACCAGCCCGATGCGCTCGGCCTCCTCCGCGGTGACGTCGCGACCGGTCAGCATGATCTCGAACGCGCGTGACGAGCCGATGGCCCGCGGCAACAGATAGGACAGGCCGAGTTCGCTGGCGGTCAGCCCGTTGTTGATGCCGGCGGCGCGAAAGTACGCGCTGGTGGAAGCCACCCGAATGTCGGCGGCCAGGGCCACACACAAGCCGCCCCCGATAGCGGGGCCGTTGACCGCGGCGATCACCGGTTGGTGCAATCGGCGCAGCGCCAGGATGACCTCGTCGAGGATCTCCATGGAGCGCAGCGCGTAGGTGGGGCGGGTCAGCCCCTCGACGTGGGGCACCGAACCCGCCGACTTGTGGTCGGCGCCGGAGGAAAAGCCGCGGCCCGCCCCGGTCAGCACGACCACCCGCACCGAATTGTCGTAGGTGACCTTTTCCAGGGCCTCTTTGAGCGGAAGCATGACGTCGAACGCCATCGAGTTCATCCGCTCGGGCCGATTCAGGGTTATCAGCGCGACGCCGGGCCGCGGGTGATCTACCAGTACAAAACTCACCCATGCAACCTAGCGCCTAGCTAACGGTGGTTCCGCGCGCAGCGCGACATGAGGCTTATTCGGCCTGCCCGGCCTCGGCGGCCCTAAACTTCCGAGACGTCGAACGCGCGGACTTGCTGGACCAGATCCTCCAGCGCGGCCGGTGGCAGGGCTCCTGGTTGGTTGAACAGCAGTTTGCCCTTCTTGAAGGCCATCAGCGTGGGGATGGACCGGATCTGGGCCGCCGCGGCCAGCTGTTGCTCGGCCTCAGTGTCGACCTTGGCGTGCACGATGTCGGGGTGTTTCTCCGCCGACGCCGCAAAAGTAGGACCGAACTGGCGGCACGGACCGCACCAGGACGCCCAGAAGTCGACGAGCACGATGTCGTTGCCCTCGACGGTTTCGTTGAACTTCTCAGCGGTGAGATCAAGTGTTGTCACATTTGCCGCAACGCCCGGCGGTGACGCGATGTTCCCCGATGCACCATGAGATCGGAATACGGCTGCCGGGGTACGGGCAGCTACCGCCGCACAGCGCCCTACTCGGCCGTCGCTGGTTACGGTTGCGTACGTTTTCCCGCGTCCGACAGACTGTGCCTGACGATCCGCCGCCTCGAGGACCAGTGAGGGAATCGCCTTGAGCCACTACATCGCTAACGTCCGTGATATCGAATTCAACCTTTTCGAGGTTCTCGGTGTCGGCGCCGTCCTGGGCACCGGCGGCTACAGCGACCTCGACGAGGACACGGTCCGTACTATTTTGACCGAAGCCGCGCGCCTGGCCGAAGGTCCGGTGGCCGAAACCTTCGCCTTCGCCGACCGCAATCCGCCGGTATTCGACCCGGCCGAGCACAAAATCACCGTGCCCGACGAACTGGTCAAGACGGTGGCGGCGCTCAAGGAGGCCGGCTGGTGGCGGCTGGGCATGGCCGAAGAGATCGGCGGCATGGCCGCCCCGCCGCCGCTGGCGTGGGCGGTCAACGAAATGCTCATCTGCGCCAACCCTTCGGCGAATTTCTTCAATCTGGGCCCGGTCATGTCTAACGCGTTGTACGTCGAGGGCAACGAGCAGCAGCGGCAATGGGCCGCTCATGGCGTGGAGCGGGGCTGGGCGGCCACCATGGTGCTCACCGAACCAGACGCGGGCTCCGACGTCGGTGCCGGCCGCGCCAAAGCCATCGAACAACCCGACGGCACATGGCACATCGAGGGCGTCAAGCGCTTCATCTCCGGGGGCGACGTCGGAGATACCGCGGAGAACCTTTTCCACCTGGTGCTGGCCCGTCCCGAGGGCGCCGGCCCGGGCACCAAGGGGCTGAGCCTGTTCTACGTGCCCAACTTCCTGTTCGATCCGGACACCTTCGAACTAGGCCCCCGCAACGGGGTTTACGTGACCGGCGTGGAACACAAGATGGGCATCAAGTCCTCGCCCACGTGCGAATTGACTTTCGGCGCAACGGATGTGCCCGCTGTCGGTTACCTGGTCGGCGACGTGCACCGGGGCATCGCGCAGATGTTCACCATAATCGAGCACGCGCGCATGACGATCGGCGTCAAAGCTACCGGCACCCTGTCCACGGGTTACCTGAACGCGCTGGCCTTCGCCAAGGAGCGCGTGCAGGGCGCGGACCTGGCGCAGATGTCCGACAAGACCGCGCCGCGGGTCACGATCATTCACCATCCCGACGTGCGTCGCAGCCTGATGACCCAGAAGGCGTACGCCGAGGGCCTGCGGGCGCTCTACATGTATGCCGCTGCTCATCAGGATGACGTTGTGGCGCAACGCGTTTCGGGAGCCGATCCCGAGATGGCGCACCGGATCGACGACCTGCTGTTGCCGATCGTCAAAGGGGTGAGCTCGGAGCGGGCCTACGAGGTGCTGACCGAGTCGCTGCAGACACTAGGCGGTTCGGGATTCCTGGCCGACTATCCGCTCGAGCAGTACATCCGCGATTCCAAGATCGATTCGCTCTACGAGGGCACCACCGCCATCCAGGCACTCGACTTCTTCTTCCGCAAGATCGTGCGCGACCGAGGTGAGGCCCTGCAGTTCTTGACGACTCAGATCACCGCGACCATCGACAGCGTTGACGAGGCGCTCAAGCCGATCGCCCAGCTGGTGCAGACCGCGTACGACGACGTGACGGCGATGACGGCTGCGTTGACCGGCTACCTGATGTCCGCGGCGCAGCAGCCAGGCGAGATTTACAAGGTGGGCCTGGGATCGGTGCGTTATCTGCTCGCGGTCGGCGATCTGCTGATCGGCTGGCGACTATTGGCGCAGGCCGACATCGCCACCCGCGCGCTGGCTGACGGGACTGGGTATGACGAAGCGTTTTACCGGGGCAAGATCGCGACCGCGGGGTTCTTCGCCAAGAACATGCTGCCGCAGCTGACTTCGCTGCGCGGCGTCATCGAGGCCATCGACGACGAGATCATGGACGTGGCCGAAGAGGCGTTCTGAGCGCGGCCAATACACGGGTTAGGCACAGTCTAATCGGGTACCCCCTAACGTTGGCTCCAACCGACGAATGGAGAAACGTTGATGTCTGCCAGCTGTCAAGTTCCCCGGCTCACTCGCTTCGCGGTATTCGCCGTCGCGGGAGCCACCGCATTGTCCCTGTCCGCCTGCGGCTCATCGAACAATTCCAAGTCCGCATCTACATCTACCTCAACCTCGACGTCCACCGTCACGTCGACGACCACGTCATCCACCCCTAACTCCGAAGCGCGGCTCAGCGGCCTGATCGCCTCGGTGGCGGGTAACTCCATTCAGGTCACCAAGGAAGACAACTCGACCGCGTCGGTCAACTTCACCTCGACCACCAAGATCACCGAGGCCGTTCCGGCCGGGCTGCCCGATGTCACCCCGGGCAGCTGCGTCAGCGTCAAGCCGACGGAGGGATCGGCACCCGGTCAGGCGGTCACCGCCGCGTCGGTGAAGATCAGCGAGTCGGTCAATGGCGCCTGCCCGAAACCGCCGCAGTCCGCACCCGGCGGTTCGAGCACCACGCCGCCGTCTCTCCCGCCGTCGCAGGCGCCCGCGAAGCCGGCCTGGGTCCGGGGCTCGGTGGCGTCGGTGTCCGGTAACACCATCAATCTGACCAACACCGATCCCAACGGCAACACCACGCAAACGGCCGTCACGGTCGATGACAAGACCAAATACAGCAAGCAGTCGTCCGCGAACACCGACGCGATCACTCCGGGCAAATGCCTGTCCGCGCGCGGAACTCAGGACAACGGCGGCGCGCTGCAGGCGACGAGCATCAAGCTACGACAGGCCGTCGACGGCAAATGCGGCAAGCCCAAGCAGCCCGGCCACGGTGGCTGAACCCGGCTCGGGCTAACTGAGATCGCCGTCACTCCTGCCGGGCGCGCCGTGAAAACCGCGCCCGGCAAGGGTAATTGCTGACGGCGGCAAAACGTGTGATCGGAGATGAGATCTGTGCCTGCCTTATCGTTGAAGACCCGGCGGACGCAGATCGCGCTTGGCGTAGTCATCGCTTTCGTCGCGCTGTGCGTGGCCATGTGCGGTTCCTCCCACGACACGTCGAACACCAGCGCGCCACCGGCCGTCACCGCCGCCCCGCCGAGCGCGGCGCCCAGCGCCGCGCCGCCCCCGGCGCCCCCGCCACCTCCGGTGGGCAAGGACTATGTCGAGGGCATGGTGCAGTCGAATTCGAATGGCACGGTCGCGCTTCGCACGCGGACCGGCTCGGCCACGGTGGACTACACACCCCAGACCAGGGTCGTCGACGTCACCCCGGCGAAGCTGACCGATGTGACGCCCGGCAGTTGCGTGAATGTCAAAGCCACCCCGCAGAGCGCACCGCCCCCCGGGGCTCCTGCGCCCGGCGAGCCAGCTCCCGGCCCAATCACCGCGCAAGCCGTGACTGTCACCCAGTCCGCGGACGGCAAGTGTCCGCCGCCGGCAGGCTTCTACGGCACCGTGGCCTCGGTGTCGGGCAACACGATCGCCGTCAACGGTCTGGGCCCCGGCGGCCCGGGCGCCACTACCAACGTGACCGTCGCCGACTCGACCTCATACCAGAGGCAGACGCCATCGGACACCCAGGCGATCACGAACGGTAAATGCATTGGGGCCCAGGGAACCCAGGATGGCGGCGTCCTGCACGCGACGATGATCAGCGTGGAGACGTGCCCACCGATGGGGCGCCCGCATCCCCACCTGCACCTGCCTCACCTTCCTCACATCCACCTTTAGGGCACCTTCCAGGGGACGCGAAAAGCCGCGACGCACGAATAGCGCGAAAAGCCTGACTCAGACGGTGAAGCCGAGGGCGCGCAGTTGCTCGCGGCCGTCCTCAGTGATCTTGTCCGGACCCCACGGCGGGTTCCACACCCAGTTGATCCGCAGGTCGTCGACCAAGCCGGCCCCCACCAGCGCACTGCGTGACTGGTCTTCGATGACATCGGTCAGCGGGCAGGCCGCCGACGTCAGCGTCATGTCGATGAGGGCAACGGTACCGTCGTCGCCCGCCTCGACGTTCAGCCCGTAGACGAGTCCCAGATCGACGACGTTGATGCCGAGTTCGGGGTCGACGACGTCGCGCATCGCCTCCTCGAGGTCGGCAAGGAATTCGTCATCCGGCGCGGTGGTGTCGCTCATCTGTATCCTCCTGAAAAGTCTGCCTCTTGGCCCGAATAGGCTTTGGCCAACGCATCTTTGAACGCCATCCATCCCAACAGGGCGCATTTCACCCGGGCGGGGTATTTGGCCACCCCGGCGAATGCGATCCCGTCGCCCAGCACGTCCTCGTCGCCCTCGACGGTGCCGCGCGAGGAGACCATCTCGGTGAACGCGGCGATGGTCTTGAGCGCCTCGCCGACGCGTTGACCGATCACCTGCTGGGTGAGCACCGAGGTCGCGGCCTGGCTGATCGAGCAGCCCTGCCCGTCATAGGACACGTCGGCAACGGTTTCGCCGTCCTCGGACAGCGCGATCCGCAGCGTGACCTCGTCACCACAGACGGGGTTGACGTGGAACACCTCGGCGCCGAACGGCTCCCGCAGCCCGCGGTGCTGCGGGTGCTTGTAGTGGTCCAGGATCACGTCCTGATACATCTGCTCGAGACGCAATGTCAGCCTCTCCCAAAGAAATCCAGAGCGCGGCGCACGCCGGCCACCAAACGCTCGACCTCCTCGGCGGTGTTGTACACCGCGAACGAAGCCCGAGCGGTGGCCGCCACACCGAACCGGCGGTGCAGCGGCATGGCGCAGTGGTGACCCACGCGCACCGCGACGCCCTCGTCGTCGAGCACCTGCCCGACGTCGTGCGCGTGCACGCCGTCGACGACGAAAGACACCGGCGAGGCGCGGTCTTCCATGGTCGTCGGGCCGACGATGCGCACGGCATCGATGCGGGACAGCCCGTCGATGGCCGCGGCGACCAGGTGGTGCTCGTGGGCCTGCACGGCTTCCATGCCGATGGCGCCGAGGTAGCGGGTGGCCGCGCCCAATCCGACCACCTGCGACGTCATCGGAGTGCCGGCCTCGAACCGCTGCGGCACCGGCGCGTAGGTGGACGCTTCCATGCTCACGGCTTCGATCATCGAGCCGCCAGTCAAAAACGGTGGTAAGGCCGACAGCACTTCGCTGCGTCCGAACAGGACGCCGATGCCGTTGGGGCCCAGCATCTTATGTCCCGAGAACGCGGCGAAGTCCACGTCGAGCGCGTGGAAGTCGACGGGCTGGTGTGGCACCGACTGGCAGGCATCCAGCACGGTCAGCGCGCCCGCCGCCCGGGCCCGGCTGACCAGCTCGGCCACCGGCGCCATCGCACCGGTGACGTTCGAATGATGGGTGAAGGCGACGACTTTCACGCGTTCGTCGAGCTCCAGCGAGTCGAGGTCGATGCGCCCGTCGTCCGTGACGCCGTACCAGCGCAGGGTCGCCCCGGTGCGCCTGGCGAGTTCCTGCCAGGGAACCAGGTTGGCGTGATGCTCGAGTTCGGTGGTGACGATGACGTCCCCGGGGCCGACGGCACGCTCGAACCGCTTGTCCCCCAGCACATACGACACCAGGTTGAGCGCCTCGGTGGCGTTCTTGGTGAACACCAGCTCTAGCGCGTCGGCGCCCACGAACGCCGCGACGTCCGCACGCCCGTGCTCGTAGGCGTCGGTGGCCTCCTCCATCAGCTGGTGCGCACCGCGGTGCACCGCGCCGTTGGAGGTCAGCAAGAACTCCCGCTCGGCGTCGAGTACCTGCAGCGGCCGCTGCGATGTCGCGCCGGAATCCAGGTACGCCAGCGGATTTCCGCTGCGCATCACGCGCTTGAGGATGGGGAAATCGGCGCGGACGGCCGCGACATCCAGGGTTGAGACCGCCGCGGAAGGTGTCGCCATGTCAGGCCCCGGTTGCCGCCGCTTGGGAGAAGCGGACGTAGCCGTTCTGCTCGAGCTCGTCGGCCAGCTCCGAACCGCCGGATTCGGCGATGCGCCCGCCGACGAACACGTGCACGTATTCCGGGTGGATGTAGCGCAGGATGCGGGTGTAGTGCGTGATGAGCAAGACGCCGCCACGCACCGGCTGGCCGGTGCCATCGTCCCAGCCGGCCTCGGCGTAACGGTTCACGCCCGCGCTGACCACCCGCAGTGCGTCGACGTCGAGTCCGGAGTCGGTCTCGTCGAGGATGGCGATCTTGGGCTTGAGCAGTTCCAGCTGCAAAATCTCGTGGCGCTTCTTCTCACCGCCGGAGAAACCCTCGTTGACGCTGCGCTCGGCGAAAGCAGGATCGATCTCGAGCGAGCCCATCGCCGCCTTGACCTCTTTGATCCAGTGCCGCAACTTCGGGGCCTCGCCGCGCACGGCGGTCGCTGCGGAGCGCAGGAAGTTCGACACCGAGACGCCGGGCACCTCGACGGGATACTGCATGGCCAAAAAGATTCCGGCCCGGGCGCGCTCGTCGATGCTCATCGCCAGCACGTCCTGACCGTCCAGCGTGATGGAGCCCGAGGTCACCGCGTACTTGGGGTGACCGGCGATCGCGTACGACAGGGTCGACTTGCCCGAACCGTTGGGGCCCATCAAGGCGTGTGTCTCACCGGATTTCACCGTCAGGTCGACGCCGTTGAGGATGGGAATCTCGCGCTCGGACTCGGCGGCGTTCGGGTTGACGACGCTGACGTGCAGGTCTTTGATTTCCAGAGTGGTCATGAGGCTGTTGTTTCCGTCTTTTCCGTTAAGGCCAGTTCGTGTTCGATGGCTGCCGTCAAGCGTTCCCGAATCTCGGGCACCGCGATCTTGGAGATGATTTCGGCGAAGAAACCGCGGATCACCAGGCGGCGCGCCTGCTCCTCGGGGATGCCGCGAGACCGTAGGTAGAACAGTTGCTCGTCGTCGAAACGGCCGGTGGCACTGGCGTGTCCGGCACCGACGATCTCACCCGTCTCGATCTCCAGGTTGGGCACCGAGTCGGCGCGTGCCCCGTCGGTCAGCACCAGGTTGCGGTTCACCTCGAAGGTGTCGGTGCCGGTGGCGTCGGCGCGGATCAACACGTCGCCGATCCAGACGGTGTGCGCGTCGGGCAGCGCGGAGTCCGGATCACCTTGCAGTGCACCCTTGTACAACACATTCGACTTGCAGTCGGGCTGGGCGTGATCCACCAGCAGCCGCGACTCCAGGTGCTGCCCGTCGTCGGCGAAGTACAGGCCGAGCAGCTCGGCGTCGCCGCCGGGGCCCAGATACCGCACGTTGGCAGTCATCCGCACCACCTCGCCGCCGAGGGTGACGGCGACATGGCGCAGCACAGCGTCCTTGCCCAGTTTGGCGTGATGCATGCTGACGTGCACGGCGTCATCGGCCCAGTCGGCGATCCACACCACGGTGAGCCTGGCCGCGTCGTCGACGATGAATTCGACGTTGTCGGCGTAAGTTCCACTGCCCCGGTGATCGATCACCACGACCGCTTCGGCGAGCTCTTCGACCCGGATCTGCAGATGCTCGTAGGCCACCGCGCCCTCGCCGGGCCCGGCGACGGTGATGTTCACCGGCTCGCCGACCTGGGTGTCGCGGCCCACGGTAACCAGGGTCGCGGAGTTGAACGACGAAAATGCTTGGGCGGCAACACGGTCGGCGGGTACGCCGCCCTGGCCCAGCCGCTCATCGCCGCGGCGGGCCACCTCGGTCTGCACGCCGGGCTGCTCGCTGACGCTGATCTCGGCTTTGCCGGTGGCGCGCGCCGTGCCGTCGTGCAGGCCACGTAACCGCTTCAGCGGGGTGAACCGCCAGATCTCGTCGCGGCCATGCGGCACCTCGAACGCGTCCACGTCGAAGGACGCGAACAGCTCCCCCTTGTTCAGCGCGGAGCCTTCGATAGTTGTTGTCCGCGCGGTCATCCGACCGCACCCTCCATCTGCAACTCGATCAGCCGGTTGAGCTCCAGTGCGTACTCCATCGGCAGCTCTTTGGCGATCGGCTCGACGAAGCCGCGCACCACCATGGCCATCGCCTCGTCCTCGGTCAGGCCGCGGCTCATCAGGTAGAACAGCTGGTTCTCGCTGACCTTGGACACGGTGGCCTCGTGGCCCATGGTGACGTCGTCCTCGCGGATGTCGACGTAGGGATAGGTGTCGCTGCGGCTGATCGTATCGACCAGCAGCGCATCACATTTCACGCTGGAACGCGATCCGTGCGCGCCCTTGTTCACCTGCACCAGGCCGCGGTAGGAGGTGCGCCCGCCACCGCGCGCCACCGACTTGGACACGATGTTGCTCGACGTGTTGGGCGCCAGATGCAGCATCTTCGCGCCGGTGTCCTGGTGCTGGTCCTCGCCGGCAAAGGCGACCGAGAGCACCTCGCCCTTGGCGTGCTCGCCGGTCATCCAGACCGCAGGGTACTTCATGGTGACCTTGGACCCGATGTTGCCGTCGACCCACTCCATGGTGGCGCCGGCCTCGGCGCGGGCCCGCTTGGTGACCAGGTTGTAGACGTTGCCCGACCAGTTCTGGATTGTCGTGTAACGAACGCGCGCATTGGGTTTCACGATGATCTCGACCACCGCCGAGTGCAGCGAGTCCGACTTGTAGATGGGCGCGGTACAGCCCTCGACGTAGTGCACGTAGGAGCCCTCGTCGGCGATGATCAGCGTCCGCTCGAACTGGCCCATGTTCTCGGTGTTGATCCGGAAGTAGGCCTGCAGCGGGATGTCGACGTGCACGCCCTTCGGGACGTAGATGAACGAGCCGCCGCTCCACACCGCGGTGTTCAGCGCCGAGAACTTGTTGTCCCCGGCCGGGATCACCGTGCCGAAGTACTGCTGGAAGATCTCGGGGTGTTCGCGCAGCGCCGTGTCGGTGTCCAGGAAGATGACGCCCTGGGCCTCCAGGTCTTCCCGAATGGAGTGGTAGACGACCTCCGACTCGTACTGTGCCGCGACACCGGAGACCAGCCGCTGCTTCTCGGCTTCCGGGATGCCCAGCTTGTCGTAGGTGTTCTTGATGTCCGCGGGCAGGTCGTCCCACGTCGCCGCCTGCTTCTCGCTGGAGCGCACGAAGTACTTGATGTTGTCGAAGTCGATGCCCTCCAGGTTCGACCCCCACCCGGGCATCGGCTTGCGGTCGAAGATGCGCAGCGCCTTCAGCCGCGTCCGCAGCATCCACTCGGGCTCGTTCTTCTTCGCCGAGATGTCGCGAACGACGGCCTCGGACAGGCCGCGCTGAGCGCTGGCCCCCGCGACGTCGGAGTCCGACCAGCCGTAGCCGTACCGCCCCAGGGAGGCGATCGCCTCTTCCTGAGTCAGCGGCGCGGTAGCCGTCGTGCTGGCCTCGGGTGTGAGTGTCATCGAGACGCTCCTTTGATGCTCGTGGTGTCGTGGCGCGGGCTGGGCGCCTGAGTCAGGGGTACGTGCGTGGTGCAGGCGCAGTCGCCGTTGACGATGGTCGCCAACCGCTGGACGTGGGTCCCCAGCACCTCGGCCATGGCCTGCTGTTCGGCCTCGCACAGCTCGGGGAATTCCTCGGCGACGTGCGACACCGGGCAGTGGTGCTGGCAGATCTGCACGCCGTGGATCGGCCCGCCGACCTGCGTGGTGGTGGTGACGTAGCCGGCCTTGGTCAGCGCGGTGGCGATCCGGTCGGCGGCCGCCTCGACGTCGCTGTCCGCCGCGCTGTCGGCCGCGGGAACGTCGGCCAGGATGGTGTCGATGCGCCGCCGGGCGAAAGCCTGCACCGCATCTTCACCACCGATCTCGCGGAGCTGCCGCATGGCCGCCGCCGCCAGGTCGTCGTAGGCGTGGTCGAGCTTGGCGCGCCCGGCCGCAGTCAGCCGATAGCGCTTGGCCGGACGCCCGCGTCCCGCCTGCTGCCACGCCGCGGCCGCCGTGGACTCGGCATCGCCGGCCTCGATCAGGGCGTCGAGGTGGCGTCGCACGCCGGCGGCCGCCAGACCCAGCCGGTCACCGATCTCGCCGGCGGTGATCGATCCGGACTCCAGCAGCAGGCGCACGATCGCGCGGCGGGTGTGACCATCCGGCACCGACGCTCCGACGCGCGCCACGCCGGGAGCGACGACGCCGCCCCCAGTGGCCCCATCGAGGCTAGTTCGGATTTTCACAACACCAGTGTGACGCAATTCCGGGGATCGGTCTAGCAAGGGTCCCCTGTCCTGGCGTTGCGCTGCTCACAGCGGCCCGCGCCGTGCGGCCCGCATCATCGTCGGCCGGCCCCATCGCCGGCTTCCGCGGGGGGCCGCGGCAACACGGCCGGTCTCGTCGTGGGGGCTAGGCTGCTCTGATGGCAGCCCGCCACCACACGCTGAGCTCATCGATCGCGAGTCTGCATGGCGACGAGCAAGCAGTGGGCTCGCCGCTGAACGATACCGAGCTCACCGCGCTGCGCCGCATCCGCCTGTTCGGCGCGACCGGCACGGTGGTGATGGCGATCGGGGCGCTCGGCGCCGGCGCCCGGCCCGTCGTCCAGGACCCCACGTTCGGGGTCCGGCTGCTCAACCTGCCGTCGCGGATCCAGACCGTGTCGTTGACCATGACGACCACCGGCGCGGTCATGATGGCGCTGGCCTGGTTAATGCTCGGCCGGTTCGCCCTGGGGAATCGGCGGATGTCACGCGGTGACTTGGACCGCACCCTGCTGCTGTGGGTGCTGCCGCTGTTGATCGCGCCACCGATGTACAGCAAGGACGTCTATTCCTATCTGGCGCAGAGCCAGATCTCTTTGGAAGGTCTGGACCCGTACCGGGTAGGCCCGGCCTCGGGGCTCGGCCTGTCGCACATCTTCACGCTGTCGGTGCCAACGCTGTGGCGCGAGACGCCCGCACCGTATGGCCCGCTTTTCTTGTGGATCGGGCGCGGCATCTCGGCGATCACCGGGGAGAACATCGTCGCCGCCGTGCTTTGTCACCGCCTGGTCGAGCTGCTGGGCGTGGGACTGATTGTCTGGGCGACGCCGCGGCTGGCCCGGCGCTGCGGCGTCGCCGAGGTCAGCGCGCTGTGGCTGGGGGCGGCCAATCCGCTGCTGATCATGCATTTGGTGGCCGGCGTGCACAACGAGGCGCTGATGCTCGGCCTGATGCTGGCCGGGGCAGAATTCGCGTTGCGCGGCGTCGATGCACCGCGGCTGCTGCCCGTGTCGTGGAAGATTGCCCCGGCGACGATGCCGGCCGGTGGCCGGAGGAGCCGGGCACTCAGCATCCCCCCGGACTGGGAACCGCTGGGGATGCTGGTCGCCGGCTCCGTACTGATCGTGTTGTCGTCGCAGGTGAAGCTGCCGTCGCTGCTGGCGCTGGGCTTCGTCACGATGGCGCTGGCGTATCGCTGCGGCGGCACCCTGCGCGCGCTGCTGCTGACGGGCGGCGGCATGGCAACGTTGTCGCTGGCGGTGATGGCGCTGGTGGGCTGGATCAGCGGTCTGGGTTTCGGCTGGATCTACACGCTGGGCACCGCCAACGTGGTACGCAGCTGGATGTCGCCGCCGACCCTGCTGGCGCTCGGCACCGGGCAGGTGGGCATCCTGCTGGGCCTGGGTGATCACACCACCGCGGTACTGGGGCTGACCCGTGCGATCGGCGTGCTGATCATCACCGTGATGGTGGCCTGGTTGCTGCTGGCCGTCTTCCGCGGCCGGCTGCACCCGATCGGCGGGCTGGGTGTCGCACTGGGCATCACGGTGCTGCTGTTCCCCGTCGTGCAGCCCTGGTATCTGCTGTGGGCGATCATCCCGCTGGCCGCCTGGGCGACCCGCACCGGCTTCCGGGTGGCAGCCATCGTCATCAGCCTGGTCGTCGGGATCTTCGGCCCGACCGCCAACGGCGACCGGTTCGCGCTGTTCCAGATCATCGACGCCACCCTGGCCAGCACCGTCATCGTCGTCGCGCTCATCGGTTTGACCTATACCCGCCTGCCGTGGCGCCGCCCACCGGTCCAGGGCACCGCGGCCGACGGCCAACCCGTCATTGACACGGCGGCGCCGCCCGCCACTCCGTCGCCCCCCCAGCCCGCGCCGGCACGCGACGCCTACGCTGATTCCACGTGAGCTCGGCTTTTCCCGTCCGCGAATCGCGCGAATCCCCTGACGTAGTGATGCGGCTGCGCGGGGTCACCAAGAAATACGGCTCCGGCGCGACGGCCGTCGAGGCCGTCTCCAACCTCGATCTCGAGGTGCACGCCGCCGAGGTGCTGGCCCTGCTCGGCCCCAACGGTGCCGGGAAGACAACGACGGTCGAGATGTGCGAGGGCTTCGTGCGCCCGGACGCCGGCACCATCGAGGTGCTCGGCCTGGACCCGATCGCCGACAACGCGCGGCTGCGGGCTCGCATCGGGGTGATGCTGCAGGGCGGCGGCGGTTACCCCGCGGCCCGCGCGGGAGAGATGCTGAACCTGGTGGCGGCCTACGCCGCCGACCCGCTGAACCCGGCGTGGCTGCTGGACACGCTGGGCCTCACCGACGCTGCCCGCACCACCTATCGGCGGCTCTCCGGCGGCCAGCAGCAGCGGCTGGCGCTGGCGTGCGCGCTGGTCGGCCGCCCCGAACTGGTGTTCCTCGACGAGCCCACCGCGGGCATGGACGCGCACGCCCGGCTGCTGGTCTGGGAGCTGATCGACGCCCTGCGCCGCGACGGCGTGACGGTGGTACTGACCACGCACCAGCTCAAGGAGGCCGAGGAGCTCGCCGACCGGCTGGTGATCATCGATCACGGGGCCACGGTGGCCTCCGGCACCCCCACGGAGCTGACGCGCAGCGGGGCCAAGGACCAGTTGCGATTCAGCGCGCCGCCGCGCCTCGATCTGTCGTTGCTGTCTTCCGCGCTGCCGGAGGACTACAAAGCCACCGAGGTGACGCCGGGTGAGTACCTGGTCGAGGGGCACGTCGACCCCCAGGTGCTGGCAACCGTCACGGCGTGGTGCGCGCGGATCGACGTCCTGGCCACCGATATGCGCGTCGAACAACGCAGCCTCGAGGATGTGTTCCTCGACCTCACCGGCAGGAAGTTACGGCCTTGACCGACAACGAGACTGGATCGAACGCCTTCCCCGCGGGGACCTTCGCTCCCGATCCACGCCCCAGCGCGGTGCCGAAAATGCTTGGCGCGCAGTTCGGTTTGGAGCTCAAGCTGCTGCTGCGCAATGGCGAGCAGCTGCTGCTGACGATGTTCATTCCGATCACGCTGCTGGTCGGGCTCACGCTGCTGCCGCTCGGCTCGTTCGGTCAGCACCGCGCGGCGACCTTCACCCCGGTCATCATGGCGCTGGCGGTGATCTCGACGGCGTTCACCGGTCAGGCGATCGCGGTCGCCTTCGATCGGCGCTACGGCGCGCTCAAGCGGCTCGGAGCCACGCCGCTTCCGGTGTGGGGCATCATCGCGGGCAAGTCCCTCGCGGTGGTCACGGTGGTGTTCCTGCAGGCAATCCTGTTGGGCGCCATTGGTTTTGCGCTGGGCTGGCGACCCACGCCGGCGGCCCTGGCGCTGGGCGCGGCGGTCATCGCGCTGGGCACCGCGGTCTTCGCGGCCCTGGGGCTGCTGCTCGGCGGAACGCTGCGCGCCGAGATCGTGCTCGCGGTAGCCAACCTGATGTGGTTCGTCTTCGCGGGCCTTGGCGCGCTGACCCTGGAAACCGGGATCACCCCGACGGCAGTCAAGTTGGCCGCGCGGCTGACTCCGTCCGGCGCGCTCACCGAGGCGCTCTCGCAGGCGATGACCATGTCGGTGGACTGGTTCGGAATCGTCGTTCTGGTGGCGTGGGGCGCGCTGAGCGCGCTGAGCGCGCTGCGCTGGTTCCGCTTCACCTGACGGTCGCCCGCGGGCCCAGCCTTACTACAAGCCGTAGTTTTCGGTGCCTTAGGATCGGGCCGTGGTTGGACGGATGCTGTTGCGCTTGGTGGACCTGCTTCCCAACCCCAGCCCGGGCGTGCAACGCCTGATCGCCGCGGCCGTCATCCTCACCCAGGGCGGCATCGCCATCACCGGCGCGATCGTCCGCGTCACCGCCTCGGGCCTGGGCTGCCCCACCTGGCCGCAGTGCTTTCCGGGCAGCTTCGTTCCGGTGGCCCACGCCGAAGTGCCGCGCATCCATCAGGCCGTCGAATTCGGCAATCGGATGGTCACCTTCGCCGTGGTGATCACCGCGGCCCTGGCCGTGCTGGCCGTGACCCGGGCGCGGCGGCGGCGCGAGGTGCTGGTCTATGCCTGGCTGATGCCGGTGTCCACCGTCGTGCAGGCCGTGATCGGCGGCATCACCGTGCGCACCGGGCTGCTGTGGTGGACGGTGGCCATCCACCTGCTGACGTCGATGACGATGGTGTGGCTGGCGGTGCTGCTGTACGTAAAAGTCGGTGAACCCGACGACGTAGCGGTTCGCGTGCGAGTGGTCAGGCCGCTGCGCGCGCTGACCGCACTGTCAGGCCTGAACCTGGCCGCAGTGCTGGTCACCGGCACGCTGGTGACGGCCGCCGGCCCGCACGCGGGTGATCGCAGCCCCACCCGGACGGTGCCGCGGCTGAAAGTCGAGGTCGACACCCTGGTGCACCTGCACTCGTCGCTGCTGATCGCCTATCTGTCGCTACTGGTGGGGCTTGGCTTCGGGCTGCTGGCGGTGCGTGCCGCCCGACCCGTGCTGCTGCGGCTCGCGGTGCTGTTGGTACTGGTGTTCGCCCAGGCCGCGGTCGGCACCGCGCAGTACTACACCGGAGTTCCAGCCGTGCTGGTCGCCCTGCACGTGGCCGGGGCCGCGGCGTGCACGGCGGCTACCGCGGCGCTATGGGCTTCGATGCGAGAGCGGGCCGAGCCCGAGGCGCTCGCAAGCTGACTCCAACGCCAGGGCGAACCGGCGCTGGGCGAGTTCGCGGGCCGCGGTGTTCAGCCGGCGCCAGCCCAATGACGGCGCGACCAGGTCGAGCCCGATGAGCCGTTCACCTGCCACGTCGGCACGCGCGTAGAGCAGGTCCCGCGCGGCGATGCCTGCGCGCCCGGCGGCCGCGGCGAGCGCGGCGTAGCCGAGGTCCCACGATTCGAACTCCGCCTCGACCGGCCAGGCGTGCGACCGCTCGCCCCCCAGGAAGATCAACGCCGCCTCGGGCGTTGCGTCCGGCCCGATCGTGGGCACCCCATCGTCCTCGAGGTCGCGCAAATACCGGTCATCGAGGTTCCAGGCCACCGCGCCAGGTGGATTGAGCAGGTGGCGCACGCGCCGCGCCCAGGCCAGGAATTCGTCGCGCCGATCCGGGGCGCCCGCGGCGGCTCGCAGTATCACCAGATCTGCGCTGGCGGTTTCCGGGTCATCCCAGGGCAGCCAGCGCGCGTGCAGGCCGCGCCGCCGTAGCGCACCCACCAGACCGGCGTCGTCCGCTGTCCTGCCCGCACCGTCGCCCGGCCCCGCCAGCACGATGCGGGGGTGGAAGACGTTCGGGCGCGCGAGTTTCATGCCCGGGCATGATAAGCAGATGCACGCAATCGAAGTCAGCGAGACCGGCGGCCCCGAGGTGCTGCGCTACGTCGATACGGCAATGCCCACGCCCGGACCGGGTGAGGTGCTGATCAAGGCCGAGGCCATCGGCGTCAACTACATCGACACCTATTTCCGCTCCGGGCAGTACCCGCGGGAAGTGCCGTTCATCCTCGGCTCGGAATTGGCCGGCACCATCGAAGCCGTGGGCGACGGCGTCGACGGGCTCGGCGTCGGCGACCGGGTGGTCAGTGCCGCGGCGTCCGGCGGGTATGCCGAATACGCTACGGCCCCAGCACATTTGACCGCCGAGGTGCCCGACGGCGTGACCGCCGATGTGGCGGCCTCGTCCCTGCTGAAGGGGTTGACCGCCCATTATCTGTTGAGATCGGTGTATCCGGTGCAGGCGGGCGACACGGTGCTGGTACACGCAGGCGCGGGCGGCGTCGGCCTGATCTTGACGCAGTGGGCTCACCTGCTCGGTGTGCGGGTCATCACCACGGTCTCGACCCCCGACAAGGAGCGGCTGTCCCGCCGGGCGGGCGCCGACGAGGTGCTCCCCTACCCTGACGATCCCGCGGCGTTCGGTGAGCGGATTCGCTCGTTGACCGACGGCGCCGGGGTGGCCGCGGTGTATGACGGCGTGGGCGCGACCACCTTTGACGCCAGCCTGGCCAGCGTGGCCATCCGGGGCACGCTGGCGCTCTTCGGTGCGGCCAGCGGACCCGTTCCGCCGTTCGACCCGCAGCGCCTCAACGCGGCCGGCTCGGTGTTCTTGACCCGGCCGTCGCTGGCGCATTTCGTCCGCACCGGGCAGGAATTCAGCTGGCGGGCCGAGGAATTGTTCGCCGCGATCGCCGGCGGTGACATCACCGTCGAGGTGGGCGGGCGCTACCCGCTGGCCGAAGCCGCCCGCGCCCACCAGGATCTGCAGGGCCGCAAGACGGCGGGCTCGATCGTGCTGCTGCCCTGAGGGAATCACAGCGGCCACAGTGGCCCCGCCGCGCGGGCATTCGCGTTGACTCACTAAAGATGCCCGGTTAGCCCTTTCGTTGCCTCATTTGAGATTGCCCGCCTGGTGCGTGTCGTTGAGGCCCGAAAGGGGCGTGCTGAGCTACCGCGGGATGATGGAGTTGACGTTGGCGCAGCGCACG
>NZ_DASUHS010000128.1:0-30785 GCF_036273375.1 Mycobacterium sp. | reverse complement strand
CGTCTTATGGATGGACTTGATTTTCGACGTCCAAGTTCTCCCCTACCGCAAGGTCACGACCGAACTGCCCGAGGCCGTCCTCGCTTCCATCGCGGCGTACTACCACCGCGCGACCACTACGTCTCGGCCAATGAGTCGTCTGATCGCGCTCGTCATGCTCACTTTGTTGGGAACGCTTGTGGTGCAGGCAGCGCGCGGACACGACCCAGGCTGGCTACTGGTGACCTCGGCCCCGCTCGTCGGCATCCCCACCATGTTGGCATTGACGCACACGGTCCCCGATGCGATACGACTCGGGCATCGCGCGGACAGTGCGTCCGAGCAGACGCGGTTGGCTCGCTCGGTCTGCCGAGACCATCTGCTCTGCGCCGCCTGCATGCTCGTGTTTCTCATCCTTTGGGTGGCGAACAGCATTGCGGACTGACGGCAGTGACGGGTCGTAGTAATAAGGCGCAGGTCAGGGCCCGCTGGCCACGTCAGTGAGCTACGTACTAAACTAGAACACGTTCCAATTCGGCGAGCTCCCAGGAGTTGTAATGCACACCCCTATCTGCGACGAACTCGGTATCGAGTTCCCGATTTTCGCCTTTACCCACTGCCGCGACGTCGTCGTAGCGGTCAGCAAGGCCGGGGGGTTCGGCGTGCTCGGAGCGGTCGGCTTCACGCCCGAGCAGCTGGAGATCGAACTCAACTGGATTGACGAGAACATCGGCGACCACCCGTATGGCGTCGACATCGTGATCCCGAACAAGTACGAAGGCATGGACTCCCACCTGTCCGCGGAGGAGCTGGCCGAGACGCTGCGCAAGATGGTGCCGCAGGAGCACCTCGACTTCGGAAAGAAGATCCTCGCCGACCATGGTGTACCGGTAGAGGACAGCGATGGCGACAGCCTGCAGCTCCTCGGTTGGACCGAGGCGACGGCCACACCCCAGGTCGAGGTGGCGCTCAAGCACCCGAAGGTGAAGATGATCGCCAACGCGCTTGGCACCCCGCCGGCCGAAATGATCAAGCACATTCACGAGGCCGGGCTCAAGGTCGCGGCGCTGTGCGGTTCGCCCTCGCAGGCTCGCAAACACGCCGACGCGGGCGTCGACATCATCATCGCGCAGGGCGGGGAGGCCGGTGGGCACTGCGGCGAGGTCGGCTCGATCGTGCTGTGGCCGCAGGTCGTCAAGGAGGTCGCCCCGGTTCCGGTGCTGGCCGCCGGCGGGATCGGCAGCGGTGAGCAGATCGCGGCCGCATTGGCGCTCGGCGCGCAAGGTGCCTGGACCGGATCGCAGTGGCTGATGGTCGAGGAGTCCTCGAACACCCCGGTTCAGCAGGAGGCCTACGTCAAGGCCGGCAGCCGCGACACCGTCCGCAGCCGCTCGTTCACCGGCAAGCCGGCCCGCATGCTGCGCAACGACTGGACCGAGGCATGGGAGGCGCCCGACAACCCGAAGCCGCTCGGAATGCCGTTGCAGTACATGGTGTCCGGCATGGCCGTGCGGGCCACCAACAGGTACCCCAACGAATCCGTCGATGTGGCGTTCAACCCGGTTGGTCAGGTGGTCGGGCAATTCACCAAGGTGGAGAAGACCTCAACGGTCATCGAGCGCTGGGTGCAGGAGTACCTGGAAGCGACCAACCGGCTCGACGAGCTCAACGAGGCCGCGTCCGTCTAACGGAGACCTTGCGCTTAGACGTCGTCGACTTCGTCGCTGCCGGTGAACACTTCCCTTGTCCGGTCCAGCGCGTAGGTGCCGATGTCGATCGAATTCCGGACGATGCCGCTGGCGCCGCCGGCGACGTCACCGCGGATGATGTCGCCGGCGTGTTCGACGATGTCGGAGGCTTTCTCGACGGCATTGGTCGCGATGTCCCTCACCGCGTCGACTGCATCTTTGGGATTGAAGGCCATCTCGAGTCTCCTTTATCGCAGGACGGTTGCTACGACTCTAGACGGGGCCAGGCGCCATTTCTCGCCGGCGTTGCGCGCCTTAGTAATGCACCAACGTGCGCCAGTAATCTTCGGGAATCTCGGCTCCGGAGCGCATTATTCGGGCCAGCCCGATGGCCATCGCAATGCCCAGCAGTCCCAGCCAAAGCCCGGCCATTGCGATGACACCCCATAGCACGGCGGTGACTGCGGGCCAGGGCGAGAGCACGGCGAGCACCGGCGCGAAGAAAAACCCGGTGCCGATGTACCACGCCGACCCGGCGCGATCCGAGGCCAGCACGAAACGCAGCCAGCGGGGCACGACCGGTTCGCCGGGCTCACTCCGGTTCATGGCTTACCCGATCACCCTTCGGGTGGGAAAAATCCTGCCCCGGTAAACCATCCAGGCTGCCACCCCTGAGCTCCCAGGCACAGCATGGGAAGTCCGTCCGGGGTCTGCGCCGCGGCCTGCGAGCCCGGGCATTTCGCACCGGTCTGCTGGACTCCGTACAGCGGGTACGAAATCACCCAGTACCCGATGGTCGCCGCCGGGAACTGATTTGGGGGCGGGAAGTGACAGGCCTCGGCCTGGCCACTGGGCCCTCGCCCGAAGATGAAGCGCTCGTAGTTGTCGCACGGCGCGCCCAGCGAAGCTTGAAAGTTCATGCCCGGTACGTCGCCGTCATAGCCGGCGGCCGCGCACGGTGCCAAGCCGATCGTGATGCCCGCTATCGAAGCGGCACTGAGCAGTTCCCGAATCATCTTCTACCCCGCAAATTGTCGCCGGTGACCTGCACCAAAGCATATCGGTCGGACCGCCAGCCACAAGACCGTTTCGGCTTGTGACCGCGATAGGCCGCCTAAACCCTCTGCTAGGTGACAAACTGCCGGTGAAGAACACGTTCCAATTCGCACCCGGTGATCTCGCGTCAATGCTTCCCAACCAAGGTGCGGCAGTGGTTTCCTTGCACAAGGACGACTAGACCACTTCGTCATCGAGGAGCGGGCCATGCCAACCGTCGAGCCAACTGCCAAGCCGGTCCCCAATCTGCCTCCCGGCTTCGACTTCACCGACCCGGACATCCACGCCGAGCGACTGCCGGTGGAAGAACTGGCCGAGCTGCGCCGGACCGCGCCGATCTGGTGGAACGAACAGCCGAACGGGGTGGGCGGGTTCGATGACGGTGGCTTCTGGGTGGTGTCCAAGCACAAGGACGTCAAAGAGATTTCGCGGCGTAGTGACGTGTTCTCCAGCCTGGAGAACACCGCCCTGCCCCGCTACAAAGAGGGCACTGTGCAAGAGCAGCGCGATACCGGCAAGTTCGTCCTGCTCAACATGGACGCCCCGCAGCACACCCACCTGCGCAAGATCATCTCCCGGGGTTTCACCCCCCGCGCCGTCGAGCGGTTACGCGAGGACCTGAACGAGCGCGCCCGGCAGATCGTCGAAAAAGCGGCTGCCGAGGGTGCGGGCGACTTCGTCCAGCAGGTCTCCTGCGAGCTGCCGTTGCAGGCCATCGCCGGTTTGCTCGGAGTGCCCCAGGAAGACCGCATGAAGCTCTTCCACTGGTCGAATGAAATGGTGGGCGACCAGGATCCCGAATTCGCGCGCAACGACGCGATGGGCGCCTCGGTCGAATTGATCACCTACGCCATGCAGATGGCCGCCGACCGGGCGAAGAACCCCGGGGAAGACATCGTCACCAAGTTGGTCGAGGCCGACGTCGACGGGCACAAGCTCTCCGACGACGAGTTCGGTTTCTTCGTCATTTTGTTGGCTGTGGCCGGCAACGAGACCACCCGCAACTCCATCACACAGGGCATGATGGCCTTCACCGACTTCCCGGATCAGTGGGAGCTGTACAAGCGCGCGCGTCCCGTCACGACGGCCGACGAGATCGTCCGGTGGGCCACCCCGGTCACCTCATTCCAGCGGACCGCCCTAGAGGACTTTGAGCTGTCCGGCGTGCAGATCAAAAAGGGTCAGCGCGTCGTAATGGTCTACCGCTCAGCCAATTTCGATGAGGAAGTGTTCGACGACCCATTCACCTTCGACATCCTGCGTGATCCCAACCCCCACGTGGGGTTTGGCGGCACCGGCGCGCACTACTGCATCGGAGCCAACCTGGCGCGGATGACCATCGACTTGATGTTCAATGCCATCGCCGATGCCATGCCTGACCTGGAATCGGTCAGCCAGCCCGAACGGCTCCGTTCGGGCTGGCTCAACGGAATCAAGCACTGGCAGGTCGACTACCACACCAACGGCGAGAAATGCCCTGTCGCGCATCAGGCACAGGGGTGACAAGCTAGGGGCCATGCCCACTCATCGAGCCGTCCATGTCCCCTCCGCAGGTGCAGCTTTGGAGCTGGTCGACGCCGAAACCAAACCGCCGGGTCGCGACGAGGTACGCCTGACGGTCGCTGCGTGCGGCATCTGCGGCACCGACGCGCACTTCGTCAACGGCGGGTTCCCCGGGCTGTCGTGGCCGCTGACTCCCGGACATGAAATCGCCGGCAAAATCGCCGAAATCGGCGATGGCGTGCAGGATTTCGCGGTTGGTGACCGCGTCGCGGTCGGCTGGTTCGGCGGTTGCTGCTACCGCTGCGACCAGTGCCGTAAGGGCCTGTTCATTCACTGCGAGAACGGCATGGTGCCGAGTTGGCAGTATCCCGGCGGCTACGCCGAGTCGGTGACCGTGCCGGTGAGCGCGCTGGCCCGAATCCCGGACGAACTTTCCGACGCCGAAGCCGCCCCGATGGGTTGTGCGGGAGTGACTACCTATAACGCCTTGAGGCACACCAAGGCGCTGCCCGGAGATCGCGTGGCGATTCTCGGTGTCGGCGGACTCGGCCACCTCGGGGTGCAGTTCGCGCGGGCGATGGGCTTCGAGACGATCGCGATCAACCGCGGTACCGGCAAGGCTGACGATGCCCGAAAATTGGGCGCACATCACTACATCGACTCCACAGCCAACGACCCCGCCGAAGCGCTGAAGGATCTTGGCGGCGCGACGGTTGTCCTGGCCACCGCGGGCAATTCGAAAGCCATGGCGGCCACGGTCGGCGGCATACTTCCCCAAGGTGAACTGGTCACCATCGGCGTCACGCCCGAGCCGCTGCCGATCAGCCCGGTGCAGCTGATCACGCCGGGCGTCAGCATCGTCGGCCATCCCTCCGGGACGGCGAAGGAAGTCGAAGACACAATGCATTTCGCGGTCCTGTCCGGCGTGCGCGCGTGGATCGAGGAACTGCCGTTGGCGCAGGCCGCGGAGGGCTATGCGACCTTGGAAGAGGGCCGGGCGCACTACCGCACCGTTTTGACCATGTGACACAGTCGGTCCGTGACTTCCGACAAAGACTCCGTGTGGACGATCGGCCCGGCTGACGGTGAATTGTTGCTGCACACCGGTGTTGCCGGCAGGGCGGCACGGATGGGCCATCGTCTCACCATCGCGATGACACACTGGCGCGCCACCGTACGCTGGGCCGACTCTAGACCCGTCAGTGCCGAGCTGGCGGTCGACACCGATTCGTTCGAAGTGCTGCGCGGCGATGGCGGTGTCAAGGGGCTGTCTGGGGCCGAGAAAGCACTGGTGCGCTCCAACGCCCTGAAGTCATTGTCTTCCAGTCGATTCCCGCAGATCCGCTACATCGCAGACTCGATCGAGAAGGCCGACGACGGGTACCGTCTGTCCGGCGTGCTCCAAATTCGGGAAGAGTCGCGCGACCATGTAATCGATGTGCACACAGAAGATCTCGAGGACTCATGGCGAATGTCAGTAGAATCCACCATCCGTCAGTCTGACTACGGCATCAAGCCCTACTCGCTGCTGATGGGTTCGGTGCAGGTCGCAGATGAGGTGTCGCTGACTTTCTCCGCACTTCGCGCCCAAGGCAATTGAGGGTCACTGCCCGGGCGGGCAGACAATCAGGGCTGCGGGTCGGTCGCGGCGCGCGGGGCTGAATCAACAGCCAGATCGCCGGTGTCACCGGGTATGTGCTCCAGTACCCGGGTCAAGTAGGGCTGCCGGCTGTCACCCTCCGACTGGCGTCCGCCGCCGGCCCCGGGCTGCTCTTCCGGAGCGCTCGGCTCCGAAACCGGTTCCCCGGCAGGTGGTTTGGTCTGCGGAGCCACCGGCTTGGTCTGTGGTGCCGTCGGAAGGGGCGCGGCGGCCGGCGCCGCCTCAACGATTTGAGGTGTGGACGGGTGCGTACCGTGCTTAGGCGCGGCGGCCGCGCTGGCCGGGCCAACCTCGATCCCCACCGCTAGTGATACCGAGCCGACGAAGGTGATGGCGCCAACCGCCAGCGCGGCCACGGCTCCGGCGTAGGGCAAGTGCCGCTTCTGAGCAGGTGCTGGAGCAGGTGCGCTGACGTGCTCCACCAGCTGCTCGTCGGTGAACTCGGTGCTGCGGGCCGCGGACAGCGCCGCGCCGCGCGCGATGGTCACCTGGGCCATCGATTGCACGAAAACCGGGACCGGCAAGGTCCTTTCGAGTTTCCAGGAGAGGCCGTCGATGTCGTTATCGGCGCCTACCACGACAACGCCGCCCGGCTGCCATCCGTTGCGGTCGAACATGCCGCTCAACCAGCGGGTCAGACCGTCGAAGCCGCCGCGCACGTGCTTGGTCGCGATCTGGGCTTCCCCGTCGTGCGCGTCGACCATGACGACCGTCGCCCAGTCATGGTCGAGAATGCAGACCGCCGTCTGTTCATAGCCGATGACGGGCCCGATGGCCTGAGCCAACGTCTCGACGGCCTCCAGAAACCGGATCGGCACGACGTTGTCAAATCCCGCGTCGGTCAACGCCTCCAACACCAGCGCCGCCTGCGCGGATGCTTCGTCGTTCCAGGTCACTCCGATGACACGCAGGCGTTGATCGCTCGCAGCCGCCGCCGTCTCGACCCGCATTACCTCTTCCACTACCTGTTCTGCGGTACCCATGGCGCGCGTGCCGGGAACTGCGCGCAGCGCCAGCTCCCGGTGGTCCAGGATGGTGCCGTCCGCGCCATGTCCCTCAGCGAGGACCCAACCAACGGTGGAAGGCGTCACTGACAGGCCAAGAACCGTGTCCAAATCTATTGCCCCAATCGGTCCCGCGCCTCCGACGCCCTCAGCCACACCGACGCGCACCATGAAGCCGCAGGTGCGGTGATTCGTGAGGGCCGGAACAGACCCGGGATAGCGTGGTCTTCATCGGCTTGCTCCGAGAGAGCCTACGCGGTCGGGGGAAGTCCGGCTGCGCCGGTCACGCATCGCCTGGGAATCGCCGGATGAACAGGGCGGCGCCGCCAACCGCGGCGAGGCCGGCGGGTCACCCGTTCGGCCCAGCCGCGTGGGCATCCGACTGCCATGGGATGGAGACCGATTTAGGCGGTGGTCCGTTCATGCGGAAACCATCGTTGTATCTGCACGAAAATAATTGCCGATGCCACGGTGCGCCGACGTTGCCTTGAACCCCGTCAAAACACGCCATGCGTAGCCGTCCGGTGGCGATCCCCGCCGAAATCCGATCGGTGCGTCATTTGGGCGCTTTCAATAACGTTGCGTAGCTCCGGCGCCCCCGGAGCTCCCATTACCTGGACGACACTGCTGCCTGGCATTTTCCTCACCTGACGGGTTTGACCGTCGTTGAATGGGTACTCGGGTCCTGTCGCCGCCCGGCCGTGTCGGGTGGCGAAATTCTGAAGTGAAAAGTGACGCCGAAACGAGACGCGTTCGCGTCCTAATCGACATTTGACGGACTCACGCGGTAAATTCCTGTGAGACCACGATCACACCGATCACATCCGACAGGGGCAGGTATGACAGATCTCAGCGAGAAGGCCCGGGCCTGGGGGCGCCGGCTTTTGGTCGGGACGGCGGCGGCAGTCACGCTGCCGGGCCTGATCGGCCTTGCCGGCGGCGCGGCGACCGCGAATGCATTTTCGCGTCCGGGCCTGCCCGTCGAGTACCTGCAGGTGCCGTCCGCGGGCATGGGCCGCAACATCAAGGTCCAGTTCCAAAGCGGCGGCAACGGATCTCCCGCGGTGTATCTGCTGGACGGTCTGCGGGCTCAAGACGACTACAACGGCTGGGACATCAACACCCCGGCGTTCGAGTGGTACTACAAGTCGGGCCTCTCGATCGTCATGCCGGTCGGCGGCCAGTCCAGCTTCTACGCCGACTGGTACGGTCCGGCGTGCGGTAAGGCCGGTTGCTCGACTTACAAGTGGGAGACCTTCCTGACCAGCGAACTGCCCGGGTACCTGGCCTCCAACAAGAGCGTCAAGTCCAACGGCAGCGCCGCGGTCGGTATCTCGATGTCCGGTTCCTCAGCGCTGATCTTGGCCGTGAACCACCCGGGACAGTTCATCTACGCCGGCTCACTGTCGGCCCTGATGGACCCCTCCCAGGGCATGGGGCCCTCCCTGATCGGTCTCGCAATGGGCGATGCCGGCGGCTACAAGCCCGACGCCATGTGGGGGCCGTCGAGCGATCCGGCGTGGCAGCGCAACGACCCGACCCTTCAGGTCGGGGCGCTGGCCGGTAACAACACCCGCCTCTGGATCTACTGCGGTAACGGGACGCCGTCTGAGTTGGGCGGGGCGAACATGCCCGCCGAGTTCCTGGAGAACTTCGTACGGAGCAGCAACCTGAAGTTCCGGGATGCCTACAACGCGGCCGGTGGCCACAACGCTGTGTTCAACTTCGACGCCAACGGGACGCACAGCTGGGAGTACTGGGGAGCGCAGCTCAACGCCATGAAGCCCGACCTGCAGGGCGCCCTGGGCGCCACCCAGGGCGGCGGCGGATAACCGCCTCGCACGCTCGGTCACTACTGCGCCTGACGACTGCGTCAGGCGCAGTAGTGCGTTATGTGGTCGATCGCCGAAGGGGTTCGTCCGGCGTCAAATGATCGATGTGACGCATCTCGTCAGAGCGTCGTGGCCTACGCGGGGCCACGAACACGCCAGAATCGTCGACATGCACCGCAGGGCTTCCTCGCGCCGTCTTCTGCTGGCCACGCGCTGCGGTGTCATGGTCGGCGGCCTGGCGATGCTTGTGGCGCCGGCTCGGGCTGACTCCACGAGTCCGCTAACCGCTTTGGTCGACGCCGCCGCGCAGCGGCTGCAGGTTGCCGAGCCGGTCGCCGCCTATAAATGGAACAAGCATGGCGCCGTTGAAGACCCGGCCCGCGTCCAGCAAGAGCTGGCCAGGCTGGGCGACGAGGCGGTCGCCGAACAGATCGACCGCGACTACATCACCCGGGTCTTCGGTGACCAGATCAATGCGACCGAGGCCATCGAATACAGCCGGTTCGCGAATTGGAAGCTGAATCCGGCAAGCGCACCGGCTGATTCGCCGGGGCTGTCGGCGTCGCGATCAGCGATCGACAGCCTCAGCCAAACGATGCTGACTCAAATTTTGGCCAACTGGGACCTGCTGCACGCGCCGGACTGTGCCGCGCAGCTCGACGCCGCAAGGAGCAGCGTCGTCCTCGGCCGTCAGCTCGACGACCTCTACCGACAGGCCCTGTCATCAGCGACGCAGTCATATTGCCAGCAATAGTTTATTTTTTCCTCACCAATTTCTAACGGTCCCATTTGGCCCGCCAATAAGGCGATTTCCGCAGATAGATGGCATATCTCGCGCCATTTTCGAATAGGTAACGCTTTGGCCACACGGGCCGAAATCCTGGGCATGAGAAATCTCTGCAAGCCTCTCGCTAAGGCCGTAATGGTCGGCGGGTTCGTTGCAGCGTCGATGACTTCGTCCACGGGTGTGGCGAACGCGGCTACCACCCCCAACTGGGACGCGATCGCGCAATGCGAATCCGGTGGCAACTGGCACGCCAACACAGGAAACGGCGAATACGGTGGACTGCAATTCAAACCGGGCACCTGGGCTCGCTACGGTGGCGTCGGCAATCCCGCGGCCGCATCCAGGGAGCAGCAAATCGCCGTGGCCGACCGGGTTTTCGCCGAAGAGGGCGTGGAGCCCTGGCCAAAGTGCGGCGCCAACTCGGGCCTGCCGATCGGTTTGTACTCCCACCCGGCCCAGGGCATCAAGCAGATCATCAACGGACTGATCCAGGCGGCCGTCCCGCACTGATGAAACGCGCACGCGGTCTATGACCCAGCGCGAGGCTGTGTTTGGATCAGCCCATGGAAGGTTCGGCGACTGTTCATATGGCGGCTCCTGCGGACAAGATCTGGAATCTCATCGCAGAGGTCCGTAACACGGGGAAATTTTCCCCGGAAGTATTCGAAGCCGAGTGGCTTGGCGATTCGACCGGCCCGGCCCTCGGTGCGAAATTTCGCGGTCACGTCAAGCGCAACGAGATGGGGCCGGTGTACTGGACGACATGCAAGGTCACCGCTTGTGAACCAGGGCGCGAATTCGGCTTTACGGTGCTCCTCGGTGACCGGGAGGTCAACAACTGGCATTACCGCTTGGCGCCCAGCGGTAGTGGGACGGACGTCACCGAGTCGTTTCGGCTCAACCCGGCACCATGGTTGGGCGTGTACTGGTTGTTCGGCGGCTTTCTGCGCAAGCGCCGGAACATTCGTGACATGACCAAGACGCTCAACCGCATCAAAGACGTGGTCGAGGCAGGCTGACATTCGTGAAATCGGTCTTCATCACCGGCGCGGGCAGCGGCATGGGTCGCGAGGGCGCAAAGCTGTTCCACGGCAAGGGGTGGCGCGTTGGCGCGGTTGACCGCAACGATGCCGGCCTGGCGACGCTGAACGAAGAACTGGGTGGCGATCGACTGTGGCTCCGGGCCGTCGATGTGACGGACAAGGCGGCCCTCGACGGCGCCCTGGCCGATTTCTGCGCCGGCAACCGCGACGGCGGACTCGACATGATGTGGAACAACGCCGGGATCGGCGAATCCGGCTGGTTCGAAGACGTACCCTATGACGCAGCGATGCGCGTCGTCGACGTCAACTTCAAAGCGGTACTGACCGGCGCATACGCCTCGCTGCCGTACCTCAAGAAGACTCCCGGCAGTCTGATGTTCTCGACGTCGTCGTCCTCGGGGACGTATGGCATGCCCCGCCTGGCGGTCTATTCGTCCACCAAGCACGCGGTCAAGGGTCTGACCGAGGCGCTGAGTGTGGAGTGGCAGCGACACGGGGTGCGCGTCGCCGACGTGCTGCCAGGTCTGATCGACACCGCCATCCTCACCACGACGACCAACCACTCCGACGACGGCGGCGCGCCCATGACGGCTGAGCAACTGCGGGCCACCGCACCCAAGAAGGGCATGTTCCGGTTGATGCCGGCAAGCAGCGTGGCCGAGACGGCGTGGCAGGCCTACCACAATCAGAAGCGGTTGCATTGGTATGTCCCGAAGAGCATTCGCTTGATTGACTTGTTCAAGGGTCTGAGTCCGGAATTCGTGCGACGCAGCATCGTCAAGTCCCTACCGGCGCTTGTGCCGAAGCGGCAGTAAGGAGGTCGGCTGATGCACATTCGGTTGCTCACAGTCGCTTCGGTCCTGGCGGCTGTCGTCGTCAGCGCCGCGGGGTGCGGCTCGCCGCAGACGACGCCCCGCCGAGCCGCCCGTCTGACCATCGACGGCGCGACCCACACGACCCGTCCCCCAGCATGCCGACAAGACCAGATGTATCGGACCATCGACATCCCCGACCACGATGGCGGGGTCGAAGCGGTGGTGCTGCTCAGCGGTTACCGGGCCATGCCGCAGTGGGTGAAGATCCGCAACGTCGATGGCTTCACCGGCAGCTTCTGGCGAGGGGGGGTGGGAGACGCGCACGTTGATCTCGCCAACGACGCGTACACCATCACTGGCAGCGCGTATGGCATCAAGAGCAGCAACCCCAACAAAGTGGTGACCACCGACTTCAAAATCGTCGCGCAGTGCTGACTCTCGAGGTGGTCGGGGCCTAGGCTCGAAGCCACACCTGAGCGAGGGAGGGCCAGTGAAGGAGCGATTGCACTGGTTCGCGATGCATGGCTTCATCCGGGGCGCCGCATCGCTCGGGGCTCGGCGGGGCGACGTCCAGGCCAGACTGATCGCCGATCCGGCGGTGGCCGCCGACCCGGTGCGGTACTACGACGAAGTCCGCGCCCGGGGCAAGCTGGTGAAGGGCCGCGTCGCCTACCTGACGGCCGATCACGCACTCGCCCATGAGCTGCTACGGTCCGATGATTTCCGGGTGCTGATCTTCGGATCGAACTTGCCGGCGCCGTTGCGATGGCTGGAGCGCCGCACGCGGGACGACCTCCTACATCCATTGCGTGCACCGTCGCTACTGGCCGTCGAGCCACCCGACCACACTCGCTACCGCAAGACGGTGTCGGCGGTGTTCACGCCGAGGGCGGTTGCCGCGCTGCGAGATCGCGTAGAGCAGACCGCCGCCGAGCTGTTGGATCGACTTGCCGGCGAGTCGGGTGTGGTGGACATCGTCGGGCGGTACTGCTCGCAACTTCCGGTCTCGATCATCAGCGAGATCCTCGGCGTGCCCGAGTCGGAGCGGCCGCGCGTCCTGGAATTCGGTGAACTGGCCGCGCCGAGCCTTGACATCGGATTGCCTTGGCGGCAGTACCGCAGCGTGCAGGAAGGGATCGCCGGCTTCAGCTCCTGGCTCGACGAGCACTTGCAGCAGTTGCGCCTGGACCCCAGCGACAATTTGATGAGCCAGTTGATTCAGACCGCCGAAAGTGGCTCTGCGGAAACATATCTCAACGAGAAAGAGCTGCAGGCGATCGCCGGACTGGTGTTGGCCGCCGGATTCGAGACCACAGTGAATCTACTCGGCAACGGGATTCGCATGCTGTTGGACGCGCCCCAGCACCTCGACACCCTGCGACGGCGTCCCGAACTGTGGCCCAACGCGGTCGAAGAGATCCTGCGGCTGGAATCGCCGGTGCAGCTGACCGCGCGGATCGCGCTCAACGACGTCGAGATAGCCGGCCGGCGGTTACAACGGGGCGACCTGGTGCTGGTATATCTGGCCGCCGCCAACCGGGATCCGGCCGTGTTTCCCGACCCGCATCGCTTCGACATCGAAAGAGAAAACGCCGGAAGGCATCTCGCCTTCTCCGGAGGCCGGCACTTCTGCCTGGGTGCGGCCCTTGCCCGTGCCGAGGGCCAAGTCGGATTGCGAACATTTATCGACCGATTCCCCGAGGTCCGCGCGGCGGGCGCCGGAAGCAGGCGCGAAACGCGCGTATTGCGGGGATGGTCGTCGTTGCCCGTGAACCTGGGGCCGGCCCGTTCGATGGCCGCGGTGGACGGTTAAGGCTTCACGCCGCGTGAACCTCGGCCTCGTCAGTAGGGTCCCACGTGCGCGAGTATGACCCAACCAGTTGACACCGGGGCGGCGACAGAGTTTATTGGCCGCTATGACAGAGGTATCTATGATCGCGGTCGACGATGTCGTACGTGGGCTGTGGCAGGCCCTTTCGCGGCGAGATTGGGAGGCGATCAAGACCTTCCTGTCCGACGACTGCCTCTATGTCGACATGCCCGTCCCGGCTTTGGCGGCCCGTGGTCCGGAGGACATCGTCAAACGACTCAGGATGGGTCTCGAGCAGTTGGCCGGCTACGAGAACCACACCGGCGTGCTGGTGTCCAACGGCTCCGACGTGCTCTACGAGCACTCCGAGACATGGACATTCGCTACTGGCGAACAGGGTGTGCTGCGATTCGTGACGGTCCACAAAGTCGTCGACGGCAAAGTGACTGTCTGGAAAGACTATTGGGACATGAACAGCCTGGTTGCCTTCGCTCCCCCGAACCACTTCGAGGGCTTGGCTTCAGGCGATGTGAGCTGGGTCTTCGACGCTTCAGCGCTGGTCTGAACTAACACCTGTCTGGTCAACGCCGACCGTCTGCCGCCCGCGGCGGTGTACCGCGTCGTTACGCTACGACTCGGCCAGCTTCCGAAGGCGTTTCAACGTTTCCGCGAGCGTGCGTCCCACCTGGCGCACGGCGATCCGGTCGGCGATGTACCCGAGTATTCCCCCGGGCGCCTGATACGACAGCCGGAACGTCACCTTTGTGCAGCCGTCACCCGCATCGCGCAACCGCATCCGCCCGCGCAGCGTAACGCCGGTGATACCCACCCAGGCGAGGTCGCGGCCGTCGTCGAACTCGACCACCTCGATCACCCCGCCTACGGGTACGGAGCCGATCTTCCAGTGGACGGTGTAGCGCGCACCGACGCCGGGTGGCTTGTCGTTCGACGACTCCCATCGCTCCAGGTTCGTCATGAACGACGGGTAACAGTCCGGCTCGCTGACGATTTTCCACACGGCGGCACGGTCGGCCTTAATCACACAACAGCGTTCGACGCGCATCAGCCGATCACCGGGAACCGTCGTTCGGCGGCCAGCCGGTCGACGCCCCCTTGCAGGGAGGCCATCACCTTGTCGTGCACCGCTTGATCGTCGCCGTCGACCTCGATTGGGTCTTGAACCTCGATCACGATCTTGGTTGGCAACGGAAGGTGGCCCGCCAGGTCGCTGATGTTGAGGCCCCAGGGCAGCGCCAGCGATATGGGGACGCTCTTGAGCCGGAGTAGCTTGTCGGCCATCAGCAACTTGGCCAGCCACTGCCCGCGGTTGAGGAAAAACGCGCTTTCTTGCCCACCGATGCTGGCGACGGGGACGATCGGCACCCCGGCCTCGCGGGCCAGCTTGACGTAGCCCATGCGCCCGCCGAAGTCCACCTTGTGCCGTTCCCACGAGGGCCGGAATACCTCGTAGTCACCCCCGGGATAGACCAACAGCGCTGCGCCGGAATCCAGTGCGAGGCGGGCATTCTCGGGGTTGGCAGCGACGGTGCCGAATTTGCGCAACCAGCCCAGCGGCGGCGCGGAGACGACGAGGTTATGGGCCAACTGATAGAAGGGCCGCTCGACGCCGAAGTAGGAACAGAAGGCGAGCGTGAACACGAAGGTATCGGGCGGCACGTTGCCGCCGCTGTGGTTGCCCACCAGCAGTACCGGCCCCTCGGCCGGAATGCGGTCCAGGTTGCGCACGTCCGCCCTGAAATAGAACGACGCCAGCAACCAGGTTCCCGGCAGTTGGTCGCGGATGTAATCCGGATCCCGCTGGTCGAAGTCGGCCTTGGGCACCCACGACACGACCTTGTCGCGGGCCCAATCCAGCACGCCCTTCGCGGTCGCCATGACCCGAGGTATACCCCGGCGTCACCGGGGGTCAAACGCGGTAGATGCGCGTGGCGTTCTCTCGGGCGATCAGATCGACCACCCGGATGGCGTCGGCCTCGCTCCAATCACCGCGGTCCACAAATTCGTGCAGCACGCGATCAATACCCCTGCGCCACAAAACCGCACCGAGGAAATGCAGTTCCGCTGGGCCGAATCCGTCCGACGAGTAGAGGATCTTGGAAAAGGGCGCCATCTCCAGCAGTCGCGCGAGGAAGGCGGGCGCCCGCGCCCCCAGGTGGTTCACGCTCAATCCCCCGTCGAGATAGACGTTGTCAAACGCCTGCGCCAGATAGCCTGCCTCACGCTCGTATGGATAGCAGTGCAGCAGTACGACCGGGATGTCTGCCGCCCGTCGCAGAAAGTCCATCAGGAGAAGCGGATTGGCCTTGATCAGATCGCAATCACGGTCGCCGAATCCGACATGGAATTGCAGCGGCTTGCCCAGCCGCAGCGCCTGGTGCAAGCCGAACCGCAGCAAGACCCGGTCCTGCAACCGGCTACCGCCGCGTTCGCGCCACCGGCTGGCTGCCTGGGCGACCTCCGTCGTTGACGGCTCACTCAGATCGCCGTCGAATCCGCCACGGTAGGCCAGAATCGATTTGGTGCCGACCGCGCTTGCCGTACGCCGACGCAGGATCTCCTCGAAGGTCGTCGCATAATCACCCGGCGCTTGCGCTGCCTGCTCGGCTACCTCCTCGAGACGAACGATCTCGTGCGCGTGATTTCCGGACAGCCCAGCCACGTCGGTCACCCCGGCGACTCCACCGCTTCCGATTCCGGTGTCCACCAGCCAGTCGCTTACACCGGCGACCGGTAAGAACAGGCGGGCCAGTTCCTCCTCGCTGAATTGGCTGCGACGCTCCCAATAAGACTGCGGGTCACAGTGTTTGGACAACCCCAGAACAGGGGCGCAATGAGCTCGCACCGCGAACCCGAGTTGTGAGTCGAAACCCGAATACCTAATGGGCTCGATGCTGGCCTCGTTGAGTGCGTTCTCGAATCGCTGCCGGTCTCCGGGCGCCAGCCAGCAGCCGTGGACATGCTGATCGATCAGCGCCACTTCACCGATGTGTTGGGCAAGCGCGGGAGTGTCGCAGACCATAACCGGCGCCGTCACAGACTCCAGGCCATGCGGAACTTGTCCGCCAGCTGCTCGGGTGCGAGGTCGCCGTAGCGCTCCTGCTCGAGGCGGCGAACCGCGACCACCATGTCGACCGCCGGATCGCCGAGGATGCGGCGCAGCGCCTCCGAACCATCAAGCGCCGCAATCGCTTCGGCCTGCGAATCGGGCAAGCGCACGATACCGTCGCGCTCACGGTCGGAATCGGACAGAACGGCCGGGTCGATTGTGATCTCGGGCGGTAACGCCGATTGGCACTTGATTCCGTCCAGAGCCAGGCCGAGGATGGCCGCCGATGCCAGGTACGGGTTCGCCGATGGGTCTACGATTTTCACCTCGACGTTGCCGCCGCGCGGACTTCCCGGTCCGCCGGTGACGAATCGCACTGCAGCCTCGCGATTTTCGGTGCCCCAGCATGCATAGGCACCGGCCCAGTTGCCGGGCCGCATCCGCAAGCCGGAGACGATCGACCCGCACAGCACGCCCTGGGCCTCCGGCAGGCCGCGAACGACGCCCGCTATCGCGCTCTCCCCCGTCGCCGTCATTCCCCGCGATTCGGGGCCGTCTGAGAACACCGGGCCTTCGGACAATGTCAGCGAAAAGTGTTGGTGCGCACCGGAACCAACGCCGTCAGCGAAGGGTGCTGGTGACAGGCTGATGCGCAGCCCGTGGCGGCGGGCCGCGCGGCCGATGATGAGCCGCATCAGTATCAGCTGATCGGCGGCGGCAACCGGGGGCTGCGGTGAGAGTGAAATCTCGAACTGGTTGGCGCCGTACTCTGGGTGAAACTGTTCGATCGAAATGCCGGCTCCCGTCGCCGATCCGATCACGTCCCGCATGAACGCCTCGTGCTCCAGCACGCCGGCCAGGCCGTACTGCGCCCACAAGGTCGACGGCAGCCGGTCGCCGTCCGGGCCGACCAATAGGAATTCGATCTCGTGCCCGATCGCGGCCTCGATGCCGGCTTCGGTGAGTGCGGCCTCGATCCGCCGCAGCGTTCCCCGGCTGCAGGTGGGAACCGGTGTGCCGTCCTGTTCGAAAAATGCGGCGGGCGCCCAGGCCAGACCGTCACCGACGATGCGTAACGCGGACAAGTCGATACGAAGACGTTGATCCCCCACCACGCCCACCTCGGCGGTGAAGGCGATGCCGGTCTGATCGATGGCGAACGCGTGCCACGACGGGCTGGCCCCCAGCCCAGGATCCGCGAACGTGTTCGTTCGCCGGATCGGAACAGTCTTGGCCAGGGTCAGCCCGGCGGGATTCACCACAGTGCCGATCACCGTGTCGACGCCCTCGGCCTCCAGCTGGGCAATGGCCGCGGCGGCAAGCGGTGTGCCGGTCATGGCAGCCATTCTCCCAACCTCGAACCACTCCGGTACGGCAAACGGCGTCACCCGTACCGTTCAGTTCTGCCGGCCGACGAGTTCGGTGACGAACCGATCCAGGAAGCCATCCACTGGCGCTTTACCCACCGGGCGGATGACGAATTTCGTCAATCCCGCCTCGATGTAGGCGTCGAGTTGCCGGTGCAACTGATCCCACCCGGCGGCAACCAGTTCGCCGGGGTCACGGTCCGGGCGGCGCCGTCGTACCGCCGCGGCCAATTCCGCGGGCAATTCTCTGTCTTCTGCAACGGCTAACGAGATGCCGAAGTGGTCGGGCTCGATACTGCGCCCGGCCTGTGCGGCCGCCCGCTCGATCGCTTCGCGCCCTGCCCGGGCCTCCGCCGGGATGAGGAAGCTGCCCAGCCAGCCGTCGCCCAGCGCGCCGATGCGTCGAAACGCCGCGGGCGCCGAACCGCCGACCCAGATGTCCAGCGGCGGTGTCGGTCTCGGGGCGACGGCCACATCGGTGACGCTGAAATACCGGCCGGTGAACGTCGCCGACTCCTCGACCAGTGCCGCACGCAGCAGCCGCAGCGACTCGTCGAACACCGCCGCGCGCTCGCCGTCAGGTACCACGAAGACCGCGCGTTCGGCCGGTATGGCCGAGCGCAGGCCAAAAACGGGAAGCACCCGCTTCGGCGCGACGGCCGCCAGGGACGCCAACTGCTTCGCCACCAGCACCGGATGCCGCCCGGGCAGCACGGCCACCGACGTGCCCACCTTCAACCGGGTCGTCCGCGCGAGTGCATACGCCATGCCGACCACCGGATCGACCGCTGGGGAATACACCAGCTCGGAAAACCACAGCGAGTCCACCCCGCCGGCCTCGAGGTGATCGACGATGGCGGCCAGCTGATCAGGGGCGGTATCCGCACCGAGTCCGACGCCAAACCGAATCTTCACGGCTTCACCCTCCATGCCCGTCGTTGCGTACGTGTCGCAACAAGGGGGTCGCGCCGTTTGTGCCCGCGAACGTCAGGTGACTATGCGCGGCTGGGCAAGGTAAGCATGCAGGCCTGGCCGATATCCAGCGTCCGCAGCATCCGCCCCATGCCGAGCCACAGCGCACAAGACAGCGCGAGGTCGGCAAGCAGCTCCTCCGAGAAGTGCTCGCTGCACCGGTCCCAGAAGTCCTCGTCGTCGCGCAAATTGGTGTGCTTGGTGGCGAACCGGTGCGCGAATTCCGCGGCCAGGCGCTCCTCTTCGCTGTAGCCCGGCCAGGTGCGCCACTCCGTCGCGTGGTAGTACAACTGCTCGTCGACACCGGCGGCGGGCCCGTCGGCATCGCGGGTGTTGAGGCAAACGATGCATTCGTTGTGGTGGGCGATCACCGCACGCGCCAGTTCGCGGGTCCGGATCGGCAGCCGGTTCTTGGTGTAGACCGCCTGGCTGAAGCGGGCGATCGCGCCCCCGAGGTCAGGGGATTTCGTGGCCCAGCTGTAGACGTCGTCGTCAGCAAATGTTCCGATTCGGCTCATGGCGTGATGGTACGCCCGCGTCAGAGCCCGGAGTGGGGATGTCGGCGAATGGGTTTCGGCACCGGTTAGCGAGCGGCCGACGGGATGGCTATGGTTGGTTGCTCGTCGTGCCAATCACGTTGCGCCAGAACGCGATAGGCGACGCGATCCAGGGCTGCTTCCACCGCGCGGCGGTCCGGGCGGCCCTCGAAGCTCGGTGACCGGGCGAGCTTGTCGACGAGCCACGCCAGCAGCAGCCAGTGCACGTAGCCGACTTGTTGTCCCCCGGCCGGCGTGAGCCAGATCTGTTCGCCCTCGCGCTGGGCGTAACCGGCGGACACCAGGTGCGCGAAGGTGGGTTCGAGAACCTCGAACGGTACCCGTAGGTAGTCGGCCATGTCGGTGAGCCGGGCGGTTCCGTACATCTGTGTGTAGCGATTGATCCGCAGGACTCCCCACAGACCGGCGACGTCGAGCCGGCAATCCGGTCGCATCGCAATGCTGCGCAGCCGCATGCCGGTCTCGCCACGCAGCATCCGCGCGATGGCGTTCTCCAGCATCTGGTCCGGTGTCTCGGTGTTGGGCATGCCGAACGCGTCGCCGAGATCGATTGTGCTGTCGTGCATTTCCCGGAGCGGGACCTCGCGCAGGAACAGTGCAACCACGAACCCCACCAGCGCGACCGGAACCGCCCAGAGGAACACGTGGGTGAGCGACTCGGCGTAGGCGGCGACGATCGGGGCGGCCGCCTGGGGTGGCAGCCGGTGCAACGCCTCCGGCGACGCGGCCGCCGCGGCCGGCGCGCGGCTGGCCACCATCGCCGGGCCGATCCGGCTGTGCAGAAAGTTAGTGAACAGCGAACCGAAGATGGCGGCTCCGAACGAGCTGCCGATCGTGCGGAAGAAGGTGACGCCGGAGGTCGCGACGCCCAGGTCGTCGAAGCTCGAGGTGTTCTGCACGATCAGGACCAGGGTCTGCATGCACATCCCGATCCCGGCGCCAAGGATGACGAGGAACACCGATTGGACGAAAGCGGATGTCGACGGGTCCATTCGCGACATCAGAAAGAATGCCACCGCCATGACGGCGGTGCCGGCGACGGGGAAGACTTTGTATCTGCCTGTGCGGCCGACGATGACACCACTGCCCATCGAGGTCGTCAGCATCCCGAGCACCATCGGCAACGTGCGCAGGCCCGACGTGGTGGCCGACACACCGTCGACGAATTGCATGTACGTCGGCAGGAACGTCAGGGCGCCCAGCATCGCGAACCCGACCACGAAAGACAGCACACAGCAGACGGTGAACACCGAACTCCGGAAGAGCCGGATCGGCAGGATCGGCGCGGCGGCGCGGCTTTCCGCCCATGCGAAGATGCACAACGCGATCACCGAGCCGACGTACAAGCCGATGATCGTGGGCGATCCCCACGGGTAGGTGGTCCCGCCCCAACTGGTGGCCAGTGTCAGGCCGGCGGCGCCCAGCCCGACGAACAGGATCCCGGTGTAGTCGATGACCGGTTTGGTGCGGTCGGTCAGCGCCGGGATGGCGGCGGCCGCCACGAAGAAGACCACGACCGAGATCGGCACGTTGATCCAGAACGCCCACCGCCAGGTGAAGTGGTCGGTGAAGTAGCCGCCGAGCAAGGGACCGATCACGGTGGTGACGCCGAACACCGCTCCCATCGCCCCTTGGTAGCGGCCGCGCTCCCGCAGCGGGATCACCTCGCCGATCAGGGCCATGGCGGTAACCATGAGCCCGCCGCCACCGATGCCCTGCAGAGCGCGCGACGCGACCAGCATGCCCATCGAACTCGAGAGCCCGCACAGCACGGATCCGGCGACAAAGAACACGACGGCCGCCTGGAACACGCGCTTGCGGCCGAACAGGTCACCGAACTTGCCGACGAGGGCGGTGATGATGGTCGAGGCGAGGAGGTAGCTGGTCACCACCCACGATTGATGGCCTGCGCCACCGAGATTGGCGACGATGGTTGGCAATGCGGTCGCCACGATCGTCTGGTCCAGTGCGGCCATCAGCATGCCGAGCAGGACTGCCACGAAGATGAAATTGCGTCGCTGCGGGTCGACTGCGACATTGCCGGGTTGCGAATCCGAAGCGTGGCCGGCCGGAGCCGCTGCTGGTGTCGCCCTCGTCATGCCTGCCTTCCCCTAAGGCGTTCGATGGTAATGAGTGCCCACGGTCAACCGGTGGCAACCAAAACCCCCGTAGGGCGGCGCCCGAGAGTCAGCTGGGCGGCCGCGACACGCACTGCGCCGAGTACAGCTCCACGCCCAGCTTGTCCATCAACTCGAGCTGGGTTTCGAGGTAGTCGATGTGCTTCTCCTCGTCGGCCACGATGTCCTCGAACAGGTTGGCGGTGGTGGAGTCCTGCTTCTCCCGGCACAGGATGATCGCCGGCTTGAGCCGGTCCATTACCTCGTATTCGATGGCCAGGTCGGCCTCGAACTGCTCGCGCAGCGTCTGGCCGATGCGCAGCGAGAAGAGGCGCTGATAGTTCGGCAACCCATCGAGCAACAGGATGCGGTCGGTGATCGCCTCGGCGTGTCGCATCTCGTCGAAAGACTCGGCCCGGGTGTGCTCAGCTAACTCGGTGAAACCCCAGTTGTCCTGCATCTTGGAGTGCAGGAAGTATTGGTTGATCGCGGTGAGCTCGCTGGTCAACTGCTCATTGAGCAGGCGCAAAACTTCCGAATCCCCTTGCATTGGCACTCCTACGGTGTGGCCGGCTGTCCTGTGTGGCCGCGGTGGGTGCGCTGGGCTGGAGCGCACGAACCTGGGCCGTAGCAGCACTTTGCCACGCCCGCCTGGAATGTTCCAGCAAGGTTTGGCTGCACTCAGTGACGTCCCGAGTGAAGTAAGTCACCCCTTGGTTAGGTTAGACTGCGCTAAGGAACTTAGGTTAGACTCTGCTAATAAGCGGCCATGCGCATTCGGCTTCATCGCTATGGTGCCCGATGACTCGAACGCCGGAGTCGAGGACGAATCGCAGACGCTCGACCGATCGACGAAGAGAACGCGGACGTGCAGGAGGTGCGCTGATGTACGTGTGCCTCTGTGTTGGTGCGACCAACCAGACCGTGTGCGACGTCGTTGCACGGGGCGCATCGACCTCCAAAGAGATCGCCGCCGCATGTGGGGCCGGCGGTGACTGCGGCCGCTGTCGGCGCACCCTGCGTGCCATCCTCGCCGGCTCGGCCAAATTGGAAACGGCTCAGTCGGTTTAGCTACCGCGTCAGCGTTTGTTGAAGTCGGCCAGGGCCGCCGCGTTGGCTTGCGCACCCATGAGTTCGGCGAAGTGCGCGTTTTCCCGGGCGGTGGCCGCCACGATCTCCGGGCGGACAGGTTCCATCATCGTGTGCTTGACGGCCATCAGGCTCGAAATCGGCCGGGACGCAAGAATTTCGGCGTGCTGACGGGCCTGCGCCAACAGCTCGTCGGGTTCGCAGACGCGCCAGACGAGTCCCATGCGCAAAGCCTCGTCGGCGCCAATCCATTCCGACGACATCAACAGCCAGGCCGCGTTCTGCCGCCCCACCAGCTGGGGCAACAGATATGACGAAGCCGCTTCTGGCGCCACGCCCAGGCTGGTGAACGGGCACTTCAGACGGGCGGTCGACGACATGAATGCCAGGTCGGCGTAGCCGAGGATGGTGGCACCGATCCCGACGCCCACGCCGTTCACCGCGCAGATCAGTGGCTTGGGAAACGCGCGGAGTGCATTGATCAGTCCGATGAAGCCGTGCTTACCCGGGGCGAAGCCGGGGTCGGTGATGCGAGCCTGCATCTCGGCCAGGTCGGTGCCGGCGCTGAAGCCACGCCCCGCGCCGGTCAACAGCACGACGGCGACCTCGGGATCCTCGGCGGCGGCGAGCAGCGCCTCGGCCGTGGCGTCGTAGAGGGCTTCGTTGAACGCGTTGAGCGCGTCGGGCCGGTTCAGCGTGAGGGTGCGCACCCGTTTCTCGTCATCGATCTGCAGCGTCACGCCAGCAGCCTAACGAGGTTAGCCGTTGCTGTAGACGCGGGTTGGGGCGATCAGCGCCACGGCGCGCCCCTCCGAAGACATCACCCGGTCGTACTCGTCCCAGTTGTCGTGGGTGCCGCCCGCGGCGGTGAACACCTCGCGCAGCAGCAACCGCAACTGATCTGCGTCCGTCAGCCAGGGCTGCGCATCGGCAGGGCCCACCAGTTCGGCGCGGCCCTCGACGGTTGCCCACTGCCATCCGTTGCGGAAAGTCACCGCCAGCTGCGGCCGGGTGCGCAGGTTGGCCAGCTTGACCCTGCCGTAGGTGGTGAAGCCGAGGACTTGTTCGCCATTCGAAGGGTGCGCCAGCAGGCCCACGTTGACCAGCGAAGCCTGCACGGTCCCGTCAGCGCGAACGGTGGAGATCACCGCCAGACCGCTTTCTCCCTTGGCCAACGCGACTGCGTCGTCGAGTGTTGTCATGAGCGGTCCTCAATCCCGGAACGGTGTTTCGAATACGTAGCGGCTCGTCGGCACGGTGTCGATGTTCTCGTTGGCACCGAATGCAGTTGTGCTGGCGACCATTCGGCCCAACCGGTCCTGTAGGTCGTTGTCATCGGCGGCTCCGAAGAACGCCTTGAGGTCAGTGATGGCCTCCGGCGGGAACAACTCCTCGACGATGCCCGCGATTCCCGGTGCATCCGGGGTAAGCGCCCGCACCACCCAATTCTGGGTGTAACCGAACGTCGACTGCGTTTCAATGGCTACCGACGTGTGGTCACGTTGCCAACGGTTCAGCCAGGTTGCCTGGTCCATGCCATCAGGACGGCGCAGCAGTGCGATGTTAGCTAAACCCGTTGTGCGAGCACCAGATTCGGAAGGAGGAGCGCTCAGTGGGACCGATTCGGTCACCAGGTAAGCGGCCAGCTGCTCACATTCCTGGGCGAGGAATTTGAGTGCCGCGGTGGTTTGGTCGCCGTAGCACTGTTGGGTCCACATGCTCACCACCGCGACCACTGGCGGGTCCAAGGTTGTCAGTGTCATCAGCGAGTCACGCACGGCACTGTCACGAACGTTCATCTGCAGCCCGGCGACGCCCAGTTGCAGCAGCGCGTCGGCGACGTGACCTCGTTGCCGGGCGCACCAGGCGTCATCGGGCTCGGCACGCATCAGCACAGCGATGACCTTCTCCATACGCAGAACTTACAGTCGGTGCCCGGCTACTTCACCAGCCGTACCTGGTGGTGGCGGCTGACCAATGTGCCGATGAGCCCGGCCAGCTGGCGGTAGGGCTCGTCGCGCCCGCTCGACGAGCGGAAAACCAAACCGATCCGCCGGCCAGGGCGGGGCGCGGCGAACTGCGCGAGGCCCAGGCGGCTTCGGGACGCCTCGACCGGCACCGCGCTCTGGGGGATGAGCGTCACGCCCAGCCCGCCGGTCACACATTGCACCGCGGTCGCCAGCGACGCCGCCCGGGTATTGGCCAGCTCCGCTCGCACACCCGCTTTGTGGCAGACGTCGAGTGCTTGATCGCGCAGGCAGTGCCCCTCATCCAGCAACAGCAGCGGCAGGTCGGCCAGGGCGGTCGTGGACACCCGGCGCTTGCCTGCCAGCGGATGGCCCGGAGGCAGGGCGAGTACGAAATCCTCGTCATAGATCGGGATCGCGGTGAGGCCGGCGCCCTCGGCGGGCAGGGCGATCAGGGCCGCGTCCAACGCGCCCTCCCGCAATACCGCCAACAGCCGTTCGGTCTGGTCTTCGGTCACCCGCAGCGTCAGCTCCGGCAGCTGTTCGGCAACGCCGGCCAGCACCGTCGGCAGCACATAGGGCGCCACCGTGGGTATCAGGCCCAGCCGCATGCCGGCGCGCAGCGGGTCCGACGAACCCGCGGCCGCGGCGCTGAACGCGTCCGCCGCCTCGACGACGGCCTGTGCGCGCGACAGCAGCTGCCTGCCCTCCGTTGTCAAGAAGACACGCCGGGTAGAGCGCTCCACCAGCTGGGTGCCCAACCCGGCTTCCAGCGCCGCCAGCGCCTGCGACAGCGTCGACTGACTTAAGCCGAGAGCGGTTGCTGCACTGCTGAATTGCCGTTTCTCGGCGACCGTGACGAATGCGCGTAGACCGGCGATCGTGGGTTGATAACTCTTATCGGGCATACCTATAAACCTAGTGGGAAATATCACCTTTACTTCAACTAGGGTACGCGGCAACATGGTGAAGGAAAGCTAATCTTGAATAATTCCAGACAAGGAGCGATATGCCTCTGCTGACCATCGGCGACCAGTTCCCCGCCTACGAGCTCACTGCGCTGATCGCGGGCGATCTGTCCAAGGTCGACGCCAGGCAGCCTGGGGACTACTTCACCACGATCACCAACGAGGACCACGCCGGCAAGTGGCGCGTGGTGTTCTTCTGGCCGAAGGACTTCACCTTCGTGTGCCCGACCGAGATTGCCGCGTTCGGCAAGCTCAACGACGAATTCGAAGACCGCGACGCGCAGGTGCTCGGCGTTTCGATCGACAGCGAGTTCGTGCACTTCAACTGGCGTGCACAGCACGACGACCTGAAGAAGCTGCCCTTCCCGATGCTCTCGGACATCAAGCGGGAGCTGAGCCTGGGCACCGGTGTGCTCAACGCCGACGGCGTGGCCGACCGGGCGACCTTCCTGGTCGACCCGAACAACGAGATCCAGTTCGTTTCGGTCACCGCGGGTTCCGTGGGCCGCAACGTCGAAGAAGTGCTGCGTGTCCTGGACGCACTGCAGTCCGACGAGCTGTGCGCCTGCAACTGGCGCAAGGGTGACCCGACGCTGGACGCCACCGAGCTGCTCAAGCAGTCCGCCTGATTCTCACTTGATCGCATAAGGTCGAATTAGGAGGCGAGATGAGCGTCGAAAACCTGAAAGAAGTGCTGCCGGAGTACGCCAAGGACCTCAAGCTCAACCTGGGCTCGATCACACGCACGACCGAGCTCAACGAAGAGCAGCTGTGGGGCACGCTGCTGGCCAGCGCCGCAGCGACCCGGAACACGCAGGTGCTCACGGAGATTGGGGCCGAGGCGGCCGACATCCTGTCCGCCGAGGCTTACAACGCGGCGCTGGGAGCCGCATCGATCATGGGCATGAACAATGTGTTCTACCGTGGCCGGGGTTTTTTGGACGGCAAGTACGACGATCTGCGCGCGGGGTTGCGGATGAACATCATCGCCAACCCCGGCGTGGAGAAGGCGAACTTCGAGCTGTGGTCCTTCGCGGTGTCGTCGATCAACGGATGCCCGGATTGCGTGGCCGCTCACGAGCACACGCTGCGCGAAGCCGGTGTCAGCCGGGAAACCATCCAGGAGGCATTGAAGGCCGCGGCGATCATTTCCGGTGTGGCACAAGCGATCATCGCCGCCCAGACGCTGGCAGCCGTCGGCTGATCGCGCCATCGTGACCAGTGCCGTGACCAAACCCGCCTGGGTCCAGCACGCGATCTGGTGGCAGGTCTACCCCCTGGGGTTCGTGGGAGCATTCCCCACAACGCAGTCAAACGAGCCGCCGCCGCCGGAGGAACACCGGTTGCGGCGGCTCGTCGACTGGTTGGATCATGCCATCGAACTCGGAGCATCGGGCATTGCACTGGGGCCCATCTTCGCCTCGCGCACACACGGTTACGACACCACCGACCACTACCGCATCGATCCGCGGCTGGGTGATGACGCCGACTTCGACCACCTGGTCGCCGAGGCGCATCACCGCGGACTGCGGGTACTTCTCGACGGGGTGTTCAATCACGTCGGGGAGGATTTCGCACGCTACCGCCAGGCGGCCGATGACGACGGGTCCGCACGGTGGTTTCGCGGACGGCCCGGTCGTTTCCACACCTTCGAAGGCCACTCCGGGCTGATCACCCTCAACCACGACAACCCCGAAGTCGCCGACTACACCGTCGACGTGATGGCGCACTGGTTGGGGCGCGGTGCCGACGCTTGGCGTCTCGATGCCGCTTACGCCGTGCCACAACAGTTCTGGGCCTCGACCCTACCGAGAGTGCGTGAGCGCTACCCGGACGCCTGGTTCGTCGGCGAACTCATTCACGGTGACTACGCCGCGGACGTGCAGGCCGCCGCCTTCGACTCGGCCACGCAATACGAGCTGTGGAAAGCGATCTGGAGCAGCCTCAACGACGGCAACTTCTTCGAACTCGATTGGGCGCTGCAGCGGCACAATGACTTTTTGACCGCCTTCTCGCCGCTGACGTTCATCGGCAACCACGACGTCACCCGCATCGCCAGCCGCCTGGAGACCCCCGAACACGTGGCCCACGCGCTGGTGCTGTTGCTGACCATCGGCGGGGTGCCCAGTGTGTACGCCGGCGACGAACTCGGGTTTCAGGGAGTGAAGGAAGAACGGTACGGCGGCGACGACGCAGTACGACCCGAGTTCGGCTTTCCCCCACTGCAACTGGATGACTTCGGCGTCGAGACCTGGCGGCTGCACCAATATCTGGTCGGGTTGCGGCGCCGCTACCCCTGGCTGCACGCGGCATCCACCACCGCACGGCTGCTGAAAAACCGGCACTACGTGTACGAGACGCGCAACGGCGACGATGCACTGCTGGTGGTGCTCAATCTCGACGACGAACCGTTGCGAATCTCGCTACCGGAGCTGGGCACGGCCCGCGCGCAGGTGGTCGGCGGATCGGCAGCCCCGCCGCAGGAGGTCGTCGACACCGTCGCGGTCGAGGCCCGGGGGTGGCGGATCCTAAGCCCGGCCTAGGGGCGATCGCGAGCACGGCGTAGCCGGGCGAAGCGGGTCGCCCCCTCAGGAATTCGTCAGACGTTCCAACGTCAGCCGGTCTTCGTGGCCGTCGTAATACTTGTCGAGCACCGCGATGAAGTCCTGATTATCCTCGGTGGCGTGGGCGAACAGCGTCATCGACGAGCACAGTTTGAGGTCGTCCGGCGAGCCGAAAATCTGCCCGATCGATCGCCCCTGTACCCCGGAGACCAGCCGGGAGCACTCGTGCAACCGTGGGCCCAATAGCTCATGGCGCAGGTATGCGCCGGCTTCGTCGCGCGAGGCGATGCCGAAACGGGCCGCCATGGCACTGCCGCCCAGCCCGCGCAGCTGCGGAAAGACGAACCACATCCAGTGACTGCGTTTTCGCCCGGCGCGTAGCTCGTCGATGACATCGCCGTACACCGGTGCCTGTGCGTCGACAAAACGTTTGAGATCGAAGGGGTCGCCTGCCGATTCCATATGACTACGGTTGCACATATGGCAGTCCAACGACGAGTGCCCAAAGTGCGAGACCTGGCACCGCTGTTGCAATTCAAGCGGCCCCGGTTCAACGCGACGAGGCGCCGCCTCGACGCCGCCTACACCATCGAGGATCTGCGAGCCATCGCCAAACGCCGCACTCCCAAGGCGGCGTTCGACTACACCGACGGCGCCGCCGAAAACGAGCTGTCCATCGAACGTGCGCGACAAGCGTTCCGCGACATCGAATTTCATCCGACAATCCTGCGCGACGTCAGCAATGTCACTGCCGGCTGGGACGTGCTGGGCCAGCCGGTGGTGTTGCCCTTCGGGATCGCGCCCACCGGTTTCACCCGATTGATGCACACCGAGGGCGAGATCGCCGGCGCGCAAGCGGCGGCGCGGGCGGGGATCCCGTTCTCGCTGTCCACGCTGGGCACCTGCGCGATCGAAGATCTCGTCACCGCCGTTCCCCAGGGCCGAAAGTGGTTCCAGCTCTATATGTGGCGCGACCGCGAGCGGTCGATGGCGCTGGTGCAGCGCGCTGCCGCCGCGGGATTCGACACCCTGCTGGCCACCGTCGACGTTCCCGTCTCCGGTGTCCGGCTGCGGGATAACCGCAATGGCATGACGATCCCACCCACGCTGACGCTGCGCACCGTGCTCGACGCGGTGCCGCACCCTAAATGGTGGTTCGATCTGCTGACCACCGAGCCGCTGGCATTCGCCTCGTTGGATCGCTGGCCGGGCACCGTCTCCGAGTACCTGAGCACCATGTTCGACCCGAGCCTCACCTTCGATGACCTGGAATGGATCAAGGCGCAATGGCCCGGCAAGCTCGTCGTGAAGGGAATTCAGACACTCGAGGATGCGCGCGCCGTCGTCGACCGCGGCGTCGACGGCCTGGTGTTGTCCAATCATGGTGGGCGCCAACTGGACCGGGCCCCCGTGCCCTTTCACCTGCTGCCCATTGTCGCCCGCGAGCTTGGGAAAGACACCGAGGTTTTGGTGGACACCGGCATCATGTCGGGCGCCGACATCGTCGCCGCTATCGCACTGGGGGCCCGCTGCACGCTGGTCGGGCGGGCCTACCTGTTTGGCCTGATGGCCGGCGGCGAGGCGGGCGTGAGCCGCGCGATCGACATCCTGGCGAGCGGCATCCTGAGGACCATGGCGCTGCTCGGCGTCACCTGTCTGGAAGAGCTGTCGCCCGAGCACGTCACGCAGCTCAAGCGGTTGGGTCCCGTTTCGCCGCCAGCGTAACGCTGCTGGGACGGCCGCCTCGCCGGCGCCGAGATTGCTGCTAGGGCGGTGAATCGGGCGCCGACCACGACCCTCTCCGCAATCTCGCTGCGTTCGCCGCGATCGCAGCGGGAACAAACCGCCGCGCGGTGGGGTTAAGCGCATCAGACTCAACTTTTGGAGGATTTGATGGCTGAAGCCAAGTCGGTGCCGGTGCTGTTTGTCACTGACACCATCGTGTTGCCCGGAATGGTGGTGCCGATAGCGCTGGACGACGCCGCCCGTGCGGCGATCGACGCCGCTTCGGCGAGCGAATCGGGGCAGCTCCTGATTGCCCCCCGGCTCGAGGACCGGTATCCGTCGCACGGCGTGGTCGCGAAAATCTTGCAGGTCGGACGCATCGCCGGCGGCGGCACCGCCGCGGTGGTGCGCGGTGAGCGCAGGGCCCAGATAGGGGCGGGAGCGTCCGGACCCGGTGCGGCGTTGTGGGTCGAGGTGACCGAGGTCCCCGAGATCGAGACGACCGACGAAATCAAGGCGCTGACGGCGGAGTACAAGAAGCTGCTGCTGGCTATGCTGCAACGCCGAGAAGCCTGGGAGATCATCGATTACGTCAACAGGCTGACCGATCCGTCGGCGCTGGCGGACACCTCCGGGTACGCCTCCTACCTGACCAACGCCCAGAAGCGGCAGCTGCTGGAGACCGTCGAGGTCGCCGAGCGGCTGCGCGTGCTGATCGATTGGACCAGCGAGCACCTCGCCGAAGTCGAGGTGAGCGACAAGATCGCCGAGGACGTGCGCGAGGGCATGGAGAAGACGCAGAAGGAGTTCCTGCTGCGCCAACAGCTGGCCGCCATCCGCAAGGAACTGGGCGAGGGCGAACCTGACGGTTCGGATGACTACCGGGCCCGCGTCGACGCGGCCGAGCTGCCCGAGAAGGTGCGCGAGGCCGCGCTGCGCGAGGTCGGCAAGCTGGAACGCTCCAGCGAACAGAGCCCGGAGGGCGGCTGGATCCGCACCTGGCTGGACACCGTCCTGGACCTGCCGTGGAACACCCGGACGGAGGATTCGACCGACCTGAAGGCCGCGCGCGAGATTCTGGACGCCGATCACCACGGGCTGGAAGACGTCAAGGACCGAATCGTCGAATACCTGGCCGTGCGGGCGCGTCGCACCCAGCGCGGGATGGCGGTCGTCGGCGGTCGCGGCTCCGGCGCCGTGATGGTGCTGGCCGGT
>NZ_DASUHS010000127.1:0-11406 GCF_036273375.1 Mycobacterium sp. | reverse complement strand
ATAATTTGCCTAACTAACATTCGGACGATGGAAGGATCGCAGCGTGAGTGAGACGGGTCGGCTGTTTACCAGTGAGTCGGTGACCGAGGGACATCCCGACAAGATCTGTGACGCGATCAGCGACTCGGTCCTCGACGCCCTGCTGGCGGAGGACCCCAACTCACGTGTCGCGGTCGAGACGCTGGTCACCACCGGACAGGTGCACGTGGTGGGTGAGGTGACGACGACGGCCAAAGAGGCGTTCGCAGACATCACCAACACGGTTCGCGAGCGCATCCTCGACATCGGCTACGACTCGTCGGACAAGGGCTTCGACGGGGCCACCTGCGGCGTGAACATCGGTATCGGCGCGCAGTCACCCGACATCGCCCAGGGCGTCGACACCGCCCACGAGGCGCGCGTGGAGGGCGCCGCGGACCCGCTGGACGCCCAGGGCGCCGGCGACCAGGGCCTGATGTTCGGCTACGCGATCAACGACACCCCCGAGCGGATGCCGCTGCCGATCGCGCTGGCCCACCGGCTGTCACGCAAGCTCACCGAGGTCCGCAAGAACGGCACGCTGCCGTATCTGCGGCCCGACGGCAAGACGCAGGTCACCATCGAATACGAGGACGACGTTCCGGTCCGGCTGGACACCGTGGTCGTGTCCACCCAGCACTCCGACGGCATCGACCTGGAGAAGACGCTCGATCCCGACATCCGGCAGCATGTGCTCAAGACCGTGCTGGACGAGCTGGCCCACGACACCCTGGACTCGTCGGCGACGCGGGTGCTGGTCAACCCGACCGGTAAGTTCGTCCTCGGCGGTCCGATGGGCGACGCGGGCCTGACCGGCCGCAAGATCATCGTCGACACCTACGGCGGATGGGCCCGCCACGGCGGCGGCGCCTTCTCCGGCAAGGATCCGTCCAAGGTGGACCGATCGGCGGCCTACGCGATGCGCTGGGTGGCCAAGAACATCGTCGCCGCCGGGCTGGCGGAACGAGTCGAGGTGCAGGTGGCCTACGCCATCGGCAAGGCGGCCCCAGTCGGGCTGTTCATCGAGACGTTCGGCACCGCGACGGTCGACCCGGTCAAGATCGAGAAAATCGTTCCAGAGGTGTTCGATCTGCGGCCCGGCGCGATCATCCGCGACCTCGACCTGTTGCGCCCGATTTACGCGCAGACCGCCGCGTACGGGCACTTCGGCCGCACCGACGTCGAACTGCCCTGGGAGCAGCTGAACAAGGTCGACGACCTCAAACGCGCGATCTAGGGGCCGGGTGGTCCCGGTCTAGCCGGTGAACCGGTAGTCGTCCAAATTGAACCGCCGGCTGCGCCAGTACACCTCCGGGGTGGTGCCCGGACGCAGTGGCACGTCACCGTTCTTGTCGAAGTAGTAGCTGTTGGCCAGTCGGCAGCTGTCCTGCCAGAAGATCTGCCGGGGGCGTCGGCGCATCATCTCGGCGAAGTAGCGCTCGTTGGCTTCCTCGCTGACCTCGACGCGGGTCGCACCGACGCGCTTGGCCCGCTTGAGGCAGCGCACGATGTGATGCGTCTGCGCCTCGATGAGCGCGAAATACGAAGAGCCAACGTAACCGTACGGGCCGAACACGGTGAAGAGGTTGGGGAAGCCGGGCACGGTGACGCCCTCGTAGGCCTGCAGTCGGTGCTCATCCCAGAACCGGCTCAACGACTTTCCGTCGCTTCCGGTCACCGCGAACGTGGGCACGTTGTCGGGGTCCATCACCTTGAAGCCGGTCGCCAGGATCAGCACGTCGACCTCGTGGTTCTCGCCGTCGGTGGTGGCCACCGCGTCGGGCGTGATCTTGTCGATCGGTTCGGTGACCAACCGCACGTTGTCGCGGTTGAACGTGGCCAGGTAACCGTTGTGAAAGCCGGGCCGTTTGCAGCCGACGGCGTACTTCGGCGTGAGCTGGTCGCGCACGGCCGGATCCCGAACCTGTTGCCGCAGATAGGACTTTCCCAGCGTGGCCATCCTCTTGGCCAGCGGGATGACCGTGAAGTAGTGCGCCGAGATGGGGAAGGTGAGCTCCACGTAGGCCTGGCTGAGCAGGCGCTGCAGGAACTTGCCGCCGGGGATTCGCATCGCCCAGCGCGCGGGCGCGGGCAGCGGGACATCGAACTTCGGGAAACACCAGATCGGCGTGCGCTGAAATACGGTGAGCGACGATACGATTGGCGCGATTTCGGGAATCACCTGCACGGCCGAGGCGCCGGTCCCGATCACCGCGACGTGCTTGCCGCGCAAATCCTGGCCGTGATCCCACCGCGCGGTGTGCATGGTGATGCCGCCGAACGAGTCCACGCCGTCGATGTCGGGCAGGTTGGGCACCGTCAGGACGCCGCAGGCGCTGATCACGAACCGCCCCGTGATTTCTCCCGCCGGGTCGGTCTGCACCCGCCAGAGGCCGCGCTCGTCGTCGAACTCGGCGGTTTGCACCTTGGTGTTGAAGCGGATTCGCGATCGGATGCCGTATTTGTCGGCGCAGTGTTCGGCGTAGGCCTTGAGCTCTCGGCCCGGCGCGTAGGTGCGCGACCAGTGCCGGCTCTGCTCGAAGGAGAATTGGTAGGAGAACGACGGAATGTCCACGGCGATACCGGGATACGTGTTCCAGTGCCAGGTACCGCCGACCCCGTCGCCGGCTTCGATCACCAGGTAATCGGACAGCCCGGCCCTGTCGAGGTTGATGGCCGCACCGATGCCGGAGAATCCGGCGCCGATGATCAGCGTGTGATAGCCGGGGTTTCTTCTTCGTGGGGGACCATCGTTGCCTGCCTAGGGGTGCAGAGCCTTGTGGAGCGCGGCCAGGCCGCGCTCGGCGGCCTCGGCGGCCGCGGGTATCGCCAGTGCGAAACTGACGAACCCGTGCACCAGGGTGGGCTCGTTGCTCAGCTCGACCGGCACGCCCGCGGCGCCCAGCAGCTCGGCGTAACGGGCCCCCTCATCGCGCAGCGGATCGTGTTCGGCGGTGGCGATGTAGGCGGGCGCCAGCCCGGACAGGTCCGCGGCGTTTGCGGGAGCCATGGTGGTGGGCAGGGCCTTCGGGTCGGTGATATCGAGCCCGGGCACATACCAGGACAGAAATGCGTCGATGACTTCACGGTTCAGAATCGGCGCCTCGGCGTTGTCGGCATACGACGGCAGGGACAGATCCGCGGTGACCGTCGGGTACCACAGCAATTGAAAGCGCAGTTCGGGCCCGCCGTTCTCGCGGGCCAACAGTGCCGTCACCGCGGCGAGGTTGCCGCCGGCCGAGTCACCGGCCACGGCGATGTTGTTCGGGTCGCCGCCGAGCTCTGCCGCGTTCTCGGTGACCCATCGCAGGGCCGCCCAGCAGTCGTTTACGCCCGCCGGGAACGGATGCTCGGGGGCCAGCCGGTAGCCGACGGACACCACGATGGCCTCGGCGCCGACGGCGTGCGCGCGGGCGACCGGGTCGTGGGTGTCCAGGTCGCCGAGGCAAAACCCGCCGCCGTGGTAGAAGACGACCACGGGCAGCGGCGTGAGGTCGCTGTCGGGCCAGTAGATGCGCACCGGGATGTCGGTGAGCTCGCCGTGGGAAATCGTGCGGTTCTCAATCCGCAGATCCGGCAGCATTTCCGTCGGCACCTTGAGCAGTCGGAGCCGCTTGCGGGCGATCTCGACGCCGTCAGCCTCGCGGAAGGTCATCGGATAGGCGTCGAGCAACGCCTTGAAGGTCGGATCGATCCCGGGGCGGGCGGTGGCCGGCTCGCTCATGCGTTCACCGTACGCCGCGGGGTCACCGGTGCAGGGCCGTTCGCAGCGCGGTCAGTCCGCCCTCGAGCGCGGCGGTGGCGGCGGGCACCACGCCGGCATAGCCGAGGTATCCGTGCACCAACGTCTCGGCGTTGTGCACCTGGGCGGCGACGCCGGCGGCGGTCAGCAACCCGGCGTACCGGATGCCGTCGTCGCGCAGGGGGTCGTACCCGGCGACGGCGATGTAGGCCCGCGCCAGATTGCTCAGGTCCTTTGCGCGCCCCGGCGCCATGTCCGACGGCGGATCGGACATGTCGACTTCGCCCGCGTACCAACGAGAGAACGCCGCGACGGCGTGGGCGTCCAGGATCGGCGCGGAGGCGTTCTCGGTGAAAGACGGCAGCGATGCGTCCCACATGGTCGACGGATACCACAACAGCTGGAACACGATCGGCGGAGTGCCGTTGTCGCGCGCCCGCTGCGCCACCGCGGCGGAAATGGTGCCGCCGGCCGAATCGCCGGCCACGGCGATCCGGCTCGGATCACCGTGCAGTTCGGCCGCATTCGCGGCGACCCAAAGCGTTGCGGCCCAAGCGTCTTCGACTGCGGCGGGGTAGGGGTGCTCGGGGGCGAGCCGGTAGTCGACAGTTACCACGATCGCGTCGGCGCCCACCGCGTGCTGACGCGCCGTGCCGTCGTGGGTTTCGAGATCACCTATGACGAAGCCGCCGCCGTGAAAATACAGCACGACGGGCGCGCCGGCGCCCTGCCGATGACCGTCGGAATGACTTGGCGGCCAATAGATCCGGAGCGCGATGGAGCCCGCGGGGCCGGGAATCGTCCGGTTCTCTACCCGCAGCTCGGGATACAGCGGCCGGCGCGGCAGGTCGCGGAACCGCTGGCGCGCCGCGCCGATTCCGTCCTCAGTGGATAGCCGGAAGGGAACCGCATCCAGTACCTTCTGCAGGATGGGGTCGATAGCGGGTTTCTCCTCGGCTGTGTTATCCAAGCTGGGCATGGACGTACCGTACGCACCTCGTCTGGTGGCCGGCGCCTGGGTGCTGGCCGGCTGGGTGGCCCTCGGCTACGGCATCTACCTGACCGTGCTGGCGCTGCGCTCGCCGCCGGGGATCGAGCTGACGGGTCACTGGGTGCTGCAGCCGGCGTTCAAGGCCTCGATGGCGTTCCTGCTCACGCTGGCCGCGGCGGGCCACGCCAAGGTCCGCGAGCGGCGGTGGCTGATGCTGGCGCTGCTGCTCTCGGCCATCGGCGACTGGGTGCTGGCGATCCCGTCGTGGTCGCTCTCCTTCGTGGTGGGCCTTGCGGCATTCCTGTTGGCGCACTTGTGTTTTATGGCCGCGCTCCTGCCGCTGGTTCCAATGTTCTTCGGGGCTTCGGAGGATGCGCGCCCGTCGATGGTGCGCATCGCCGCGGTGGTCCTGATGTGTGCGGCGTCGATCGCGCTGCTGGGCTGGTTCTGGCCCCACCTGGGCGCGGACAAGCTGACACTTCCGGTGACGGTCTACATCGTGGTGCTGACCGCGATGGTGTGCACGGCCCTGCTGGCGAAACTGCCGACGATCTGGACGGCGGTGGGGGCGCTGTGTTTTGCGGCCTCGGACTCGATGATCGCCATCGGGCGCTTCATCCTCGGCAACGAGGCTCTCGCGGTGCCGATCTGGTGGTCGTACGCGGCGGCCCAGATCCTGATCACGGCGGGCTTCTTCTTCGGCCGCGAGCTTCCGGCCGACCTTGCCGGGGACGCGCCGACGCCCGCCGAGAGCTGATTGTCACCGGTGCCGGGTACGCTGCGGACCGGACGGTAAAACATTGGATAACAACATGATTCGCGGTTTGGGGACGCCGTGAGTCCCAGCGCGCGTACGCCCGTCGAGGTGGAGCCCATCGCCCGGGTGCTGCCGATGTTGTCGGTGCCGCATCTGGACCGGGACTTCGACTATTTGGTGTCGGCCGAGCAGTCCGACGACGCCCAGCCGGGGGTGCGGGTGCGGGTGCGCTTCCACGGCCGGCTGGTCGACGGGTTCGTGCTCGAGCGCCGCAACGACACCGATCACCCCGGCAAGCTGGGCTGGCTGGATCGCGTCGTGTCGGCCGAACCGGTGCTCACCCCAGAAATCCGCCGGCTGGGCGACGCGGTGGCCGCGCACTACGCCGGCACCCGCCCCGACGTGTTGCGCCTGGCGGTGCCGCCCCGGCACGCCAGGGTGGAGCGGGAACCCCTGGTCAGCCCCGAGGCTGCGGTCCCGGAGCCCGTCGATCCGTCGGGCTGGGGCGGTTACGGCCGGGGCGCTCAGTTCCTGGCCGCCCTGGCCGAATCGCGGGCCGCCCGGGCCGTCTGGCAGGCGCTTCCGGGCGAGTCGTGGACGGATCGGTTCACTGAGGCCGCCGCGCAAACGGTGCGGACCGGCCGCTCGGTGCTGGCGATCGTTCCCGACCAGCGCGACCTGGACGTGCTGTGGCAGGCCGCGACGACGCGGATCGACGAGAACAGCGTGGTGGCCCTGTCGGCCGGCCTGGGGCCGGCGGCCCGGTACCGGCGGTGGCTGGCGGCGCTGCGCGGCTCCGCGCGGTTGGTGATCGGCACGCGCAGCGCGGTGTTCGCACCGCTGAGCGACCTGGGACTGGTCATGGTGTGGGCCGACGCCGACGACAGCCTGGCCGAGCCGCGCGCGCCGTATCCGCATGCTCGCGAGGTGGCGATGCTGCGGGCGCATCAGGCCCGGTGCGCGGCGCTGATCGGGGGCTACGCGCGCACGGCCGAAGCCCACGCCCTGGTGCGCAGCGGCTGGGCGCACGACATCGTCGCCGCGCGGCCGGTGGTGCGCGCCCGCACGCCGCGCGTGATCGCCCTGGACGACACCGGCTACGCCGACGAGCGCGACCCGGCCGCGCGCACGGCACGCATTCCGTCGATCGCGCTGCGCACCGCCCGCTCGGCGCTGCACGCCGGGGCGCCGGTGCTGGTGCTGGTGCCGCGGCGGGGGTACATCCCGGCGCTGGCCTGCGCGCGGTGCCGCACGATCGCCCGTTGCCGGCACTGCACCGGCCCGCTGTCGTTGCAGGAGGGCGGCGCCGCACTGCTGTGCCGCTGGTGCGGCCGTGTCGACCCGACGCGACGGTGTGCGCGCTGCGGGTCGGACGCGGTGCGCGCCGTCGTCGTCGGCGCGCGCCGCACTGCCGAAGAACTCGGCCGCGCGTTTCCGGGCACGGCGGTGATCACGTCGTCGGGCGACGGCGTGGTACCCGAGGTCGCGGCCGGCCCGGCCCTGGTGGTGGCGACCCCGGGCGCCGAGCCGCGGGCGTCCGGCGGTTATGGGGCGGCGCTGCTGTTGGACACCTGGGCGCTGCTGGGCCGCCAGGACCTGCGCGCGGCCGAGGATGCGTTGTGGCGCTGGATGACCGCCGCCGCGCTGGTGCGTGCCCGCGGCGAGGGCGGTGTGGTGATGATCGTCGCCGAATCATCGCTTCTTACAGTGCAATCGCTGATCCGTTGGGATCCCGTGGGTCATGCGGAGGCCGAAGTGACCGCGCGGGCAGAGGTCGGTCTGCCGCCCAGCGTGCACATCGCGGCCGTCGATGGGACCGCCGGGGCCGTGACGGCGCTGCTCGACGAGGCCCGGCTGTCCGACCAGGAGTCCTTGCACGCGGATTTGCTTGGGCCAGTGGACCTTCCGGCCGGCGTGCGCCGGCCGGCCGGAACCCCCGCCGGCGCCCCGGTGACGCGAATGCTGGTCCGCGTGCCCCGTCAGCAGGGCCTGGCGCTGGCGGCGGCGCTGCGGCGCGGCAGCAGCGTGCTCAGCGCCCGGCAAAGCCACGAGCCGGCGCGGGTGCAGATCGACCCGCTGCACATCGGCTAACCTTCACCAACCATTACCCTAGGCGACAATATGTGCATGCAATAATCTCTTCTTACGACATTAATGTGTTGCTACACTTTCTAATCCTTAGCCGTCGAAAGGCCGGAAACCATCCGCAGAAGGGGCGTTATGGCAGCGGATCACACCGCGGTTGACGAGTCATTGGACGTCATCACCGATGCTCTACTGACGGCCTCGCGTTTGCTGATGGCCATCTCGGCTCGTTCCGTCGGACAGGTGGACGAGACCATCACCATCGCGCAGTTCCGGACGCTGGTGATCCTGTCCAATCGTGGCCCGGTCAACCTGGCCACCCTGGCGGGTCTACTGGGTGTGCAGCCGTCGGCCACCGGCCGGATGGTGGACCGGCTGGTCGCCGCCGGGTTGATCGACCGCTTGCCGCACCCGACGTCACGGCGTGAGCTGCTGGCCGCGCTCACCACGCGCGGCCGCGACGTCGTCCGCCAGGTCACCGCCCACCGGCGCGCCGAGATCGCGGCCATCGTGGCGAAAATGCCACCGCCGGAGCGGCACGGGCTGGTACGGGCCCTGACGGCCTTCACCGCCGCCGGCGGCGAGCCCGACGTCCACCTGGACGCCGAGATCGACCTGTAGCGGCTAGTCGCTCCGTTTTACGGCGGTCACCAGCAGGTACTCCCAGCCCATGGTGCCGTTGGTGAGGTGGTCCTGCGCGAGTTCGACGAGTTGGGCGTCCAGCTCGGCCGTCAGCACCCGGTTGTGGCCGATGTTCGCGTACGCCTCGATCGTCGGGCCGTAGTGCTGCTTGAAGTACGCGTGCACGGCCTCGGCGCTGTCGAACCGGTTGACCGCCAACATGCCTCGCGTCGTGGTGATTTCGCCGATCTGGTCGCCGAGCAGCGCGGAGACGTAACCCGGGCGCCCCCAGAGCGCCGCCGGCGGTGCCGGATGCGACAGGCTCGGCCGGTAGGGCCGAATGGTGGCGAGCATGCGACCGAAGAATCCTTCGGGGGTCCAACTGATCACGCCGATCGTGCCGCCCGGCCGGCAGACGCGGACCAGTTCGGCGGCGGAGCGCTGCTGATCGGGCGCGAACTGCACGCCGATCGCGGATATGACGACGTCGAACTCGCCGTTGCCGAACGGCAGCGCGTGCGCATTCGCTTCCCGGTAGTCGATCGTCAAACCCCGCGCCTCGGCCCTGGCCCGCGACCGTCGCAACAGCTCCGGGGTGAGGTCGGTGGAGACGACGGTGGCGCCGGTCGCGGCCGCGGGTAGCGAGATGTTGCCCGAGCCGGCGGCGACGTCGAGGACCCGTAGGCCGGGACGAATACCGGTGGCTTCGACCAGGACGGGACCGAGGGGAACCATCACCTCCTCGGCCATCAGGGCGTAGTCACCGAGCGCCCATACCGTGCGAGACGTCGCGGCCACCGAGGCGTCGTTGATCGGGGTGTCGAGGGTCATCTAGACCTCCTTGGGAGGGGGAAGGGTTGTCTTTCGACCTCGTTGTCGACATGAACCGGCAACCCGGTTCACCCCAGTAGTTAATGGCTGCCAGAAATAATAGCCATAGGCAACAGTGTACGCACGCACATCCGGTCGGCTCGGGCGGGTCCTGCGTGCATCCGCCGCTTCCTAGACTGGGCCGGTGCGTCTTGTCTTCGCCGGTACCCCCGGACCCGCGCTGCCCGCGTTGCGCCGCCTCATCGACTCGCCGCGGCACGAGGTCATCGCGGTGCTGACCCGGCCCGACGCCGTCGTCGGACGGCGCGGTAAGCCGGAACCGTCACCGGTGGCCAGCGAAGCACTCGACCGCGGCATTCCGGTGCTGCGGCCATCGCGGCCGAACTCGGATGAATTCGTCGCGGAGCTGTCGCAGTTGGCACCCGACTGCTGCGCAGTCGTGGCTTATGGCGCGCTGCTGCGCGACGGCCTACTGGCGGTGGCGCCGCGGGGCTGGATCAACCTGCACTTCTCGCTGCTGCCCGCCTGGCGCGGCGCCGCGCCGGTGCAGGCGGCCATCGCGGCGGGCGACAGCATCACCGGTGCCTCGACATTTCAGATCGAGCCGAGCCTGGACTCGGGTCCGATCTACGGGGTCGTGACCGAGACGATCCGGCCGACCGACACCGCCGGGGAACTGCTTGAGCGCCTGGCTGTTTCGGGCGCGGCGCTGTTGTCGACCACGCTGAACGGCATCGCCGACGCGACGTTGACGCCGGTGCCGCAACCCGCCGACGGAGTGAGCATCGCGCCCAAGATCACCGTCGAGCAGGCGCGCGTGCGGTGGGACCTGCCGGCCCTGGTCGTCGATCGCCGCATTCGCGCCGTCACGCCCAATCCCGGCGCCTGGACCTTGATCGGCGACCTGCGCATCAAAGTGGGGCCGGTGCAGGTTTCCCAGACTTCCACGATGCCAGGGCCACCAGAACCGTTGTCGCCCGGTGCTATTCACGTCGATCGCAAAAACGTCTGGGTCGGCACGGGTTCCGATCCGGTGCGGCTGGACCGAATCCAGCCGCCCGGAAAGAAATTCATGAACGCGGTCGACTGGGCGCGCGGTGCCCGGCTTGACCCCGCGGTGCGGGCGACATGAGCACCGGGCGCGACAGACCGCAGCGCGGCCGGCCGGAACGCAAACCGCAGCAGCGCGACCGCCGGCCGCAGCAGCGCGACCGCCGGCCCCCGCGCAGGCCGATGGACCCGGCTCGGGCCGCCGCGTTCGACGTGCTTCGGGCGGTCAGCGAGCGCGATGCCTACGCGAACCTGGCGCTGCCCGCGCTGCTGCGCGAACGCGGAATCACCGGCCGCGACGCGGCATTCGCCACCGAGCTCACGTACGGCACCTGCCGCACCCGGGGCCTGCTCGACGCCGTCATCGGCGCCGCCGCGGGGCGCTCGCTGGAAGCCATCGATCCGGTGCTGCTCGACCTGCTGCGCCTCGGCGCGTATCAGATGCTGCGCACCCGGGTAGACGCGCACGCCGCGGTGTCCACCACCGTCGAGCAGGCCGGAATTGAATTCGATTCGGCGCGAGCGGGTTTCGTCAATGGAGTGCTTCGGACCATCTCCGGGCGCGACGAGCAGTCCTGGGTCGCCGAGCTGGCCCCGAACCCGGCGCAGGATCCGATCGGGCATGCGGCGTTTGTGCGTGCCCATCCCCGGTGGATCGCCCAGGCCTTCGCCGATGCGCTGGGCGCCGCCGCAACCGAACTCGACGCGGCACTGGCCAGCGACGACGAACGGCCTCAGGTGCATCTGGCCGCCCGCGCCGGCGCGCTGACCGCCGCCGAGTTGGCCGACGCGGTTGGCGGGACGGTCGGTCATTATTCGCCGTACGCGGTGTACCTGGCGGGCGGTGATCCCGGGCGGCTGGCGCCGGTGCGCGACGGCGTCGCACTGGTCCAGGATGAGGGCAGCCAGCTGGTGGCCCGGGCGCTGACCCTGGCGCCGATCGACGGCGACGGTGGCCGGTGGCTGGACCTGTGCGCCGGGCCGGGTGGGAAGACGGCGCTGCTGGCCTCGCTGGGCATGCAGCAACACCCGGAGTCCGGGTTCCGGCTCACCGCGGTGGAGCCCGCGCCGCGCCGCGCCGACCTGGTGGCCGAGAACACTCGTGGGTTGCCCGTCGACGTGCTGCGGGTCGACGGGCGGCAGACGGACCTGGAGCCGACCTTCGACCGGGTGCTCGTCGACGTGCCCTGCACCGGATTGGGGGCGCTGCGCCGTCGACCGGAGGCCCGGTGGCGGCGTCAGCCCGCCGATGTGCCCACCTTGACCAAGCTGCAACGCGAGTTGCTGGCCGCCGCGATTGCGCTGACCCGT
>NZ_DASUHS010000126.1:0-7901 GCF_036273375.1 Mycobacterium sp. | reverse complement strand
GCCCACCAACTAAACCCCCGCCCGCCGTCACGCCGTGTCCCGGGCCCACCGGTGAGCGCGCCGACTGGTGGTGGTACGAACCCTTCCAGCCGCAACCACCACCGACAACCAACTAGGCTGGCCACCGCCGGCCGGCCATCGCCGACATCGGATAGAAGCCCAACCAGGCTGGGACACAGAGGAATTCGTCGTCGATATGCGCTGCTGGCGCATCGTGAATATCGAGGCCGACGAGCAAACCCGCTTTTCTTTGATCGGGTAGCCGCTGCGCGGCCGCGTACGCACGCGTTTTCACCGCCTGACAAAACCATCGCAGATCACCGCTTCACGCGTCGACCGGCCAGTTTCAGGATCGGTCCGAAACCCTCTCGCGCAAGCGGCGATTGACCGGTTCGGGCAGCAGTTCCGACACGTCACCACCGAGCATCGCGACCTCTTTGGCCAGAGATGACGACACGAACGAATAGCGCGGGGCCGTCGCGACGAAAAAGGTATCCACGCCTGCGACGTGTTTGTTCATCTGCGCCATCTGCAACTCGTATTCGAAATCGGTGCCGGTGCGCAGCCCCTTCACGATGGCCGTCATACCGCGCGACCGGACGAAGTCGACGACCAGGCCCTGCCCGGCTTCCGCCCGCAGGTTGGGCAGGTGCGTCGTCGATTCGTTGATCATCGCGATCCGCTCGTCGAGGTCGAACATGCCCTTCTTGGCGGGGTTGGTCAGGACCGCCACCACCACCTCGTCGAACTGGGCCGACGCGCGCTCGAAGACGTCGATGTGGCCCAGCGTCACCGGGTCGAACGACCCCGGGCACACCGCGCCGGTCATGCGGGCGCTCCGACACAGGGGGACGGTCTCCGCACATCGGCGTTCATGACGCGCGTCGAGACGATGCAGTGGGGGTACCGCCCGCTTGCGGGGGACGAAGCGATGCTGAGGAGCGGCGCCATGACGAACGACGGTACACGCCTACGTCAATGACGCTCGGCCAGCTCGAGACGGGTGTCGCCGTAAACCCGTTGGGGCCACACCGACCAGCCGGCCGGCCAATTCAGCGGCGCACCACCGGCCGCCCGCTCCACCACCGCAACGCTGCCGTCATGCACCCAGCCATGGGCGCGCAACGCGGCCAGCACGGCCTCGACCTCGGCGGCGTCGACGTCGTAGGGCGGGTCGGCCAGCACCAGGTCGAATGCGGCCGCTGTCCCGGCCGCCAGCACCGTCGCCACCGCACCCCGGCGCAGCGTCGCGCCCCGCAGACCCAGGGTTTCGATGTTGCGCGCGATGACGGACCCGGTGCGTGGGTCCGACTCCACGAAGAGCGCGGCGGCTGCGCCGCGGGACAGCGCCTCCAATCCCAGTGCGCCGGAACCGGCATAGAGGTCCAGCACCTTGAGGCCGGACAGCTCCAGGCGGGCGGTCAGGATGTTGAAGAGCGACTCGCGGACGCGGTCGGTGGTGGGCCTGGTGCCGTGCGGCGGGACCGCGATGCGCCGGCCCCCGGCCGCGCCGCCAATGATCCGGGTCACCTGCAGATACCTACAACAGCGTCGACCAGTAGTCCCAGAACCGCGCCATGATCAATAAGAACACCGCGGTGAACCAGAGTGCGGCGATGGACCACCGCCATTGGAAAAGCACCCACCCAGGACCGGCCTGCCGACGCTGCGATACCGGGCGATAGGCGATCGAGGCGACCACCACCAGTAGCGACATGGTGACCGCCCATACCACCATGCAGTACGGGCACAACGCGTTGATCCGATACAGGCTCTGGAAGATCAACCAGTGCACGAACACCGCGCCGACCGTCACGCCGACCGTCAGCCCCACCCAATACCATTGCGGCAAAGCCACTTTCGTCAACGCCAGCAGGCCGCTGACGACCACCACGGTGAAGGCCACCAGGCCCAACAGCGGGTTGGGAAAGCCCAGCAGCGACGCCTGCGGGGTGATCATCACCGAGCCGCAGGACAAGATCGGGTTGATGTTGCAGGACGGCACGTACGACGGGTTGAGCAAGATGTCGATCTTCTCGACCGTCAACGTCATCGATGCGACCAGGCCGATCAGACCGGAGATCAGCACCCACCAGGCGCTGAGCGCCGGCACCCGCGCCGCCGTAGCCGGATCCGGCGTCAGGTCGCCGATGGGATCGGCGGCTTCTGTCGACACCGCACCGGTCACATGGAGGCCGGCGCGACCGCGCCGTCGATGCCCGGAATGTTGCCCACTATTTCTTTGATCTTGTTGACCAGCGCATCGGGTGTCGAGGGGTCGTAGTCGTCGCCGTTGATCTTGATGGTCGGCGTGGCGTTGATATGCCCGGTCGCGGCTTCGCCGGTGACCTTGGACAGGTACTTGCCGCTGTTGATGCAGTCCGGCACCTTGCCCACCGCACCCGCCTCGCGGGCGAGTTCGATCAGCCGCGCATTGTCCGGAAAGGTCTTGCCGGTTTCGCTCGGCTGAATGTCGGTGCTGAACAGCGCGGAGTGGAAGCGCCGGAACGCATCCTGGGATTCGTCGGCGACGCACAGCGCCGCGGCACCCGCGCGCGACGAGTAGTTCTGGTTCCGCGAGCTGTCGAGGATCGACACCATGGAGTAGTCCGCCGCGATGGCGCCGATGTCGATGAGCTTGGAGACCGTCGGGCCGAAGGTGCGCTCGAAGTTGCCACAGGCCGGGCACAGGAAGTCCTCGTAGAACGTCACTACGGCCTTGGGGTTACTGCTGCCGGGCTGGGTGACCAGCTTGCTCGACGTCACCCGCACCGTATCGCCGGCGCCGGTGGGGCCGGTCTTCTTGTGGTGCGACGTGACGATGTAGAAGACGACGGCGACCGCGAAGATCACCACGAATGCGGTGCCGCCGATTTGGACGAGTCGGCTCGACTTGCCGCCGGAGGCCGACTTCATGTCGAATCGCGGGGGACGTTTGGGTTTGTCGGCCACAGGTTCCCTGATCTTTCGGTACGAGTTGTCGGTCTGTCCGTTTGCGGACAAAGCGATCGGACAAAGCGCCTCTAGGTTACCGGCGCCGGCGGCTCAACGAATCAGACCCGGCTCAGGTGTGCGCGGAGAGCCGAAATCAGCTCGCTACACGCCACCATGCTGTCGCCGCCCAGCGGGAACAAGTTGATGAAGCCATGGGTCAGCGAACCCAGGTACCGCAGGTCGACCGCGATCCCGGCGGCCCGCAGCGCCTCGGCGTAGCTCTCGCCTTCGTCGCGCAACGGATCGAAGCCGGCGACCGCGATCAGCGCGGGCGCCAGCCCGGTCAGTGATTCGGCCAGCGCCGGTGATACTCGCGGATCGGTCCGATCCAAATCCGAACGCCGCAGATACTGGGATTCAAACCAGTCGATGTCCCGTTTGGTCAGCACGAAGCCGCGCGAAAACAGGGTCAGCGACCGGTTCTGCGCGGTGAAGTCGGTCCGCGGATAGATCAGCCATTGCAACGCCGGCGCGGGGCCATCCTCGTCGCGCGCTATCTGGCTGACGACGGCGGCCAGGTTGCCGCCGGCGCTGTCCCCGCCGACCGCGACCTGTCCCGGAATCGCGCCGAGCTCGCCGGCGTGCTCGTATGCCCAGGTGAACGCCGCGTATGCGTCCTCGATGGCGGCCGGGGCCGGATGTTCGGGGGCCAGCCGGTAGTCGATCGACAACACATGGATGCCGGCGTCACGACAGATCAGCCGGCACAGCGCGTCATAGGTGTCCAGGTCACCGATCGACCAACCGCCACCGTGGTAGAAGACCAGCAGAGGCGCGGCCGCGCCATCGGCAGGACGGTAGTGGCGCGCCGGGATCTCGCCGGCCGGACCGGGCAGCGACAGCTCGTCGACGTCGACGTGGATCTGCGGACCGGGCAACCCCACGATCTGTTCGCGCAGCTGGGTGCGCGACGACTGCGCGTCGTCGTCGACTACCAGCCCGTCGATCCCGACGGCGCGCAGGCCCGACAACATCAGCTGCAAGGTCGGATCCAGCGTGTTGCCGTCGATGATGACCGAACGACTGCGGACCAGCCCTCGCCGCAGCGCGGTCGGGATCCACGGGATGACCTTGGTCCCGACACTGGTGATGGCGCCCTGGATGCGGCTGGCCAGCGGCACCGACGTGTGTTCGGCTCCAAACTGAACTCCCGGCGCGCCTGACAGAGGCCTGGTCATGAACAACCCCCTTACGACAACAGGTGCTAACGCTCGACGACGAACGGTTATCGTTCCCGCCGCCCGTCGCCTCTCAAGGCTTACCGGCCCCGGCGGCCACCAAACGGGCGGACGCCGTCGTCGGTTACCGGCGGATCGACGTCACCGGCCTCGCCGCATTTCGCGGAAGACCGGCTGACCCGCTGCCGATACCGGTGTGCCGCGCGACCAACTGTACGGGGTGGCGTGCCCGGTGCCGACGGCACGGATAGACACCCGTCCAGGTCTTGTTTAGGTCGCTTTTGCAGACTCGGTAATATCGTGATCCCCAAGTCGGTGAGCTTTCATCGGATTGCGAGCAACTTCGACGTGTTCGATATCGAACTGAGCGCCTCGAACTCGGCGCCGAATGGCGTCGATATCGTCGCTCGATGACGGAACCCGGCTCGGTGCACAATCTTGAACCTTCAATTTCACAGGCAGGTGAATGAATTGGCCGGCGAGTCGGGCTCCGCCTTACCCTCAATTGCTCTGAACGACGAAAACACGATCCCGGCCCTCGGCCTGGGCGTCGCGGAATTGTCGGACGACGAGACCGAACGCGCGGTGTCGGCTGCGCTGGAGGTCGGCTGCCGCCTGATCGACACGGCCGCTGTCTATGGGAATGAAGCCGCCGTCGGGCGCGCGATCGCCGCGTCCGGGATTCCCCGCGCCGAGCTGTTCGTCACCACCAAGCTGGCGACCGCCGACCAGGGTTTCAAAGGGGCGATGGACGCCTGCAACGCCAGCCTGGAGCGCCTCGGCCTGGACTACGTCGACCTCTACCTGATCCACTGGCCGGCCCCGTCGCTGGGGACGTACGTGAATTCCTTCGGCGGGCTGATTCAGTCGCGCGGGGATGGTTTTGCCCGCTCGATCGGCGTCTCCAACTTCACCGACGAGCACCTGACGACGGTCATCGACCTCACCTTCGTCACCCCGGCGGTCAACCAGATCGAGCTGCACCCACTGCTCAACCAAGAAGCGCTGCGCAAGACCAACACCGAGCACAACGTCCTCACGCAGTCCTACACACCGCTGGCGCTGGGCAAGCTGAACGACAACCCGACGGTGAATTCGGTCGCCGGTGAATACGGCAAGACCGCCTCGCAGGTGTTGCTGCGGTGGAACCTGCAGCTGGGCAATGCGGTCGTCTTCCGGTCGGCCAATGCCGAGCACATCGCGTCCAACTTGGATGTGTTCGACTTCGAGCTGGCCGATGAGCACATGGATGCGATCAACGCGCTCAATGACGGCACTCGGCTGCGCCCGGACCCGGAGACCTACGAAGGCTCGTAGCCCATTACCCCGTCGGGCAGGTCGTCGCGGCCTGACGCAGCACGCCGGTCGACGCCTGGTCCACCGGCAGCGAGTAGCCGCGGAGCACCGCGATGAACTGCATGGCGTACTGACATGCGAACGCCGCGTTGGGCGGCATCCACCGCGCCGGCGGCGAATCGCCCTTGTCCTGATTGGCCTGCCCGTCAACGGCCAACAGGTTGGCGGGATCGTTGGCGAAGCGCCGCCGCTCGGGGGCGGGCCAGCCGTAGGCGCCCATGTCCCAGGCGTAGGCGAGCGGGACGATGTGGTCGATCTGCACGGATTCGCCGACCTTGGGGCCACGCTGGAACGCGATGGTCTTGTTGGTGTACGGGTCGTGCAGAGTGCCGGTGGCCACGGCGTCCGGACACCGCTTGACCGACACGTGGGTCGTGTCGACGAGATCGCGGTTGAGGATGTCGTCGCGGGTGTCGCATCCGTTGTGCCCCATCGGGGCGTCGTTGTCGTCGTCCCAGGCGTCGCCGAATGCCGACCGCAGGTAGTCGTAGCGGTGCAGGCGCAGGGGCACGACGGCGATGCCCCCGAGCACATCGGTGCCGGGCTGGACCGTCGGAACGTCAGCGCGCGCAGCGTATTCGGCGGAATGTCGTGCGGTCGAGGACGCAGTCGTCTGGTAGGCCACCAGCAACGCGAGCACCGCCGCCGCGGCCAGCCACAGCAATACTTTGCGGTTCACCTGCGCCGCTCCTCAGCATCGCTGCGCTCTGCATCGTCGCCGGCGGTCACGACTTGTCCAAGTATTCGATGCGGTCGGTGTCGGTGAAGCGCGCGGCCAGCACGGCCAAGCCGGGGTTCGAGCGCTCGTCGGTGTAGGCCCCGACGCAGAAATCCCGGGCGGCCTCGATGAACTCCTGATGGTCGGCCAGGGACAGCAGCCGCAACGTGATCGCCTTCCCGGACTGGTTGCGGCCCAACACATCTCCCTCTCGGCGTTCCTTGAGGTCGAGATCGGCCAGGGCGAAGCCGTCCAGCGTCTCGGCCACCGCGCGCAGCCGCCGGCCGGCCGGCGAATTCGGCGCGGACCAGCTGGCGAACAGGCACAGGCTCGGATGCCGGCCGCGACCGATCCGGCCGCGCAGCTGATGCAACTGACTGATCCCGAACCGGTCGGCGTCCATCACCAACATGACGGTGGCATTGGGGACGTCGACGCCTACCTCGATGACGGTGGTGCACACCAGCACATCGACCTCGCCGGCCCGAAAGGCCGCCATCGCGGCGTCCTTCTCCTCCGCCGACAGCCGCCCGTGCATCAGACCCAGGCGCAGATTCGCCAGCTCACCCGAGCGCAGCCGGGCGTACAGGCCCTCGGCGGTCTCCGGCGCCTTGGCGTTCTGCTCCTGATCACCCGGGTCGTCGCTCTCGTCGATGCGCGGCGCCACCACGTAGGCCTGGCGGCCGGCGGCCACCTCCTCGGTGATGCGCTGCCAGGCCCGGCCCAGCCACGCCGGCTTGTCCTTGACGAAGATGACGTTGCTGGTGATCGGCTGGCGGCCGCGCGGAAGTTCGCGCAGCGTCGAGGTTTCCAGGTCCCCGTACACGGTGAGCGCGACGGTGCGCGGAATCGGCGTCGCCGTCATCACCAGCAGGTGCGGCGTCACCCCGGGACGGGCCTTGGCCCGCAGTTGGTCTCGCTGCTCGACACCGAAGCGATGCTGTTCGTCGACCACCACCATGCCCAGGTTGTCGAATTCCACCGCATCCTGCAGCAGTGCGTGGGTGCCGACAACGATGCCGACCTCGCCGCCGGCGATCTCGGCGCGGATCTGCTTCTTCTGGGCGGCGGTCATCGAACCGGTCAGCAGCGCCAGCCGGGTCCCGTTGTCGGCGCCGCCCAGCTGGCCCGCCATCGCCAACGGACCGAGCACGTCGCGAATCGACCGGAGATGTTGCGCAGCAAGCACTTCCGTGGGCGCCAGCAGCGCGCACTGATATCCGGCGTCAACCATCTGCAGCATCGCCAGCACCGAGACGATCGTCTTGCCGGAGCCGACCTCACCCTGCAGCAGCCGATTCAGCGGGCGGGTCGCCGCGAGCCCGTCGGACAGCACGCCGAGCACCTCGCGCTGCCCCGCGGTCAGCTCGAAGGGTAAGCGCACCAACAGCTCTGCGGCCAGACCGTCCGGACGGGGCGGCGCAGGCGGCCCCGACTCCGACAACTCGCCGTGGCGGCGCGCCACCAGCGCCCACTGCAGGCCGACGGCTTCGTCGAAGGTCAGGCGCTCACGGGCCCGCTGCCGCCGCGGCTCGCTCTCCGCCAGATGGATGTCGCGCAACGCCTCGTCTTCGGAGACCAGGCCGAGTTTCGCGCGCAGGTCCTCGGGCAGCGGATCCGGCACCGGGTCGAGCACGTCGAGCACCTGGCGCACG